>CAZJNY010000146.1:0-9388 GCA_964547405.1 uncultured Flavihumibacter sp. | reverse complement strand
TGTCAGAATTCAGTCCGAATGCATCCACTTTGTTGATGTATTGAGAAATATTTCCGGGAAAAACGAGCAGAAAAAAAATTGCTGCAATCCATCCGACCTGTTGCCGGTAAGATTTAAAAACCAGGAGTGCCAGGCCCAGTCCTATCTCCACAAATCCTGAAATTACTACTACCAGATCGGCTTCAAGCGGTAGCCATTCGGGAACCTGCGCCAGGAATTCTGTTCGGGCCCAGGTAAGATGACCAATTCCGGCAAAGAGGAGAAAAATTGCGAGTAACCACCTTGCTGCGTGGTGTATGAAATTCAACTGCATGGCGACTAAGATAGATAAACTTAATTAGTAATATAAGTGCCGCTTTTGTGATCTCCTCAAATTGGTGCAATTTACCGGCCTGTATGAATCTAAATCCAACGAGAGCGAAGCAGGCCAGGGTATTGCGGGTGGTGCGTAAAATTCATCGTACCATGGGTGCGACGCTGTTTCTGCTTTTTGTGGTGGTGTCTGTTACTGGTTTGTTATTGGGCTGGAAAAAAAACAGTAACTGGATACAGTCGGAAACGGCGAAGGGTTCTTCTTCCAGTCTGGCAAACTGGTTACCGATGGACAGCCTGTATCAGAAAGCCAGCCGGTATCTGCTTGACTCCGTGGATGCAGGATTGTCAACTGAATTGGATAAAATTGATGTTCGGGCAGATAAAGGGGTAGCCAAGTTTTTATTTGCCAATCATTTCTGGGGTCTGCAACTCGATGGATCAACCGGCGAATTGTTGAAAATTGAACGCAGGCGTTCCGATTTTATTGAGAAAATCCATGATGGATCGATTGTGGATATGAAACTGCTAAATGGGGGAGAGCTGTTTAAACTTCTCTTTACAACTATTTCCGGGTTGGCACTCCTGCTGTTTACCATAACCGGATTCTGGCTATGGTATGGACCCAAACGCATGAGAAACAAGACTGGTTAAGAGTTTTTCTAATCCTGGGTGAGGCAGAGATTTTTTACATTTAATAAATTATACGTATCGCATGGACTATCAGCTCCTAATCGCCCTGTTGAGCCTGGTGGCTCTGGAAGTAGTACTGGGTATTGACAATGTGATTTTTATTTCTATTCTTGCCTCCAGACTTCCGGAGAACCAGCAAAAAAAGGCGAGGCGGGTAGGGTTGCTAATGGCTGCCGTATTACGCATTCTGCTGCTTTTTATTATTTCTCTGATTATTAAACTGGATAATGAATTGTTCAGGATTTGGGAACAGTCCATTTCGGGTAAGGACCTGATATTGATAGGTGGCGGCTTATTTCTGATCTATAAAAGCAGCAAGGAAATTTATCACAAAACGGAGGGTGAAAAAGGGGATATCACCACTAAACTGGGTGTGGTCACCTTTTCACAGGTTATTGTTCAGATTCTGATAATGGACCTGGTATTTTCAATCGATTCAATTATAACTGCCATCGGGATGGTACAGGAGGTTTGGGTAATGTATGTAGCAGTTATTATCACTGTTGCGATCATGTTATTTGCCGCGGAACCCATCAGCGGATTTGTAAACAAACACCCGGCATTCAAAATGCTGGCGCTTTCTTTCCTGTTATTAATTGGCGTATCACTGATTGCTGAAGGGTTTGATTCAGGAATACCGAAAGGCTATATTTATTTTGCAATGGCCTTTTCGCTGCTGGTTGATTTATTGCAAATGCGGATGGGCAATAAAGCCGCCGAGCCGGTAGAGCTTCATGAACATTATAAAAAGGAAGAGGAAGCCAGTGTGCCCAAGAAAATAGTATGAACCTTACTCCATTACTCCTTCTTTAATTTCTTCCCAGAGATCGCTGTAACATTGAGCGGCGTAGGAAGATGGTGCAAAAGCGTGTAAGGGTGCCTGATAGGAGCCCATTTTTTCAACATCGGAGAGATAGGGAATATAATTATGGAAAAATTTATTGTCGCGGATCAATTCCTGCATGATTTCATTGTGCATATTTTTCCGGAGGTCAACCATGGTGAAGCAGCACATTAACTTCGAGTCATCCAGGTTTTTTTCACTGAAATAATTTTTAACCAGCTCATAACTACGCACCGATAGAGTAGTTGGTATGGTTGGCATCAGGATAATATCTGCTGCGTAAAAAATATTTTCGGAGAGCACGGAAAAGCCGGGAGGGCAATCGATGAAAACAAAATCATATTCTTTTTCCAGCTGACTTAATATGGATTTGAACCGTCGTTTGGAACTTCTCAATTCCTCCAGAATGATATCCAGGTTTCGGGCTGTCAGATCTGCGGGAATGATATCAATATTCTCATATCCTGTGGCCATTACCAGTTCTTCCAGATCCAGTTGTTCATTGAATAATTTCTGGGTACCACTTTTGATTTTTGGTTGCACATTGTAGTAAAAGGAGGTGGAACCCTGTGGGTCAAGATCCCATAAAAGGACTTTATAGCCGTCTTGTGCAGCCAGGTAGGATAGATTAACACAGGTGGCTGTTTTACCAACGCCACCTTTTAAATGGTAGAGTGCGATGGAAATCATATTGGAAAAATACCCTATTTCTTCATGCTTTCCAACTCCTTTTGCATCCGGAACATTTCATCGCGCAGGCGGGCTGCTTCCATGAAATCCAGATCCCGGGCAGCTTTTTCCATTGTTTTTTTGGTCTGGGAGATGGCTTTTTCCATTTGCGGGATGGTCATATACTGTTCCTGTTCTTCAGCTGCAATCTCTACCAATTCTCCGTTAGGAGCCATCGCATACGGGTTTTTAATATCATAGCCTTTGATATCCAGCACAGAGGTTTGTGCCATTACCTGTTCGATGGATTTAACCACTGTTTTTGGGGTAATGCCATGTTCCTGGTTGTAGATGATTTGTTTCTCCCGGCGCCGGCTTGTTTCATCAATGGTACGCTGCATGCTTTCCGTGATTTTATCGCCGTAAAAGATAACCAACCCATCCACATTACGGGCGGCCCTGCCCGCCGTCTGCGTCAGGGAGCGCTCATTACGCAGGAATCCTTCTTTGTCGGCATCCAGAATGGCGACCAGCGACACTTCCGGCAGATCCAGTCCTTCTCTGAGCAGGTTTACCCCAACCAAAACATCGATTTCACCCAGGCGCAATTGTCGCAGGATTTCAACGCGGTCCAGGGTATCCACTTCGGAATGGATGTATTTGGATTTGATATTGATACGCTGCAGGTATTTATCCATTTCTTCGGCCATGCGTTTGGTAAGGGTAGTTACCAATACCCGGTCTCCTTTCTTAATACGCAGGTCAATTTCATGCAGCAGGTCATCAATCTGGTTGACACTGGGCCGTACTTCAATAGGCGGATCCAGTAAGCCGGTGGGACGAACCACCTGTTCAACTACCACACCACCTGTTTGTTCCAGTTCATATTCACCGGGAGTAGCCGAAACATAGATTACCTGGTTGAGCAGGCTTTCGAATTCATGAAAATTCAGGGGACGGTTATCCAGTGCGGATGGCAGCCGGAAGCCAAAATCCACGAGGTTCAGTTTCCTGCTCCGGTCACCGCCATACATGCCGCTAACCTGTGGAATGGTTTGATGGCTTTCGTCGATCACGCAGAGAAAGTCTTTGGGGAAATAATCCAATAAACAGAAGGGCCGGGTGCCTGGCTGGCGGCGGTCAAAAAAGCGGGAATAGTTTTCGACACCGTTACAATAGCCGAGTTCGCGGATCATTTCCAGGTCATAATTGACGCGTTCACTGATCCGCTGTGCCTCAATAAAACGGCCCTGTGTTTTGAAATACTCTACCTGGGCGGTCATTTCATCCTGGATTTCATTGAGCACCTGTTGCATCATGTCTTTGGGTGCGAGGTAGAGATTGGCCGGAAAGATGGCTGCGTTTTCCAGTTTGCCAATTCGTTTGCCGGTGGTGATTTCGAAGCTTTCAATGGTTTCGATTTCATCACCAAAGAAAATGATGCGGTATCCGATATCCAGGTAGGGCAGGTTGATATCCACAGTATCTCCCTTTACGCGGAAAGTACCTCTTGTGAAATCGGTTTGGGTGCGGGTATAGAGGGAGTTCACCAGGGCGTGCAGAAATCCCTGCCGGGAAATCAGCTGACCTTCGTGAATGCGAACGATGCCATTTTCAAATTCAGTCGGGTTACCCATACCATAGATACAGCTCACGGAAGCTACCACGATGATATCTCTTCTTCCGCTCAGCAATTGGGAGGTTGCCTGCAGGCGAAGTTTATCCAGTTCTTCATTAATGGCGAGGTCCTTTTCGATATAGGTATCGGAAACCGGGATATAGGCTTCCGGCTGGTAATAATCGTAATAGGAAACAAAATAACCAACTGCATTATCCGGGAAGAATTGTTTGAATTCTCCATAGAGTTGTGCTACCAGGGTTTTATTGTGGGTGAGTACCAGGGTCGGTTTTTGCACCTGCTGGATCACATTGGCGATGGTGAAGGTTTTACCACTACCGGTAACTCCCAGTAAGGTCTGGTGTTTTTCACCCTCTTTCAACCCTTCAGTTAATTGTGCGATGGCAGTGGGCTGATCGCCCGCCGGTTGATAGGAAGATTTAAGAAGGAAAGGCATGGAGCAAAGGTAGGGAAGCTTCCCTACCTTCGTCCCAAATTCACAACTCATGCAGGAACCGGCGGTTATCAAAAAATTCCGGGCGATCGGAACGGCGGAAGGCATTTCATTTCTGGTATTACTGGGTGTGGCCATGCCGTTGAAGTACATGATGGATATGCCGAAGGCGGTAACCTATATTGGCTGGATCCACGGAGTGCTGTTCGTGTGGTATTGTTACATGGTAATAGAAGCCGGTCAGGCGCTGAAATGGAAATTTGGCCGCATTTTTCTAGCTTTCCTGGCATCACTCTTACCCATGGGACCTTTTTTATTCGATCGTTGGTTTCTTCGCAAGGGAAAGTCTGTGCTGGAAGAATAAGCAGTTAATCTTCTATTTTTCTGGTAAGATAACCGGAGTAATCCGGGATCACGGCATCGTAACTGCCCGCCATCAGGGGAGAGCTGATGATAAAGTCTGCGGTTGCAGGATCATTGGCTACTACGCAATTCCAGGCAATTGCCACCCGAAGCAGGGCTTTCACATCGCTGTCATGTGGCTGGGCTTCCATGGGGTCCCAGAAAAAGATCAGAACATCAATCAGTCCGTCTGCAATCATAGCGCCGATCTGCTGATCGCCGCCCAGCGGACCGCTCAATAATTTTTTAACCGGCCGGTCCAGTTGATCTTCCAGAAGTTTTCCTGTTGTTCCGGTTGCCAGTAATTCGTGCCGGGCAAGTATCACTTTATTTTTTTCCGCCCATTCCACCATTTCTTTTTTCTTTTTATCGTGGGCGACCATGGCGATGCGCTTTCGGGATTGAAAACTTCGATGCGTAATCATCTGGAATTGTTTGCGCTATATTCCTGTTAAAGCCCGGGCTTTACGTGCATTCGGCATAGTAATTGTTAACAAGTTATCCACAACCCACGGACCAGAACCATGCAATTACTAACCCCCTTACTGACCTTGGCAATCATCTGCCGGTTATTTCCTGTTGCTGCACAGCCAATCTCTGGAGCTCCCCTTGCTCCAACAATGGGTGTGCGCAATCTCCTTTCTATTCGGTTAGACGACCCTGTTATTCAGGTGCCATCCAAAGTACAGTTGAGATGGGAGCTGGCGTCCATGGAAAGGGGCGGATACGTTAACCTGGAAAGAGCAGCTTTTCGCGAAGGACCCTATGAAGTAGTTGCGGTACTGCGTCAGGACTCCATTGAAAGCCGGTTTACAGATGAGCAACCGATGAAGGGTAAAAATTTTTATCGGTTAAAATGGATCCTGAAGGAGGGAACACAATTCGTATCGAATACGGTTCAGGCGAATCTGGCGGGGGATATGACCTGTAAATTTTATCCGAATCCAGTAGACAACGTGCTAATTGTACGATCTGAACAGCCGCTGGACCTTGTTATATCCGATGCGACCGGCAAGCTTCGCTTATCGCTTAAACTTCAGGCAGGATTACAGACAGTAGACGTATCTTCCCTGGATAAAGGGCTGTATATCATTACCTTAACTCAGGTGGAAAGTGGTCGTAAAATCACAGAAAAGCTGATCAAGAATTAGTAAACCATTACGTGTTTTTACGCAATTTTATAAATTACTTGCATGTGTAGGGGAAAACTTGTATTATTGTAATGGTTTTTCATAGGATATTGGATTTTAAAAACGGGGTTGAATGTCTATTCTGACCCCTTTTTTTATGCCCTGGCCTGAATAAATAACAAATTTCCTATCCCTTTCCCTGAAAATTTAAAGGTTAAACTTCAGCTAAAACCATGCCTAAAAAATAGAGTTTCAGGCTGAGTCTTCCTGAATCATATATTCTTTTGATTTTTCTTCCATTTTAAATGGTCTTTCCCTGGTGTAAGGTAAAATTCTTCATGATTGAAATATTTGGTATTTTGATATTCTAAGATATGTCTTCAAAAGTTGAAGTATACAAAGGGAAAATCCTGAAAGAGTTGTGTTTTGGAAAACTTCTTTCCGCATCCGAATTGAGCAATCGCATGCAAAGGAGTCTGCCTGTAACAATCCGGGTATTGGAGGAGCTGGTAAAAGAAGGGTTGATTTATGAAAAAGGATATGCTCCATCAACGGGAGGAAGAAGGCCACAGGTATACGCACTTGTTCCGGATCGCATGTATGCGATTGCAATAGCCATGGATCAGTTAATCACCAAAATCGCTCTGGTAGACCTGCAGAATTTCGAGAAACTGAATGAAAAAAGAATCAGTTTACCCTTAAAAGAGAATGCAAACGCATTGGCGGAGCTAATCAGTCTGGTTCAAAACTACCTGTTGGAACTACCTGTACCGGTGGCTAAAGTGCTGGGAGTAGGAATTGGCATGCCTGGTTTTATTGATCTGACAACAGGGGTTAATTATTCCTTTCTGGACAACAATGGAAAAGGAATTCCGGATCGGATGCAACGGGAACTTGGATTACCGGTATATCTGGATAATGATTCGAGTTTAATTGCCCTTGCAGAATTGAAGCTTGGCGGTTCTGCTGGCAGAAACAATGTGATGGTCATTAATCTTTCCTGGGGAATCGGTCTGGGTATGATTGTAAATGGTTCGCTTTTCAGGGGATATAATGGTTTCGCCGGTGAGTTCAGCCATATCCCTCTCTTTAATAATAATAAGCTATGTGATTGCGGAAAAATGGGTTGCCTGGAAACAGAGGCATCCATGAAAGTGCTCGTTGAAAAAGTACGGCAGGGATTAGCCTCCGGCAGAGTTTCCAGTATAAAAAATTTGCCTGCAGACACGGATGAAGCTTTTCATGGAATCGTTCAGGCTGCAGTAAGAGGAGATCAGCTGGCAGTTGAGCTACTCACTGAAATGGTACATACTATCGGAAAAGGTATTGCCATTCTGGTGCATATCATGAATCCGGAGGAAATTGTCATCAGTGGCAGAGGCGCTGCCGCAGGAAAATTGCTGCTACCCCCATTACAGCAGGCGTTAAACCGGTATTGCATACCCCGACTTACAGCACATACATTGCTGCGAATATCTGATTTGAACAAGGAGGCGGAGCTCTTAGGCGCAGCGGCCCTGGTTGTTGAACATTTGGATAAACGCTTCCTAACCAATCGGACAAGCCCCCAAAACCATCCCTTTGCGGCCTGAGGACTGGTCTTTTGCGGCCTGACAGGATTACTTCATTATCTGGAGCTGACCGGAAGTGGATCGCCACCAGGTTTAGAATATAGGAATCGCTGTGCCAGCCAGCCCAGGGTAAAACTGGGAACAAAATCTGTGAAAGGCAGCAGCTCTTCTGCAAAGGCAAAAAATCCCCCCAGCGCTCCTTTCCAACCCCCAAATAATTTAAAGAACAGCAAACCGGCAATCGGCGCCCAGATCAGATCGCCAAATTCACCCAGTACCGGTATTGCGTAGGTAAAATAACCTACCAGATCAAGCGCCAGGCAAATCAGCAGAGATGGTGTCTTTGAATAGGAGTTTGTCATGCACAGGAAGACGTGGTAAAAACTATAAAAGTTGTATTCCAATTGGAAAAATCAGGTTCAAGGGTGAGAAAAATCACAGAGGCGATATTAGAATGAGATTAGATTCACATTAAAATAAGATTAAAATGTCGTTTTTTCTCTCTGTCCTGCTGCTAATTTCTCAGGCAATTGCTCCTGTTTGGCTACTGGATTTTTCGGAAGCACAGGAACAGGCAAAAAAGGAGCATAAGCAGCTATTACTGAATTTTTCAGGCTCCGACTGGTGCGGACCCTGTATCCGGTTAACAAAGGATGTTTTTCAATCTCCTGAATTTGAAGAGCTGGCCTCCAAAGAGTTGGTATTAGTCAGGGCTGATTTTCCCAGATCCAAAAAGAATCAGCTGAGCACGGAACAGCAGCACAGGAACGATGCGCTGGCAGAACGCTATAATAGCAAAGGCAGTTTTCCCTTAACCCTTCTGTTGGATGAAAATGGTGTAGTCATAAAGAGTTGGGAAGGCTACCCGGAGAATAAAGCAAGCGGATTTTTAAACGAATTACGTACCCTCACCCATGAATAAGGATCTTAAACTTTTGCAATCAAGCGGAAACCTGCGGAAAAGGTCCCTTCGCCTGATGGGAAACCGTTTTGAAATAACTGTATTGGAGCCAGATGAAAACAGGGCCGACTGGCTGATTGATCAGGCAATTGCTGAAATCAGAAGAATTGAAGGCCTATTGTCCACCTTTCTTCCTGAAAGTGAAACGAACCGTATAAATGATATGGCTGGGATTAGTCCTGTTGAGGTATCCGGAGAAATGATTGCCTTAATTCAGCGCGCCCAGCGAATTTCAGCCCTCACTCAGGGTGCTTTTGATTTGTCATACGGTTCCATAGATAAACGACTCTGGAATTTTGACCTTACCATGAAATCGCTGCCTGATGCAGCAATTGCCAGAAAATCGGTTCGGTTGATAAACTTTAAAAATATTGAAGTAGATCCCCTGAACCGGACCGTTTTTCTAAAGGAAAAAGGGATGCGGATTGGTTTTGGTGGAATCGGGAAAGGATATGCTGCAGATCGGGCAAAAGAAGTATTGGTTAAAGAAGGGGTGAGCAGTGGAATTGTAAATGCTTCTGGTGATCTGACAACCTGGGGGAAACAGGAGAATGGAGAGCCCTGGACAATCGGAATAGCGGATCCCAATGTCGCCAATCATTTGTTCTCCTACATCAATATTACCGACATGTCAGTAGCCACCTCCGGTAATTATGAAAAGTTTGTTGAGATAAATGGAAAACGATACTCCCACACCATCGACCCTCGTACAGGCATGCCTGTTAGTGGAATAA
>CAZJNY010000145.1:0-9428 GCA_964547405.1 uncultured Flavihumibacter sp. | reverse complement strand
CTTTGGTATTTTTCGGTTCCTACAACCCGGTCAGCCAGGTTACCCGACTACCCAGTTGATCCAACCGGAATTGCACCGCATGTAAAATTGAAACCGGAAATTAAGGATCCGATACAATGGTTAGTAAAATAAATCAATCAATAAAATACTTCAGTATTTCTTTCGCAATTACAGCATGGCCTTTTGCATTCGGATGATTAATCTGTGACATATAATCCCCGATATTGCCCCCGGCAGCCTTAATATCCCGGAATTTGGAATAGCTGTCGACCAGTCCGAGCTGGTATTTATTCGCAAGTGATCTAATCTGTTCTGAATGTTGATCGAGATCAGTATTCGTTTCCAATATATCAACCGAAAGATCAGGGGATGGTGTCAAAAGGATAATTTCTATTCCTCTTTGCTGTGCTTCTACAATCATTTTCTCCCAGGCGGCTTTCGCTGTTTGCAATCCGAGGCCCCGATCATTTAGGGCATAATCAATAAACAGCACATCAGGTTTATGGCAGAGCACGTCAGTTTCAAAACGCTTTTGTCCGCTCTGTGCATTTTCTCCTCCTATAGCGGTATTGATCACATTGATAACCGCATAGGGATATTTCTCTTTTAATAACCGAAGCACCTGATAGGGATACGCATCCATCGTGTTTACTTCTGGTGTTTTAAAATATCCCGACGGAACACTATGTCCATGAAATACCAGATTAATAGTTCGGTTATTTGGCCATTCCTTTACTAGTTCTTTCTTAATTGGCTCCAGGTAATCTTTCATGCCAGGAAGGGAAGCTGCCTTAGGTTGAGCAATTAGTATAATCGGCAATAAATAAAGAATTAAGAAAGCAACTATTCTCATAAACAGATTATTGATTTTGTATTTTAAAGTTACCATCAATTGGAAACTTTCTTGTAATACTATCAAGTTGCCTTATATATTCCTTTATTTGTGTCTGGTCAAAAATGATAGAAAAATTCAACCTACGCCCCATATGTGGATCGGGTGTTGCCTTACAATCGAGATGAAAATGCCCCAGTCCATCACCTTGTATGGCTAAAACAAGCTGGTCCTCCAGGGGATCAAACTTAGCCGACCCATTAAAATCAGTATCCAACTTCCTTAATTCTTGTTTAAAGAGTTCAAAATCTGTTGTCATGAATTCAGCAGTATATTGCCCACTAAATACCCCTCCTTTAACAGTAACAAGGGTCTTTATCCAGTTTTTGTCTGTATCACATTGACCATCAGGATTTACCAAATGCAACGGTTCCAGACGAATAAAATCACCAGCGTCTTTAAATTCAAGATACAATTCTGAAAAATCAATCATTTAATAATAAGAATTAAATCAACAAAATGCTCCTCATTATTCTTTGAGGAGAAAAGGAAGCACTATCAAATTAACCATCCCCGGATAAAATAACAATCCTACATGATTACAATTCGGCAGGATAGCCAATTGGGAAGCCGGAATAAGTTGCTGGATCCGGACAAAACTTTCTACTGCCATATATTCGTCCCGATCCCCTCCAACTATCAGAACCGGACATTTCATCTCTTTCAACTTTACCTCTTCAATATACACAGGTTGCAACCAGGCCTCTTTCAGCTTTTGAATCAGTTCATTGTAGCTATCAGGTTTAGGCATTAACTTCTTACGTTCCTTTACCAATTCAGGAACCATCTGTTCATACGCATCACCAGTTGTATTTTTTAAATCCGCCAGTATACCTGGCTTATAGCTGGATGTGTCAATGGCACCAGCCATAGCAACCGCCTTTGTAACTCTTTCCGGATAAAAAGCTCCCAGATAGTAGGCCGTAGTTGCGCCTGCACTGAAACCCATAACTGCAACCTTATCTATTCTTTCCTTATTCAGAATAGCCAATGCATCCTCTGCAAATAATTTATAGGAATACTTTTTTGTTCCAATCTCAGACTTACCATGCCCACGCATGGCAGGAATAATAACTTTAAACTGTTTGGCCAGTATAGGAATGTATTGTTCGAATTCAGAGATATATCCAAAGGTATCGCCATGAAGTAATAGCAATGGTTTACCAGTACCATACTCCTCATAATACAAAGTGGCGTCCTCTACACGCAGGTATTTTCCGGCATGAGGATTGTTCCCATAATTAATAACCTGGGAACTTACAGATAGTCCAAAAGATAGGAATAAGAAGAAAAGAGAGAACCTTTTCATTTTAAAATACTTCAAGCAAGCATTATTGCTAAAACCTCATCGTACTCTAACTCTTTAGCCAACCCAAAGGGCGTCTTTTTAACATTATTCTCATGATTTTTATCCGCCCCAGCCTCAATAAATATTTTCACAATTTCAGTGTGGCGTCCGAAACCTTTATCTCTTATTACTGCAGTCCATAAAGGTTCATTTCCAAAGTCATCCTGTATATCAAGTCGACCACCGCTTTGTAAAATTAATCTGGCCATTTCAGGCCTATTGTAAAAAGCACAATAATGCAAGGCGGATTGCCCTTTTGGATCTTTCAAATTTAAATCAATCCCAGCCTTAATTAGTATCTCTGCTATCTCTTCATAATCCTTTGATATAGCAATATGCAATGCACTATAACCAAATTGGTCTACCCAATTTGGGTGAGTATTAAATAATACCTTCTTTAAGCCCTCTATGTCGTTATTTTCAATTAAATCAAAAATCATATACTCTATTAATTAAAACCTTTTTCTTTACATCAAAAAATTATATCAGTCATATTTATTATGAAAACCTGCTGTTTTTAATGCCAGATAAAAAACAAATACAGTCCCCAAATACAATAACAACAAAATCAACAAAATTTTAAAAAGAGGGTGAAGTTTATTCCAAAATGTATAAAGCCAACTTGTCATATAGTTTATATAATAGTAGACCTAAAATATTAAAATTCACCATAACGATTATTGTTATCGCTATCTAAAACTCTATTTTAATACTTTTCTCTACGATAGATAAAAGCAGATGGAACATAATACAATCCAATAAGATTTCTAGTATTGTATAAACGATAGTGAAAGCGTTTTGTAAATTTTATTTTACTGTCACCCCAGTACCTACTTTTCTTAACATGTAAATAATTTGAGATTCCAACTAATGGTTCAACACTAGCGGATGTATCCGTATCCATTATACCCCAAATAAATTTATACTTATTTCCCTTTCTAATAAGCTCCAGGTTAGAATTACTATCTAAAGTAATTACTCTTGAAACAATCTTAAATAAAGAATCATTTCTCTGCACCCGTATGATATAATAGTCGCCTTTTGATTGAATCCGTACTATTCTATACAAAGAATCTGTATTCGTAGTAGCATACAAATTTGCAGACAAAATAAAAACCAAACACACCAATATATATTTCCGGCATATATTCATGAAATAATATTATCAGTATTCTGTCTATTCCAATTTATCAATTAATTCCGCATTAATATAAACATATACCCATGAACTAACCTTTTTCCATCTATCCTTAACTTTAACTTTAGCCGGTTCCCATGAAATTGAACCTTTTGTAAAATCAGAAATTCTAATGAGATCTGTTTTTGAAATTGAAGGACTAAAATAATTATTTATATATTGTACGTTTCGAGCCTTCCCTCTTCTACTAATATTAATTCGGAACATCATCGTATCCAATCCCGGAATTGAATCTTTAAAGCGTTCTTTAACCAATAATCCAAAATCCTTATTACCAATTACTTTTGCCAATTCGCCTTCGTCTTCAATTATTCCTACTTGTGCAAAGAGTGTATCAGAAATAAAAATTAAACTAGCTAATATGGTCACTATACATTTTGTCAATTGGATGCCGTGTTTTAGAAGATTTTCTTGCTACCTACAATTTATAGAAAATAGCATGTACAGCGAAATTTACAGGGGTTTCAACCTGCGGATCACTCAAGGAATCAAATACCTCCTCATCAAATCTTATTAGTTTTCCTGTGGCATTTTCGATCAGGACAGGCAAATTCACATTCAAATCAGGGTTATATTGATTTGCCCAGCTATACCCATTACTAAAAGCATATCGAAAATATTCTCCCACGATACAATACATGACAACTGAAAACTTATTTTTGTCACTCATTTTTATAACGATTTCATCGATTTTGTAAATCGCATCCTGGTCAATATCAATTATACCTAAATTATTTGAAGCTTTAAACTGATCAATAATATGCTGAATTGAATCAATTTTGATATTGCCAAGCGATTGAATGAATTTATAATAGGATTTAGGCTTAGGAACAATTACACTTTGCTCTAAAAACGAATCTACAGCCTGTAAATCCTGTATAATATAACACTTTCCTCTTTGATTAATATAATACAAACTATCATCGCCTTTTATAACCAGCGCCTCATATTGACTTACATATTGTTTAAAATAATTTAAATGTTTTGTCTTTTGATTAAAATAATCTTCCGAAATAATTTTAATCTTTTGATCTCCAATAATATCCATCCTTGATTTACATGAGCATACTAACAATAAGAGAAAATAAATGTATTTCATAGATAATTTCATTCAATAATTACTCGTAAACACTTATTCGCTCTAAACCGTATTTCTTATAATTGGTTGTATAATCACCAATTTGATCAACTGTTTCCAAGCCTATTATGATAACATTCGGTGTTTTATTTGCAGGCTCTACAATTGAACTTTCAGTAACATACAGAATAAGAATACTATCATTTTCCACTCTGTAAAAAACTTCAGAAGTGTAGAATATATAATCTATAGTTGTATCAGGAGCGCTATTATTTGACCGGGACAATACAATTTGTTCGTGATTTCCTGCAATACCCCATATTTTCGCTCTCAAATAAAGAGGTTGTTTATTACTTCCTAAATTCAACTGTACAATACTTTCCTTTGATTGCAAAAACTCTTCAGATCGCCAATTATAGAAATACCAAACAATCCAAATAATTAGTAAAACAAAAAGTAGCAAAGCCATTTTTTTAGTACTATTCATTGGAGTCTATTTCGAGAACAGCTATCCGACTTGTTCTTATAAGTCTTCATTTATTTAAATATTTTGATATCCTCTCTAACAAACTTTTCATAAGAAAAGAACCAATAAAATAACAACAAGTACTATTTACCATATTTAGACTAAATTAAGCCCAAATAAATTACTAAATTCAGTAAGGTATTCCTCCAAATCATCTCTGTCTTCAGAATCAATCAATTCATATTCTACCTCAACATCCTTCATTAACTTACCATAGTTTTTACTAAATACTCCCTGACTCAAATGACCACCGATATATAAATCCAAAACCTTTCGGCAGAAGTTATTTACATACTTTTCAATAATCTGTAGCTCAGGACTTTTAATGTCAATCTTGAAAATTGTTTTGCTTAGGATGAATTCATTTATTAAATGAATATTATCCGTATTTACTGTTATATTTTCTGATTTATTTTTAAAATTAATTTTAGTGATAGATAAGGCTGGATATTCATTTTCATTGTAAAACTGAAATATTTGCTTTTTGAATCTCTCTTCAAATTCACGCTGACCAATTATATATTCAAAACAGCCCCAAAACACATCTTTAATTTCTGCAGGTATAATTTTAATAGGGTGAATTGCGTCTGTTTCATACCATTCTATCAATAATCTTATGGTATCTGAAACATCTTCAAAATAATTCTGTGAATATTCAATCTCATACTCCATTTGCCTTAAGGTAGAAAGATACAATCTTTGCATCCATCTGATTTCATTTTCAAATTCTCTGTTTGAACTTACCAGACTATTAAATTTAATTTCTCTCCGTAAGTATTTTATTCGTGAACGTATTTCTTCCCTATTCAATTAAATATTTTTTGGTATAAAAAATTGGCTACTATGGCCATTCGTCCTATTCGACCATAGTTTAATCTGGACCTAGCGTATTGGGTGAATTTTGAAGTCTTTAGGGAAAAATGACCTGAAAGCGGAAACCCGCATACCTATTCATTTATTAAAATGCTTCGCCACATGAGTCCCATTACTGGGAATCACAGGACAGGTATAACCAATATACCCATTCCCCTACACTCCTGCAAGAACAACCAGACCTTTTTGCCAAAATCTCCGTATCATTTGGCTGAGACATTACTTTTAAAGAAAAAACAACGAAAAATACAGAAATTTTTATCTGTCTCCAGAGTTTGACAATTTTACTAATCTGTTTCCTCTTTTTGCTAAATAAGCAAAACTGAAGTGAATGCCATTAAAACCCTAAACCCTCATAAATTAATTCTTTACTAAGATTGATCAAGAATACTGAACATAATTCATTATTCAGATCTACACCAAGTGCACAATTTTTCGAAATCAGGTAGCTATTTACTGTTTTTTTACCCCAATAAAAAAGTAATGAATTATCATCACGTAAAATTTGTATAGGTGTTGAAACCACTGGATTTTCAGAATCGGTAAGGAAACATTCATAATACTCATCTCCAGCCAAACACTTATTAATATTCAATCTAACAGAATCCTCCTGTATTGACACGAAGGAAATCTCATACAATTTTCGTGTTTCCTTTTCGAACCAAAACTCAATAAAATTATTCCCATCAGACAATTCACAATAAATAGAGGTTGGCATTGTACCCAGACTACTATTATTTATGGAAAACGGTATTCTATTATCCGAATTATATACTTCCAACTCTAATTTAATCGGATTATTCGCAATCTTAAATTTCAAGTTCATAATTCATATTTACATAGCCAATCTTTAACCAAATTACGAACCACCTAATCACAATACCACTAACCATTATATCCCAGACCAAGGGTTCAGTTTACTTCTGAAAAAACAGTCTCTTCCACAAAATTCCACCTATAGGCAATCACTATCATAAACAATCTCATATACACCATTATGTCCAAGTGCCACCAGGACACCATAATCAAATAGTTTACTCACAACTGCCTCAAAATGTTCCAGGTATTTTAACTTGAAAATGTTTTTTTCAAAAAAATGTCCTATAAATTCAGTTTTCCCTTTCCTAGAGATTCTTTCGACATATTTATTTTCAGTTAGTACCACATGACCAGGAAGAGTCGTATACTCAAAATAATCAATATAGGAATTTGATTGTAAAGTCTGAATCATCAAGCATTGATATGACGTAAGAGATAATCCTTTATAATTCTTAAAATATGCATAAGCTGTATAATTTGGAGAAAGAACAGTTTTTCGATTTCCATCAGAATCCAATACATCAAATTTAATAAATGGGGATCCGATTAGTGCCGTATCTTCTGTCGCTGCAAAATGAAATTTTTCAAAGCAGGTACTCTCATTAGAATTGATAGTCAAACCAATAATTAAAGAAAACAAGAAGTTAAGCATACGTTTTCATTCTGATAGAAATAGAAAAGATGACAATATTTAAAACCCCTACCCCCAAAAGTAATGATGCTCATCCCCTTCTACCAATTTCACGAAATCCCGAGTTTTATTAACAAAAGGCTTTGGCGGATAAGCGTGCCATTTCAGATCTGAACGCATCCAGAACACCTTCCAGCTATTCCGCGATTTTACAAATGTTGTCTTGGCAACCGGATGATGCTGAATAACCGATGGATTTCTCCATTGAGGTCTGATTTCAAAAATAATTACACTTTGGTTTTCAATTTTGTAACCAATATCCAATTCAGCCCGTATTGATTCGTGCGGCCTTTTATGTTCCAGAAAGTTTTCCATCACCTCAATCACTTCCAGGGCCATTAATGCATCCATACTCATACTCAAATATAATTGACGAATCGATCTGGCTTAGTCACTCCAAAAAAATTGAAAGATATTTGTCGCGATAACGATTTCTGCGACATTTATATCCTATTTTTGTCCTGTAAACCAGTTGCGCGACAATGATAAAGCAGGAGAGATACCGGAATGATTTCAAACAAATCAGGTATGCATTGGCCGGTGAACCGGATGGACTAACCATAGAAGCAATTGAAGAGCGGCTGTTAAATCCCCCCGACCGGAGAACCCTGCAAAGAAGGTTAAAGGAATTAATCAACACCGGAGAACTGGTCACATCCGGGAAAAGCAGGGCGGTTCGCTATAGAATGGATCAACCTTCACTTGTGGAGGAGCCGGCACTTTTAGAATCAGGACCCATTCATTTATCCTGGAATAGCAGAGATATTATAAGAAAGCTTGCAGAACCGCAGGAGAAACGTATTCGTGTAGGTTATAACAGGAATTTTTTAGACAGTTACCAGCCAAATACATCCAGTTATTTAAGTAAAGAGGAGAAAGAAAAGCTGGCAACAATGGGCATTACCAGCCAAATGGAGGCGCCTGCGGGAACCTATGCCAAACAAATTTTAGAACGTTTACTCATTGATCTGGCCTGGAATTCCAGCAGGTTGGAAGGAAATACCTATTCTCTGTTAGAAACGCATCGTCTGTTAAAGGAAGGCATAAAGCCCAGCGAAAAAACGCCTATCGAAACGCAGATGCTCCTGAATCACAAAGATGCCATTGAATTTTTAGTGAATGAATCGCCAGATATTGGTATCAACCGGTACACGATCCTGAACCTGCACGCCTTATTATCAGACAACCTGTTACCCGATAGGGCGTCTTCGGGAGCCCTTAGAAAGCATGCTGTTGGCATCAATGGTTCAGGTTATACACCAGCTAATCCCCCATTACTGGAAGAAATGTTTTCCCTGCTGATTGAAAAAGGATCCGCAATTGAGAATCCGTTTGAGCAGGCTTTTTTTCTGATGGTGCACCTCCCCTATTTGCAGCCTTTTGAGGATGTCAATAAAAGAGTATCCCGGCTGGCTGCTAATATTCCATTGAATAAGAAAAACCTGGCACCCCTATCTTTTATAGATGTTCCGGACAAACTGTATATAAAGGGTTTACTGGGTGTGTACGAATTGAATCGAATCGACTTATTAAAGGATGTGTTTCTCTGGGTCTATGAGCGTTCTGCGAGGCTGTATGCAGCCCACCGTCAAACCCTGGGAGATCCGGATCCATTCCGAATTAAATACCGTGAAAACATCCGCACATTGGTTACAGCTATTCTTACTGCTCCTTATGCAAAAGCAGATGCAATCAGAATTATAAAAGAAGCCTCCCTAAAACTGCCTAAGGCCGATCAGGACAAATTTATCTATGTGGTAGAGAGTGAGCTCCTGAGCCTGCATGAGGGAAATTTTGCCCGGTATGCTGTCAGGCCATCGCAATTCAGCACCTGGCAAAAGAAATGGATGGCGGTGTAAAAAGCCAGTGTGACTTTACTTATCGCTGATTCGCTTCTTTGGCAATATCAATTAAATCTTGCTGTAGATCGGCCCGGTTTTGAAATTTCGTATTGATCAGTGAGTCAATGCCAGAATAGCCTTTATAAAATTCGATTAGCTGCT
>CAZJNY010000144.1:0-9455 GCA_964547405.1 uncultured Flavihumibacter sp. | reverse complement strand
ATCCCAACCCAACCATCGCCAACAATGCAGTAGTTGCTGCAAAAATTGCGGATGGCGCAGTCGGAAATACCAAAATCGCTGATGGATCCATCACTACCACAAAAATTGCGGATGCCGCCATTAACTCCAACAAACTGGCAGATAATGCGGTGAGTACGAATAAAATTGCGGCAAGTTCTGTAACGAATGCCAAACTGGCAACCGGTTCAGTAGCAACGGTCAATGTTCAGGATGCTGCCATCACAGCTGCGAAGCTGGCTCCTGGAGTAATTCCTACTTCCCTGCCTGCAAGCGGTGCAGCAGGAGGTGATCTTTCAGGTACCTTCCCTAACCCAACTGTTGGAAGAATTAATGGAGTGGCGGTTGCCGCAACTGCTCCAACAACTGGACAGGTTTTAAAATACAATGGTACGCAGTGGGCTCCCGGTGCAGATAATGCTGGTGGTGGCGGACTTACTTTCCCCTTCTCAAGTTCTGCGAATGTTGCCGGAGAAATGTTTAGTCTGACCAATACCGGTAATGGAACAGCGATTGCCGGCATCAATAGTTCATCAGCTCCAGCGGCCCTGGGTATCGCTGGAAGAATAACCAGCAGTACGCCTGATTTTCTGGCAACAGGTGTATTTGGTGAAGTGTCTAATCTAAGCACTTCAAACGGTTATGCTATATTCGGCAGACACCGTGGAAATGGTACAGCCATTTTCGGTGAATCAACCGGCGGATATGGTGTATTTGGTCAATCTACCAATACCTATGGCGTATATGCACGAAGCGTGAATGAACCGGCCTTGTATGCAGTGAGTGATAACGCAGCGGCAGCAAGGTTTGTAAACGAAAACGCAGGCAATTTTGCTGAACTTGTTTCGCTCTACAATACCAATGGCCATAGTATTAATTCACTTTCTCTGGCGGGTTCCGGCTTGTATTCTATTAACATTACGGATCAGTTTGCTGCCGTGGAAGGATTCAATTATGGAAATGGTACCGGTGTTTACGGGTATACAATTTCAAGCAGTGCGCCGGCCGTTTCAGGACGAAACGATGATAGCTATGCCGCACTTCTGGGTATTGCTCCTTATGGTATCGGCCTGGTTACTGAAACCAATACCGAAGGCGGAACAGGCGGAACAGGTATAAAATCCATCATTGGTCAGGCAGGTTCTGCGAACCATGCAGTGTTTGAAACCAATGGAACTAATGTGGCACGTATAGATGAAAACGGACGCGGTTATTTTAATGGAGGTACTACCAACAGCGGTGCTGATGTGGCAGAACTATTTGCCGTTGTAGGGAATAAAAATACCTACGAACCGGGTGATGTGCTGGAAATCTCAACCACTGATGACCGTAAGATGGTAAAATCCAGTGGCGCTTACTCAACGCTTGTAGCCGGTGTATATGCCACCAAACCGGGTTTACTTCTTACCGAAGAAAATGCAACCACCGGTGACCTTGAATTTGGGGTACCCATGGGCGTTATCGGTGTGCTTCCAACCAAAGTTTGTCTGGAAGGCGGTGTTATCAAAAGAGGCGACCTGATTGTTACTTCTAGCATTTCTGGTGTTGCTATGAAAGCGGATCCGGATAAAGTAAAAGTAGGCCAGGTGTTGGGTAAAGCATTGCAGGATTATTCCGGCAGTGGAATTGGTAAAATAAATGTATTAGTAAGCGTAAAATAATAAGGTATGAAAAATAGTCTGATTCTGGGTCTAACCCTCTTTTGCCTTGGCATCTGTTTAAAGGGCTCCGCTCAGCAAAAACAACGGCTAAGCCGGACTGAATTACAGGCAAAACAAGCCAGGCTGCCACATAAAAGGCCAGCGAAATCCAAAGCAGAGATCGATGCCATGGTCGCCAAACAAAGAATGGAAGCCCGGGAGAACCAGCAAAAGCATGAGCGGATGAAAGCCGACATGCAACAGCGGGAGCGTTCTACCGGCAATCGTGAATAAATCCAAACAAAAAAGCGTCTGAAAAATTCAGACGCTTTTTTTATTCAGTAAGGAGATCAATCAGGCTCCCAGTTTTTTGCGAAGATTTTCATCAATCGCATCCAGAAACTCCTGTGTATACAGAAAATGTTCTCCGTGTTTCACCTTATTTCCGTGAACACAAACGGCCAGGTCCTTGGTCATTTTGCCACTCTCCACTGTTTCAATACACACTGCTTCCAGGGCATTGGCAAATTCGATTAAGTCCTGGTTGTTATCCAGTTTCCCACGAAATGCCAGCCCTCTTGTCCAGGCGAAAATAGAAGCGATCGGATTGGTAGATGTTGGTTTACCTGCCTGGTGATCCCGATAGTGACGGGTTACTGTTCCGTGTGCTGCTTCAGATTCCATTGTTTTGCCATCCGGTGTAATCAGCACGGAAGTCATCAATCCGAGTGAACCAAATCCCTGTGCTACCGTATCACTCTGCACATCACCATCATAGTTTTTACAGGCCCATACAAAATTACCATTCCACTTCAGTGCACTTGCTACCATGTCATCAATCAGGCGATGTTCGTACACAATACCTGCTGCTTCAAAAGCAGTTTTGAATTCATTCTGATAGATTTCTTCAAAAATATCTTTAAATCGTCCGTCGTATTTTTTCAGAATGGTATTCTTGGTGGAAAGGTACAATGGCCATTTTTTGCTGAGTGCCATATTGAAACAGCTGCGGGCAAAACCCTGGATACTTTCATCCGTATTATACATACTCATGGCAACACCATCTCCCTTAAAGTTGAATACTTCGAAGGTCTGTGGCGCTCCACCATCTTCCGGAGTGAACGTCATGGTCAGCTTTCCTTTTCCTTTTATAACGGTATCGGTTGCGCGATACTGATCGCCAAAAGCATGCCTTCCCACGATAATCGGAGCTGTCCAGTTCGTTACCAGTCGCGGTATATTATTGATTACAATGGGTTCCCGGAATACCGTACCGTCCAGAATGTTGCGGATAGTGCCATTGGGACTCTTCCACATCTGCTTCAGGTTAAATTCTTTCACCCTGGCTTCATCGGGAGTAATGGTTGCGCATTTGATACCAACGCCATATTCTTTGATGGCATTGGCTGCCTCAATGGTTACCTGGTCATTGGTTGCGTCGCGGTGTTCAACACCGAGGTCATAATATTTGATATCCAGCTCCAGGTAGGGGAGGATTAATTTGTCCTTAATAAACTGCCAGATGATCCTGGTCATTTCATCGCCGTCCAGCTCTACCACCGGATTGGCTACTTTGATTTTTTTAGTCATGGTTGCCTGATTTATGTATGCAAGTGTGCAAACCTACTGCAAATGCGTAAAAATTCAAATGATAAAAATATCAAATGCCGGATTCCAGTAATTTTGTAGTGTAATGAAGCAGATGGGATCAAATGCCTATGCCTATATTAACCGTTTTGTAGCATTAAGTGAAGCTGAACGTAAAATTCTCCGGCAGCATATCCAGATTATGACCTGTTTGCCCCGACAGGTACTGACCAATATCGGCGAGTTGGAACAGCATACCTATTTCATTGAAAAGGGGCTGGTTCGCAAGTTTTTTTACCGGGGACAGGAAGAAATTACGGTACAATTGTCAAAGGAAGGGGAGCTTATCAGTTCTTCCGTATCTTTTTTATCGGGCGTTCCTTCTGATTTTGTGATTGAGACGATGGAGCCCTGCACACTGGCATTTATGACCAAATCCGGTATGGAAACACTCTTTGAATCAGGTGTGAATTTTGAAAAAATGGGGCGGCTCATTATTCTTGAATGGATGTTAAAAAAGGAAAGAACCGATACGTTCCGGATGATTAGCAGTCCCAAGGAGCGATTCGTAAAGTTCATCCGGGAACATCCGGATCTTTTGCAGCGGGTACCACAAAAATACCTGGCATCCCTGCTTGATATTAAACCCGAAACCTTCAGCCGGTTTAAAAAACAGATTTCTCTTATAGGAGAGCAGTAGAATTATGAAGTCATCTGCCTTACAACCCTACCAGCCGGCACTACAGCAATTGTATGCCTACATGAATGCCTACTGCGGCATCTCAAAAGAGGACTTTAAAGTTCTCACCAGTTATTTAATTGTGCGTAAACTTGATAAGAAAAGCCTGCTGATTCAACCGGGTGAAGTGGATCATTATTTTAATTATATCCTAAGTGGCGTAGTGCGAAAATTCATGCGGGTGGGAAAAAAGGAATTTACCCTCCAGCTATCAACGGAAGGTCATTTTATTCATGCCGAACTTTCTTTCCATACCGGCAAACCGGCCGACTGTTTCATTGAAGCTATTGAGGCCAGTACCTTTCTTTCCATCCATCAGGAAGATCTTGAAAAACTATTCCTGGAAGTTCCTGTGCTGAATAAACTGGCCCGACAAATGGTATCGGAAATGTATATCCGAAAAGAACTCCGGGACCTGGCACATTTCCGGCTCACAGCGAGAGAGCGGTTCCTGCAGTATATTCATAAACACCCGGATATGATGCAGCGGGTTTCCCAGAAATATATTGCCTCCTATCTGAATATCAAACCCGAGACCTTTAGCAGGTTGAAACATCTGGTGCGGCAACGGAAATAATCAGGAGTTTTCTTCCGCTGCCCAGGCTACGTATAAATGACTCCCCAATTGTTCGCTGATGGTAACAGGAGAACCTCCCTGTACCGTTATCTGCAGGGAATGATCAAACCGAAACCGATTCGTGATTTTGATACGGCTACCGATCTCAATAGAAAAATGCCTGAGTAAATCCAGCATATCGGCCGACTGATTAGAAACACTGATCAGATCTGCAGATACACCCACCGGAAGGTCCAGTAAGCAACGTTTTTCAATACGTGGCAGTACGCCTGCCGCATCCGGAATCGGGTCTCCATGTGGATCTGACTTGGGCTTTCCTAAAAATTCGTCCAGCCGGTCGATCAGTTTTTTTGAACTGATATGTTCCAGTTCTTCTGCAATTTCATGCACTTCTTCCCAGCCAAAACCCAGTTTTTCCACCAGAAAAAATTCCCATAACCGATGCTTGCGAATTATTTGCAAAGCCAGTTTATTACCTGTTTCCGATAATTGAACCCCTTTGTATGGTTCATAATGTATCAATTCCTGTTCGTGCAGTTTTTTTAGCATATCCGTTACAGATGCAGGTTTGGTAGCCAGTTGTCGCGCCAGGGCATTCGTGCTTACAACCGGTTCTTCCTGCTCAAGGTGATAAATCGCCTTGATGTAATTTTCTTTACTGCTGGAGTACTTCAATAGATCGATTTTTAGGCGAATCTAAAAAATAAAATCAGATCAAAAAAGGGGGGCTGTTTGAAATAAACTATTTTAGCGACTCAAGGAAAACCTGACCAATGCATTGGAAAACCCATCTGCTTATTATTTTTTTGTTTATTGGTATGGCTGCCTGTACTTCCAAAAAAAAGCAACTGCTGGATACGGAAGAAGTGGTGGTGTCGGAATTCATCGATTTTTTTCCTGAAACCAAACTGCCCTTTCATTTGTCGGATACCCTTCTGGTTAAAAAATCGCCAGACTCCCTCAGGATCGGTAACAAAATCTTCTCTCAGTTTGTACCGGATTCCGTAATGCGGCCTGTTTTTGGAAAGCAATCAAAACCCCAGCTTTATCCGATCGGTAAAATGACAGTGAAAGAGGGAGAAACCTATCTTCTTGTCAAATCGGCACTGGGTACAAAAAGAGCCGCCTATGCACTGGTTTTTGAACAGGATTCGTTCAAAGCTGCGCTGCCCCTGGTGATCAGTAGCTCAACGCCCCCGAAAAATGAACTGAAAGTTGCCAATATAGACAGCCGTTATACCATAACCACCGTAAGCCAGCGAACGGCTCCGGATGGACAGGTCCTGTATCATAAGGATGTTTATATTTATAACCCGGAAGGCATTTTTATGCTGATTCTGACCGAATCCAATGACCAGGCAAACAAGAAGGGGAAATTGCTGAATCCCATCGATACCCTGGCCGCTACCCATAAACATGCAGGGGATTATCTCGGAGCTTCCAGGAATCTTGTTTCCTTTCGCGATAGCCACCGAAAAGGATACCTTGGGTTTTTTGTTCACTTTGAAAAAGAACAGGGAGAATGTATCGGTGAGCTGAAAGGGGATGCGAAAATTACGGGACCGAATACTGCAAGGTATACGGAAAACAACGGTCCCTGCGTTATTGATTTTACGTTCTCAGGGAATACTGTAACAATGAAAGAATTGGAGGGCTGTGGTTCCTATCGTGATATCAAATGTTTTTTTGAAGGGAAATATACCCGGAAGAAAAAAGCCGCTGCTCCTGCCACCCGTAAAAAGAAGTAATTGACCGTATTATCTGTGAATACTTTAAATTGCGTATTTTCTACACATTTGTCAAACCAGTGATGCCATATGAGTTTTAGAAATTTCAATGTTCCCTATCAGGGTGATGATCGTTATTCAAAGAAAGTTGCGTATTTCTCCATGGAATTTGCGGTTCACCAGCCGCTTAAGATTTATAGTGGGGGACTTGGATTTTTGTCGGGTTCTCATCTCAGAAGTGCCTACGAATTAAGACAGAACCTGATCGGAATCGGCATTCTCTGGAAGTTTGGTTATTATGACCAGGCGAGGAACCAGGACCAGACCCTGCAGGTAACCTGGATGGAAAAACAATACAGTTATTTACAGGATACACAGATCAAATTTCAGATTTCCATTCATGATCATCCGGTATGGGTGAAAGTATGGTACCTGCCACCGGATACCTTTCAATCGGCCCCGCTTTTCCTGTTAAGTACAGATTTGCCGGAAAACGATTATGTATCCCAAACCATTACCCATCGCCTTTATGATGCCAACGTAGCCACCAAGGTTGCCCAGTTCATTCTGCTTGGGGTAGGGGGTGCAAAACTGCTGGATGAAATAGGATTCAGTCCGGAGGTTTATCACCTGAATGAAGCACATGGTATCAGTGCCGCTTTTTATCTGTACCGCCGGTTTGGAAACAACCTCGAAGAGGTTCGCAAAAGACTGGTATTTACCACGCATACACCGGAAGAAGCAGGCAACGAAAAACATGATATTTACCTTTGTCATAAGATGAGTTATTTCTGTGGTTTGTCGCTGGATGAAGTACGGCAACTCACAGGAATTCAGGACGACCAGTTCAATCATTCCCTGGTAGCGCTTCGCTTTGCCAGAAAAGCAAACGGGGTATCCCAGTTACACGGACATGTATCCAGAGCGATGTGGGAAAAACATCCCGGTACCTGTCCGATTATATCAATCACCAATGCACAGAACTGGAGGTATTGGGCCGACAAACAATTGTATCGTTTCATGGAAGAGGGGAATGATCATATGTTTGATGACCGCAAGCGATACCTGAAGCACCGTGCATTTGAGATTGTTGCTGACCAGACCGGTAAGCAATTCAATCCGGATGTTTTTACCATCGTTTGGGCTCGCCGCTTTGCCGGTTACAAACGTGCCGACCTGATTACCCGGGATGTAGAGCGCTTTACAAGACTGCTCGAAAATTCAAAATATCCCGTGCAGATCATCTGGGCTGGTAAACCCTATCCCATGGATTATCCGGCGATTAACGACTTTAACCACCTTGTTCACCTGAGCCGCAAGCATAAAAATATGGCGGTGGTGATCGGTTACGAACTGGCGCTTTCCAAACGAATGAAACAGGCGGCAGACTGCTGGCTGAACAATCCAAGGGTGCCGCGGGAAGCTTCCGGAACCAGCGGTATGACTGCTGCAATGAATGGGGCTGCCAATTTTAGTACGGATGATGGCTGGATACCGGAATTTGTCAATCATGGCAACAACGGCTTTGTAATTCCTAAAGCCGATTATGCCAATATGAATACGCATGAGCAGGATGAATACGACCTCCATATGATGTACCGGATTTTGGAAGAACAGATCCTGCCGCTCTATTACCAGAACCGCGATACCTGGAGACAGGTGGTGAAAAATGGTATGCGGGATGTTCGCTATCAGTTTGAAAGCAACCGGATGGCACATGAATACTACGAGTTAATGTACAATGCCGGTTATTAAGAAGCTTTTAGCATAAGGGGAGGAGAATTGGCATAATAATAGCAAAGGATCAGTCGTTAAAGTAAAAAATCCGTACTATGAATCTGATCCTTCTGACAGCTTCGCTGTTATTGTCGTCTGCCTTTTCCAATAATGGCAACATTCCGCCAACCGCAAATGCCGGGGAAGATATGGTTGTTTCAGGCGCTGAATTTGTTCAGCTGGATGGAACTTCTTCCAGGGAACCGGATGGCATTATTTCCCGATACCATTGGGTGCAAACAGCTGGTAAGCCGGTTGAAATCGTAAATGCAGGCGCTGCTATCACAGCGCTCAATAATATTCAAAAAGGCGCCTACAGTTTCCGCCTCACCGTAATGGATGATAAAGGAGGCGTGTCGAGTGATGAGGTGAGGATTGAGGTGAAGTAAGGTGAGATGTGAGATGTGAGACGTGAGACGTCAAATCCGACATCATAAATTTTAAATAAAAAAAACCCGCACTGTTGCGGGTTTTTTTTATTTTAATTAGTAACATCTCACATCTCACATCTCACATCTCACTTCACTATCTCAATCAATTCCACATCAAATATCAACGTAGAACCAGGGGCGATTTTCGCTCCGGCCTGCTGATCGCCATAGGCAAGGTCTGCAGGTATAAAGAGTTTCCACTTGCTGCCAACAGGCATCAGTTGAAGCGCTTCAATCCAGCCACGGATCACACCATTAACCGGAAAATCAATTGGCTGCCCGCGATCCACTGAACTATCAAATACAGTCCCATCGATCAGGGTACCATGGTAATGACATTTTACCTTGTCTGTTAAGCCGGGTTTGGGACCGGTTCCTTCCTGAATTACCTGGTATTGAAGTCCGCTTGGTAATTCCACTACACCCGCTTTGGTTTTGTTGGCAGCCAGGAAATCGGCGCCTGCTTTCCTTGCAGCTGCGGATTTTTCTTTCTTTAACTGTTGTAAATAATTAGTGATACTCATATTCATTTGTTCTTCAGTGAGTAATGTTTTCTGATTTTTCAGTGCGTCATTCAAGGCCCTGGAAACCAGTTGGGTATTAATGTCGGATATACCCTGATCCTTATAAAAATTCGCAAGACTCATGCCAATGGCATAACTCATACTGTCTTTGGCAGTTTTCAGTACGGGAGCAGCTGCCACTGCGGGTTTCTTCGCAGGAGTGGTAGCTGGTTTTTTTGCAGGTGCCGCTGTAGCAGGCTTTTTGGTAGTTTGACCAATGGATACGGCCGTCCATAGGAGTAAAGCGAAGGATACAAGAATTTTACGCATAGTTTCTATTGAATCAGCGAAAATACTATCCTTTTTAACATTAATAGTTACCCGTGTACACCTATTCTTTCTTCATATACGTTTATTTTAGCAGAACTGAATCAAAAATACACCTATGCGAAAACTA
>CAZJNY010000143.1:0-9610 GCA_964547405.1 uncultured Flavihumibacter sp. | reverse complement strand
GGAGCGGGCGGTATGGATTTTAGCCAGGCAGGAAGCTGCGTGGAGAAAATGGAGAGGTTCGGTGTTGGTGGATTGGGCCAGGACCATGAATCAGCAGATTAAACGGGTTGACAAAAAGTTGCTGACAGGTATCTTTCATTGTGGCTGGATGCCTGCAGATTATGATTCGGCATTGTATAAAAAGCTGGGGCTTGATCTGGCAGCACTTGCTGAGGAAGCGGATGTGCTTTCGCCCATGTTATTTCATCAGTTGATGGGCCGTTC
The DNA here is from genome assembly GCA_964547405.1 of uncultured Flavihumibacter sp. Classification (GTDB taxonomy): domain Bacteria; phylum Bacteroidota; class Bacteroidia; order Chitinophagales; family Chitinophagaceae; genus Flavihumibacter. The sequence continues at coordinate 9,346 of CAZJNY010000143.1, read as the reverse complement.
TGAATCCTGGGTGAGTGAGTACATGAATTGGTTGTCGGGGCAATCCTGGTTAGAGAAATCTGGTGCACCTGCGATCTGGCCAATTGTTCAGGGGTATAATGGAACGGGTGTTGTGGACGCGGCTGCTTTTAAACAGGTGCTGGAATATGGCTTACTCCCACCCTCGGGAGGTATAATGCCTTTTTCGGCAGAATCAATTGCCGGAGATACGGCAAAGCTGCGGAGCCTGCGCGAAGTATATAAAAATTAAATTTTACAAATATGAACTATGGATTTTTAGCTTGTCTGGTATGTTTGATTTTATCCTGTGAACCGGATGCGGCAAAAAATGATGTTGTTACGCAGTCGGAACCACCCCTTGTTGGCACCTGGAAATTGATATCAGGTACCACGATCAAAGGCACAGATACAGTAGTAACAGATTACACAATTGGGCAGGAAATGATCAAGATTATCAGTCCTACCCATTTTGCGTTTCTCCGGCACGATCTGAATAAGGGCAAAGACAGTACTGCCAGTTATGCGGCAGGAGGGGGACGGGTTAAAATTGGAGACAGTACCTATACTGAATTGCTGGATTATTTTTCGGTTCGGGAATGGGAAGGAGGGGAATTCGAACTTTCGTATCAAATCTCGGGCGATACACTGATTACCACCGGTGTTGAAAAAATTGAATCTCTTGGAATTGAACACCTTAATATTGAAAGACTGGTGCGGGTGAAATAAAAAAAGCGGGATATGGGTCAGCTATTTTTTTGATCTTTTGGGAGAATCCTCTATTTTTGCGCTCCGTTTGGAGAGTATCTCCATTCTGGCGAGGTAGCTCAGCTGGTTAGAGCATCGGATTCATAACCCGAAGGTCGGCGGTTCAAGTCCGCTCCTCGCTACACTTCAAAGCCCTTTCAGGGCTTTTTTTGTTGGGGGATTAGAAGCTGGTTGATGGCATAAAAAAAGCCCCGGTCACCGGGACTTTCCTTTTATATCAAAATCATTTCATTCTACTGTTCTACCCGGGTACTGCTTAAGCGCTTCCTCGAGACAGTCCATGGCAGCGTGGATATCAGCCGTATTCAAAACATAGGCTAAACGTACTTCATTTTTGCCTAAACCGGGTGTTCCATAAAAACCGGTAGCCGGGGCCAGCATAACTGTCTGGCTATTGTGTGAAAAGCTTTCCAGCAGCCATTGGCAAAAAGTATCTGCGTCATCAATGGGCAGTCTTGCCATCGCGTAAAAAGCGCCTCCGGGATTGGGACAAAAAACACCTGGCATGGCATTCAGCCGGCTTACAAGGGCATCCCGCCTTTTCAGGTATTCTTCTTTTGGGCCGTCAAAATAAGAGTCGGGGAGATCGATCGCTGCTTCAGAAGCGATCTGGCCAAATCCCGGCGGACTTAAGCGAGCCTGGGCAAACTTCATGGCGGTATCCAAAACAGCCTGGTTGCGGGTTACAAATGCGCCGATTCTGGCACCACAGGCGCTGTATCGCTTGGAAACGGTATCCATCAGAATTACGTGTTCATCTACACCTTCGAGTTGCATAGCACTAAAATGAACCCCGGTATAACAGAACTCACGGTAAGCCTCATCCGAAAACAAAAAAAGCTGGTGTTTTTGAATGATGGTTTTTAAAACCTCCAGTTCTTCTTTACTGTAGAGATATCCTGTGGGGTTGTTAGGATTGCAGATTACAATAGCCCGGGTGCGGGGAGAGATTGCCTGCTCAAATGCCTCAATAGGAGGCAGGGCGAATCCATTGTCTATGCTGGATGTGATGGGCTTTACAACAACACCTGCGGCCACTGCGAAACCATTGTAATTGGCATAAAAGGGTTCCGGAATGATGACTTCATCACCGGGGTCAAGGCAGGCCATAAATCCAAACTGGATGGCTTCTGACCCACCTGTAGTAACTATGATCTGGTTGTGATTGACCCGCACGCCCACTTTTGCGTAATAGTCCACTAGTTTGCGGCGATAGGATTCATTGCCGGCGCTGTGGCTGTATTCGAGCACTTTCAGGTCGGCGTTTTTTACTGCCTCAAACATGATGGCAGGTGTTTCAATATCGGGCTGGCCGATGTTGAGGTGATAAACTTTCGTGCCTTTTTTCTTGGCAGCCTCGGCGTATGGTACCAGTTTCCGGATGGGAGACGGCGGCATTGCCTGGCCTCTGTTACTGATCTGTAGCATGGCGCAAAGATAACAGGCCGGCGTTGATTTTTAGTCGCCGTTACTTTCCGACATTAATTTTTCACGCATCTGCTGTAACTGGGCTTTTTCTGAATCGTTAAGGGATGGGTATGTGGGGTCCAGTTTATTAAATTCCCGGCTGATAATGGCTGCCAGGCAAAGCCGGGTGAACCATTTGTCATCTGCCGGTAGTACAAACCAGGGAGCATGGTCTTTGGAAGTCGCGGTTAACAGCTCTTCATAGGCTTCCATGTACTGGTTCCAGAAGGCTCTTTCCTCTACATCTGCGCTGGAAAATTTCCAGTTTTTACTGGGGTCATCTATTCTTTCCAGGAATCTTTTCTTTTGTTCTTTTTTGGATACGTGCAGAAAAAATTTCAGCACCAGGGTGCCATTCTGGGCCAGGTTTTTTTCAAAGCGATTGATCTGTTTAAATCGTTTTTCCCAAAATGCGGGCGTGATATCTTCCTCTTTTTCTATGCCCGGCAGGTTTTCGCTAAGAATATATTCCGGATGAACCCGGGTTACCAGTACATTTTCATAATGTGAACGGTTGAAAATACCTATTTCACCGCGGCCGGGAAGCGCTTTGTAGTGGCGCCAGAAATAATCATGGTCCAGTTCCTCTTTACTGGGTGTTTTAAAACTGCTCACTTTTACACCCTGCGGATTAAGGCCACTCATTACATGTTTGATGGCGCCGTCTTTCCCGGCGGCATCCATTGCCTGTAAAACGATCAGAATACTGTGCCTGTTATGAGCATATAATTTATCCTGCATCACGGAGAGATTCTGAATTCCTTCTTCCAGTATTTTTTCTCCTTCTTCCTTACTCATTGTTTTGTGATCGTAGTCGGTAAGGAAATCTTTTTTCAAGGAGATTTTCTGCTGCGATGGTACACGCAGGGTGTCGAGATAAGTTTGAAAAGCAACAGTATTCATATGCCTGGTTATGCCTGAAATATAATAAAAAAAATCCCCGCTTTAGGCGGGGATTCCAATTTTATGAGGGATTGTTTATTTGCTGCTTTTTTTGTCTTTTCCGGATTCGTATTTCGCATAGTCATCTGCAGATAATACTTCACCCGTGATGCGGAGCTCAAGTGGCTGGTCAACACCCGCAACTTTTACAAAGACTGTTTTGTCAAATGGTCCGGGTGCAGCCGCATTAAATCCAGCTTTGATTTTATTGCCTTTACCCTGCGCAATTGGCTGCTGTGGCCAGGTAGGAGTGGTACAACCGCAACTTGCAGTGGCGCTTTCAATAACGAGCGGTTTGCCGCTTACATTGGTGAATTCAAAATCATAGGTTACAGGATTGCCCTGCTTGATTTTTCCAAAATTGTGTTTAGTCACGGAGAACTTTACCAGTTCATCTGCTTTTTTGGATTGTGCAAACAAAAAGGTACCAATCACAACGGCAAAAAGGGTAAGCGCGAACTTTTTCATATTTATTGATTTATGTAGTTTAATTCGATTGTTTTAATAATTGTACGGAACTGTTAAGGGGCACGGAAGGAACCGGCGGCTCTACCTTTCCTTTAACGTAGATGGATTTTGTTTTGCCACCGTTGTATATAAGTGTTATTGATTTTTCAAATTCCCCATCCGTTGCTGCATTATAGCCCACCGTGATGGAGCCTGATTTTCCTGGAGCTACGGGTTCCGGCGACCACTGCGGGGTGGTACAACCGCAGGAAGCCGCAACATTTTCCAGCCTGATGGGCTCCGTGCCGGTATTTACAAATTGAAAAACATGGGTAACAGGGCGGCCCCGGCGAATCGTTCCAAAGTTATGGGTTTCAGTGATTTGCAGCGGGTCTTTCGGTGCACTGGCAAGCACCTGTGCATCGGCGGAAAAAAATCCTGTGAGTAAACAGGCGCTTAAAAATAACTGCTTCATCATGGTTTCAGATAAACGTCAAACAAATATAGCTATTGTGGAACAAAAACATATCCACCCGACCGGTGCCACCCGACCGGTGCCACCCGACCGGTGGGGTGGAAAACTAACGGTTGTTCGCATTGTTGATTTCCTTTAGATTTGCCGGATGGAAAATCTGCTTGAAAACGATCTGGTAGCGGCGGAGAAACTCAGTTTTGACCGCTTCCGCGAAGAAGTACTCAGTGATTACCGTTTAGCCTGCGAAAGTAGAGAGGCCAGTCTGATGGGCCGAAAAGAGGTGTTGACAGGAAAAGCCAAGTTTGGAATTTTCGGGGATGGAAAGGAAATCGCCCAGATTGCGGCTGCGAAATTTTTTCGGCCAGGGGATTTCCGGGCAGGTTATTACCGCGACCAGACCTTTGTATTTGCCAGTAAGCAGGCCACTATAGAACAGTTTTTTGCCCAGTTGTATGCCAATCCGGATGTAACTCAGGATCCCTTCAGTGCAGGCAGGCAGATGAATTCTCATTTTGCCACGCCCAATACCGATGCGGAGGGCAACTGGTTACCACTTGTTCGCCAAAAAAATGTCACAAGTGATATGGCACCCACTGCGTCACAGATGCCAAGGGCGGTGGGACTTGCATTTGCTTCCAAACTTTTCCGTAAGGTTGATGCGCTAAAGGCGTTTCCGGAATTGTCTACTAATGGAAATGAAGTATGTTTCTGTACAATTGGTGATGCCTCTACTTCGGAAGGACATTTTTGGGAGGCAATTAACGCAGCCGGTGTAATGCAGATTCCCCTGGCAATTTTTGTTTGGGATGATGGCTATGGCATTTCCGTTCCTAAGAAGTTACAAACAACGAAGGGCTCTATTTCAGAAGTGTTGAAAGGATTTCAGCAACGGGAAGGAACCAATGGGCTGGATATTTACAAACTCAAAGGCTGGGATTATGCGAGCATGGTGGAATTGATGGAGCCTGCCATTCAAAAAATAAGGGATACTCATATTCCGGCAGTTTTTCATATCGAAGAGATTACACAACCGCAGGGACATTCAACTTCGGGTAGTCATGAGCGTTATAAAAGTCCGGAACGCCTGGAATGGGAACGCAGTTTTGATTGCATTAAAAAATTCAAGGAATGGATTCTTGAAAATGCTCTGAGCAGTGAAGAAGAATTATCTGAAATTGAACTGAAGGCCAAAGAATATGTACGTGATTGCAAAAACAGGGCATGGAATACCTATCAGCAGCCGATAAAGGAGCAGGTGAACCGTGTTCTTGAACTAACCACTGCACTCTTGCCACAGCTGCCGGAAAAAGCTGGCCTTTTGGAAGCAGAACTCAAAAAATTAAAGGCTGAAAAGGAACCGATGCGCCGGGAAGTGATGAGCAGTTTGTACAAACTGATTCAGCTTGCCGGAAAAAATGACCATACTTTTTGGCTAAGAGATTATTACAAAGATCTCAAAGCAGAAAACAAGGCCTTGTACAATACCCATTTGTATAATGAGGGCCCAAAATCTGCCCTGCAGGTGAAGGGGTCCGTTTTATCCATTGCTTCTGATGCGCCCATGGTGAACGGATATGAAATTCTGAATAAATATTTTGATCAGTTGTTTGCGGCTAATCCTAAAGTGATTGCATTTGGAGAAGATGTAGGATATATCGGAGATGTCAATCAGGGATTCGCCGGCCTGCAGACAAAATATGGTGCTGACCGAATTTCGGATACTGGTATCCGTGAGTTAACGATCATGGGGCAGGGGATAGGTGCCGCTTTCCGGGGACTACGTCCTATTGCCGAGATTCAATACCTGGACTACCTCCTGTATGGCCTTCAGCCCTTAAGTGATGATGTTGCTACCACCCATTACCGTACGTTTGGTAAACAAAGTTGTCCGCTTATAGTGCGGACGCGCGGCCACCGGCTCGAAGGAATCTGGCATAGTGGTTCACCTATGGGGATGATCCTCAATGCACTCAGAGGCATGTATGTTTGTGTTCCCCGCAATATGGTGCAGGCGGTTGGAATGTACAATACGTTGCTGCAATCCAATGATCCTGCCATTGTAGTGGAATGCCTGAATGGATACCGGTTAAAAGAAAAACTGCCTCAGGATCTGTTGGGGTACACTGTAGCGTTAGGTATACCGGAAATTACCCGTAAAGGAACAGATATTACACTGGTTTCCTATGGATCTACCCTTCGCATTGTTCAGGAGGCGGCCAATCAGCTTGCTGCATATGGAATTGATGCGGAAGTAATTGATGTGCAGACCCTTCTTCCGTTTGATATCCATCATTCGATTTTGGATTCACTGAAAAAGACCAGCCGTATTCTTTTCATAGATGAAGATGTGCCTGGTGGTGCAGCTGCCTATATGTTCAATAAAGTAATGGAAGAACAGGGCGGTTACCGCTGGCTGGATGTGGCTCCAAGAACACTGTGCGCCCAGCCTCATCGCCCGGCTTATGCCAGTGATGGTGATTATTTCAGCAAACCCAATCTCGAAGATATTATAGAACTTGTGAAGGAAATGATGGCCGAATAATATGGAGTTTAATTTCCTGACTACAATTGATCTGCTGGGAACCTTTGCTTTTGCAGCTTCCGGTGCATTTGCAGCCATGGAAAAAAAACTTGATCCTTTTGGTGTTATCATTCTCGCTTTCATTCCCTCGATCGGTGGGGGTTCAATCCGGGATATTTTAATTGGAGATCTGCCAGTTGCCTGGCTGAGTAATAATATCACCATTGCTGTTATTCTGCTGGCTGCCGTTTCCGTCTTACTTTTTGCATCCCGCCTTAAAAAGATGGAACGGGTGCTGACTGTTTTTGATGCATTGGGCTTGGGTTTATTTACCCTGGTGGGCATTGAAAAAGGATTACTCTGGGGTTATCCTCCCGGCATTTGCATTTCATTAGGCGTTATGACTGCATGTTTTGGTGGTGTGCTTAGGGATGTGGTTTTGAACAATGTTCCTTATCTGTTTCGTAAAGAAATTTATGCTTCTGCTGCCATACTGGGTGGGATTATGTATTTCCTGTTAAAGCAGTCGGCTCTCTCCATTGAAATCATAAACATACTGTGCATCCTCCTGATTTTTTCCATTCGGATGCTGGCGCTTCGGTATAGATGGAAGCTGCCCGGAACCCAGGGGCAGGAGGCAGGGGAAAGTGGGGGAAAGGAAGATGGAGGAAAGGAAGATGGGGAGCTGGGGCATTAAAAAAGTTCTTTGGAAGGTCCAACGATTGGTTGTGGTTGTTTTCCATAAAAAAGCTGTATTTAAAAGTTACGAAATAAAAGCCCATTGACCCTATTCTAACTTCTAAATACAGCTCTTAAAATCTATTTACACAAAGTTCTAAATGTTACCGTGGAGACCTTTCACCTCTTTCACTTCATTACCTCTATTTCCATTCCTCCTTCTCTCCCTTCCTCCATCTTCCAGTCTTCCCTCCTCCTTCTTTCCATTCCTCCCTCTTCCATTCCTCCTTCTCTCCATTCCTCCTTTCCTCCACTCTTCCCTACCTCCTCACATTCAGCTGATCCACATGCAGGACCAGTTTCCAGATATCACTTCGTACAAGCGTGCGGGTTTGATCGATCTGGCCGCTTAAGCGAATAAAATCGATATTGTTGGGAATGTTATTGAAGGCTTCTTCATATTTTGAGTCAAGAATCACCGCCGGGTTATCAAAGAAATTAGCGGTCACGAAATCGAATTCAGAATTGATAGAAAAGGGTAGAAACTTTTCATAAAGTCCCCAGTCGGTTAGTGCACCAATTTTGATTCTTTCCTGATGAATAGGATAAAATACTTCCGCTTCCATCCGCATATATTCTTCTCTTTTGCCTGCAAGTGGTTTCATGTAGTCGACCTGTACATATTTAGAAACCGGAGTTTTGGGATCAAGGCCGGCCCGGTGTACAAAAATTTCTTTCCGAACAGTAACGCGGTACTCCTGCAGCTGACCGAAGATCTGCTCAAATGCAGGTTCTTTCGGACCTTTGATTTTTTGGTAATATTCTTTAAGCGAATTGGAATTGTCGATCAGGTCACTAAAGCGGGTAGTAACCTTTACGCCAATAAAATCATACGGTTGTTTTGTTTCCGGGCTCATGGATACTTCATAAAAATACCAGCCCTGAATACTATTATCGCGTACCATGGCTTCGTGTATGCGTAACCCATAGTTTCGAACAAGATTCAGATACGCTTCAGATTTACCCTGCGCGGATTTGTACATGCTAACTTCCAGGTAAACCGGAATCTTAGGAGTTTGCGATCGGACTGGTTCCGGGGTACTTAATAAACAGGCGAACAATAAAATCGCAGGTATCCATCCCGAAGTTGATCGGCCGCGTGTTTTCAAACAGGCAGAAGATCGTTGATGAGTAGCGTCCATATACAAAGATTAAGGGTGATGAAATCTTTTGAATATGGTGCGGAATAATAGGGGCGGAGAGGGTGCGTGATCGGTACTAGTAAGTTACACTAAATACAGCGTCTAACCATAAAAAAAACCTGGCACTAAGCCAGGTTATGAAACACTTTCTGTACATCGTCATCCTGTTCAATTTTATCTACCAGTTTCAACACTTCCTGTGCCTGTTCTTCATTCAGGGAAACCGTATTCTGTGGAATCCATTCAAGTTCTGCACTTATTGGTGTCAGATTTTTTTCTTCCAATGCTTTCTGCATATTGCCAAAATCCGTAAATCCGCAGCGAACTACCACAACATCTTCTCCATTTTCACCAGTACCTTCACCCAGTTCTTCCAGGCCAAAGTCGATGAGTTCCAGTTCAAGTTCGTCGGTATTGATACCCTCTGGCTTGAGTTTGAAAACGCCCATTTTTTTGAATTGAAACCCTACGCTTCCGCTATTGCCGAGCGTTCCGTTTCCTTTATTGAAAATTGCTTTTACGTTCGCAACGGTGCGTACATGGTTATCGGTAGCCGTTTCTACCAGTATGGCAACACCATGCGGACCATATCCTTCATAGAGGATTTCCTCATAGGTTTCCATGTCTTTGCCCTGCGCTCTTTTGATGGCAGCTTCTACCCGGTCTTTGGGCATGTTAACGGATTTCGCGTTTTGCATGCAGCGTCGGAGAGCCGGATTGGTATGAGGGTCGGGGCCGCCTGCTTTAACAGCAATGGCGATTTCTTTTCCGATACGGGTAAACTGTTTGGCCATGCGGTCCCAACGGGCAAACATGGTAGCTTTACGAACTTCAAAAATGCGACCCATA
>CAZJNY010000142.1:0-9620 GCA_964547405.1 uncultured Flavihumibacter sp. | reverse complement strand
CAATCCCAGTACCGCGAAAATATTGGAAGTATATACTACCATGCGATCCTGGGAGATAGCAAATACCGCCGGTATGGAGTCAAGTGCAAAAACAATGTCGGTAGTAGCCAGCATGATCACCACTACAAACATGCTGGTATAATAGCGTTTTCCATCTTTTCTGATGGTATACTTACCGCCACCATCATGCGCCACCAGCGGGAGTATACGCTGCAGGAATTTGTACACGGTATTCTCCGACATATCTGTGTCTTCATCGTGTTTGGCTGAAAACATTTTGATCCCCGTGTACAGCAACAGGGCACCGAACACATAAAGCAGCCATTCAAAGCGCTCAATCAACACAATACCTACCGAAATAAAGATGATACGGAAAATAATTGCGAGAATGATTCCTATCAGCAATACTCTGGGTACATATTCCTGTTTAACGCCGAAGAAAGAGAAGATGAGAATGAACACAAAAATATTATCAATACTGAGCGACCATTCCATGAGGTAGGCACTCAGGTATTCCAGGGCAGGTTTTTGCCCGTCTTCAAACCATACAAACACAAAAAAGGCAAGCGCCAGTGACACCCAGAAAATGGTTTGTCCCAATGCCTTTTTCATAGTGATCTCGGCAGACTTTTTACTCATCAGTCCGAGGTCAAAAACCAATGCCAGTACTACTACAATACCAAATACCAAATACGTAATCTGTTCGGGTGTCATGTTCAATTATTTATGCTGATAGCGCAGCTTTCTGAAATAGTGGAAAGCCCATCCAAAGGCAATGAGTAAAAGGATTGGAACTACTATATTGATCAATTGCCAGTTGGTTTTACTTTCTTCCAGTTTTTTCTGATCCAGTAAACGCAGACTGAAATCTTTGGACCTGGTTTCCAATATACCGGATTCATCCACGAGGTACTCGATGGAATTCTGAATAAAATCGCGGTTGGCAAACTGAAATTTGGTATATGAATTCATGCCCATCGGAAGGGGACCTTCATTCTGGGTAGCTGTATTCAAGGCGATATCTCCATCCGCGATAACAATCATTTTACTTTCCGGCGATTGCGAAGTATAAGTTTGTCCCATAGAGCTGATGGCCTCCCGTTGTTCAGTACTCAACCGGTTCGCATAGTGTGAACTGAATTTACCTTCCAGCAAAACAGCAACAGGTACATGCGACTTATTGAAGGTGTTGAAGTCTTCTTCCGACTGCACAGAATTCCAGCTCACTTTTGCAGGTGTTTCGAGTGTGCGTGCCTGTTGGGAACTGGCCAGTAAAATCGTTTTCCGGATTCCTTTTGCTTCCACGGTATCCAATGTATTGGGGAATTGGGTCAATACATAATCCAGGTTTTTAGCAATAGGGTGACCGCTATAACTGGAAAGAAGAGGATTGTAGAACCAGGGTAATAATTGTATCTGTGGTTTGCCTCCTACGGATCCGATAACAGATGGCATTTTATCAGCATTCAGATCCTGAAGCAGGTCCTGGTTAATGCGAACGCCATAGCGAAACAGCAGATCATCCAATTCGAGTCCGCGGTCGAAGGCGATAAACTCATTTTGAGTGCGTTGCAAACTGTCCATTTCCGCATACAGTTTATCAATCATCCAAAGCAGCTTGCCCCCCTGCATTACATACTGATCCAGTTTGATCTTTTGAAGATCGCTAAAGGCAAGGGTAGGTTTGGCTATAACCAATGCGTCAAAAACAGAGGGAATCAGCGGCACACTATCAATCGGCAGAATGCGGAAAGCATAATTCTTCCGCAACACGTTTTCAATCAGATCCTGTACCTGGTAAGTGAGCGGCTGTCCGTTTCCAACAAGGTATCCGATTAATGGAACTGTATCCTGGTTCAGTTGTTTGATGGCATTGGCAAACTTGAATTCAAGAAGGGCTTCCGCTGTGTTGAGAGATTCGAGTCCGCCTGCTGCACTCACTCCCTGCAATAAATCTATAGCGGTGGTTCTTCCTTTATGCTGAATAACAGCACCGGGAAATACCAGTCGCTCTTCCTGCCCCTCTCCTTCTTTCGTTTGTGCTTTGATGTTAGTAGGGTTCAGTCCCAGTCGAGATAAAGAATCATAAAGTATGGCTTTCGCCGTATCATTCAATCCTTCTCCGGGTTTGATAAACTGAAAACGCAGGTTGGATTTACCTACTGCTTTGAATTCGCGCAGCAGGTCTTCCGTACTGGATGCGAGTTTTTTAAAGCCGGCGGGGAGATCGCCACTTAATAAAACATCGATTTGAATCGGTTCCTCAATAGTATTCAGCAGTTTGCGGGTGGGTGAGGAAAGCGTGTACCGCCCTTCTGCAGTCAGGTCTAACCGCAAAGGCGCCAGTTCTGCGAGCCAGTTCACTGCAATTACTACCAGCAGTAAGAATATCCAATAAAATTTGTTGGAAAGCAGGTTCTTTTTCATACTTACTGGTTCAGCGCAATTTTACGGTTGGTGATGAGCAGAAAAAAAGCAATTACGCTGCCGAAGTAGATGATATCGCGACTGTCAACCACCCCTCTGCTGATGCTTTGGTAATGAAAATCGATGCCGATTTTTTGCAGCAGGTAATCAATATTTCCCTGTAGTGCCGGCAACTGACTCAATGCGGTAAAACCGGTATACAAAATGAAACACATGAATGCACTCAGAAGAAAAGCGATTACACTATTTGAATTCAGGCTGCTGCACCAGGTTCCGATGGCAGTAAAAACAGCGGCCAGTAAAAACAGTCCGATATAGGAACCGATGGTGCCGCCCCAATCGATGCCCTTATCTACCGCCAATGCCTGAACGCTGAATGCATACAGGATGGTTGGCAGCAGTGCAATTACTACGATCGCATATGCCCCCAGGAATTTCCCAATAACCAGTTGTGATGGTGTAAGCGGACGGGTGGCCAGTATCTCAAAGGTTCCTGCCCTGAACTCATCGGACCAGCTGCGCATGGTTACAGCCGGAACCAGGAATAACAGGATCCAGGGCGCCAGCTGGAAAAACTTATCCAGGCTCGCATACCCGAAATCCAGGATACTGGAATCAGGAAAAACAAAGAGAAAAAGTCCGTTTAGCAGCAGAAACACGACAATGGCCACCAGGCCAGTCAGACTTCCAAAAAACTGCCCGAACTCTTTTTTAGCAATTGACCACATAAGGAGTAAAAATAAGGTGAAATGTGAGACGTGAGACGTGAGACACTGAATTTCCCTCTTCTCACGTCTCACGTCTGACGTCTCACATTCCTCAGACTGCGAAACTTTCGCCGCAGGCGCAGGTTCTGCTGGCATTGGGGTTACTGAAATAAAACCCTTTACCATTGAGACCATCAGAGAACTCAAGGGTAGTATTTACCAGGTAGAGGAAACTTTTCAGATCGGTTACCACCTTGATACCATTGTCTTCAAAGACCTGGTCGGCCGGTTTGCTCACATTATCAAAATCAAGTTTGTAGCTAAGTCCGGAGCAACCTCCGCCCACTACAGAAACCCGGAGAAAATAGTCGCCGGTTTTATTTACATCTGCCTCATCCAGCAGCTTCATTACCTTATCCTTCGCTTTATCACTTACAAATAACATAATCGTCTCTCTTTATTTCGATGTACAAATTTACTGAATTTTACCGGTCGGGTGGCACCGGTCGGGTGGCACCGGTCGGGTGAAGTTCCTGGCTGAACAGATTGAGCACCCAATCGATTTCGGCTTCGGTGGTGAAGCGGCCCAGGCCAAAACGCAGGGCGGAATAGGATCGCTCATCTGTGAAGCCCATCGCTTTCAACACATAAGACGGCTCCAGCGTAGCTGAAGTACAGGCCGAACCGGCAGACAGTGCCAGTTTTTTGTTAAACTGCAAGAGCAGACTGTTCGAATCCCGATCGGGAAAGGAAATATTCAGGGTATGAGGCAACCGGTTAGAGGGATGACCGTTTAATACCACACCTGGTAATGATAAAATTCCCTCCTCGAGCCGGTTTCGCAAGCTTGTCAGTCGCGCTGCCTCGGCCTCCCTTTCCAACCGGCACAATTCAGCTGCTTTTCCGAGTCCTGCAATGCCCGGCACATTTAAGGTGCCGGATCGCATGCCCCGTTCATGGCCACCTCCATCCAGCTGGGCAGTGAGCCGAACCCGTGGATCACGTCTGCGGACATATACTGCACCCGCGCCTTTGGGTCCATAAAATTTATGGGCAGACAAGGAAAGCAGATCGATATGATCTGCCTGCACATCCACTGGAATCTTGCCTACAGCCTGGGTGGCATCCGTAAAAAAAAGTATTTCTTTCTTTTTAGCCAGTGCCCCGATTTCGCGGATCGGATGAATCACCCCGGTTTCATTGTTGGCAAACATGATGGCAATCAGGATGGTGGTTGGACGGATCGCAGCTTCCAGCTCTTCCAGGTTGATCATCCCTGTTTGATCCACCGGTAACCAGGTGATTTCCAATCCCTTTTTTTCGAGGTGTTTGCAGGTATCGATAACCGCCTTGTGTTCGGTTTGACAGGTAATGATATGATTGCCTTTGGAGCTGTACATTTCTGCTACGCCCTTGATGGCAAGGTTAACGCCTTCTGTTGCTCCCGAGGTAAATACAATTTCCTGGGGGATGGCGCCAATGAGCCGGGCTACCTGCTCGCGTGCCAGTTCCACTGCTTCTTCCGCTGCCCAGCCATAGGCGTGCGAGCGACTGGCGGCATTTCCGAAATGCCTGGTAAAATAGGGCATCATCGCATCCAGCACCCGCGGATCCAGTGGGGTGGTGGCATTATTATCCAGATAAACCGGAATCGGAAAAGAAGTTTCCATACGTTAAAGAACATAAAGTTACATCCAATCGTTCGGATCGGGGTAAAGTCAGCGAAGCAGCCCCTTATCTTTGAATCAGGGACGATGGCTGGCTGCTGGCTGGCCCGCACCAATTCAAAATCAGTTGGCTCATGCAAAAAATTGAACATATCGGGATTGCTGTAAAAAGCCTGGAGACCTCAATACCGCTCTATGAAGCACTATTAAATACACCCTGCTATAAAACCGAAGAAGTGATATCCGAAAAAGTGCGTACCGCATTTTTTGCAGTTGGTGAAAGCAAGATTGAATTACTGGAAAGCACCGACCCGCAGGGTGTAATCGCCCGATATATTGAAAAAAAGGGGGAAGGCATGCACCATATCGCTTTTGCCGTAGAAGATATTTATGCTGAAATGGACCGCCTCCGCACAGCGGGATTTGAACTTCTGAACCCCGAACCCAAACCAGGAGCAGATAATAAGCTGGTCTGTTTTTTACATCCAAAGGGAACGAGTGGGGTGTTGGTGGAGCTATGCATGGAGGTGAGATGTGAGATGTGAGACGTGAGATGTGAGACGTGAAGCAGGAGTCGCTCCCGCACCATTATTTCAGTAATATTGAACCGCCAGTGAACTATTTATCAACCGCTTAGGTACTCCCCATAAATCTGCATAAGACTTTTATTTCCTCCATCCTCCTTTCCTCCATCTTCCTTTCCTCCATCTTCCATACTACGTCTCAGTTTCCTTACTCAGCCCCAGCTTCTCCACGGCTGCCTGGGCCGCTACCTGGCTGGCGTCTTTTTTATTGTAAGCCTTGCCCTGGGCGAGCAACTGGCCATCCACCACGGCACCAACTGTAAAGAGCCGTCGACCACCTTCAAATTTTTCTTCCAGGGTTTCGAATTCGAGGTTTTTGCCATTTTTATTGGCCCAACCGTAAAGCTTGTTCTTGTGATTGATTTCCAGTAATTCCAGGTCATCCATAAACATATAGGGAAGGATGATCCGCTCCAGTACCCAGGTGCGGGTTTTCTTGAAGCCTTTGTCCAGGTACACCGCCCCTACCACTGCTTCCAGGGTATTGCCAAAAATCTGGCTCACCTTGAGGGAATTATCAAACTTGTTGAAATAGACGATTTTTTTAAGGCCCATTTTGATGGCCACATCATTCAGTGTAACGCGGTTGACCATCTTGGAGCGCATCTCCGTCAGGAAACCCTCTTCCCGGTACGGGTATTTTTTGAAGAGAAAATCAGCCACGATGCCACTTAGAATAGCATCTCCCAGGTATTCCAGCCGCTCATTGTTATCAGCAGAAGAATCCTTTACCGACCGATGTGTCAGTGCAGTTTTATAGAGATCGGTATTTCCTGGCGCAAATCCCAGGACGTTTTTCAATTGTTTCTTGAATTCCGTCGTTTCGGGAGAGGAGCCTTTTAGAATGCTATCAAATAAACCCACAGATTACGTTTAGTTACCGGGGTCAATTTAAGGGTTTGGCGCCAGACTTGCTAAATTAACCCTCAAATTTCTTCACAATCACACAGGCATTGTGCCCGCCGAAGCCAAAAGTATTACTCAGGGCTGCCCGAACCGGACGTTTTTGCGCTTTGTTGAACGTGAAATTCAGTTTGGGATCCAATTCGGGATCATCTGTAAAATGATTGATGGTTGGCGGTACGATATCATGCACCACTGCCTGAATCGCTGCGATGGCTTCAATCACTCCAGCTGCTCCCAGGCAATGCCCGGTCATGGACTTGGTAGCGGAAATATTCAGATTATAGGCATGTTCGCCAAAAACATTCATGATGGCTTTGACCTCTGCCACATCACCAAGCGGTGTAGAGGTACCATGAGTATTGATATAATCAATATCCGATGGCTGCATTCCAGCATCTTCCAGGGCCGCCAGCATTACATTACGGGCGCCTAATCCTTCCGGATGAGGGGCAGTAATATGATGGGCATCCGCAGTAGCTCCGCCGCCGGCAATTTCGCAATAGATTTTCGCACCACGGGCTTTCGCATGCTCCAGTTCTTCCAGGATCAGAATACCGGCTGCTTCACCCATTACAAATCCATCACGATCCTTATCATAAGGACGGCTGGCAGTGGAGGGATCATCATTGCGCTCACTCATCGCCTTCATGGCATTGAATCCGCCTACCCCTGCTTCGCTGATAACGGCCTCAGAACCACCACTTACGATGATATCTGCCTTACCCAGCTTAATCAGGTGTACCGCTTCAATAATGGCATTGGTACTGCTCGCACAGGCACTCACCACGGCAAAATTCGGCCCGCGCAGGTTATGGCGCATGGAAATTTGTCCGGCTGCAATGTCCAGAATCATCTTGGGAATAAAGAAAGGATTGAATCTTGGAGTGCCATCGCCTTTGGCGAAGTCCATTACCTCATTCTGGAAGGTAATCAGTCCGCCAATACCACTGCCGAAAACCACCCCGGTACGATCCGGATTGACATTTTCACGGTTTAGTCCCGCATCCGCCATGGCTTCATCAGAAACCACCAGCGCAAACTGGGTAAACCGGTCAATTTTACGGGCTTCTTTTCGATCGAGATACTGCGTTGCATCAAAGTTCTTAACCTCACAGGCAAACTTTGTTTTGAATTTGGAGGCATCAAACAAAGTAATGTGGTCTGCGCCGGGAGTGCCGTTAATCAGCCCCTGCCAGTACTCCTCCAGGGTATTCCCGATCGGAGTCAGCGCGCCCATACCTGTGACTACTACTCTTTTAAGTTCCATGTAGATTGCCGGATTTTAAAAGTGAATAATCCGCCTTCTTAGCGGAAATGCTTTCGAGAGGCGGATTAAATATTGCCTGAAACGGAGTTCCGTTTACTTAGCGTGCTCTTCTAAATAAGCAACAGCCTGGCCTACAGTAGTTATGGTTTCGGCCTGCTCATCCGGGATAGAGATGTTGAATTCCTTTTCGAATTCCATGATCAGTTCTACTGTATCCAGAGAGTCAGCTCCAAGATCATTGGTAAAAGAAGCTTCGTTAGTTACTTCTGCTTCGTCTACTCCTAATTTGTCAACAATGATCTTTTTAACTCTTGTTGCGATGTCTGACATTGTAGTAAAGTTTAGTTACGGCTGCAAAAATATACTTTTTGAGTAAATAACAATTTTTGATGCTTTTTTTAATTTCCAGGGTTTGTTTAAATTACAAATCCTAACAGCACAAAACTCAGCAGATGGCACTAAAAATCATTGACCACGGCACCCCGGAATACCATCAAATGATCAAATTGAGGGATGATATTCTCCGGAAGCCACTGGGACTGAGTTTCAGTCAGGAGGAGCTGATGCAGGAAAAAGACCAGATTCTCATCGGGGCTTTTGACGAAGATAAAATGCTGGGCTGCTGCATGTTGGTGAATGAGGGCGAGGGGGTTGTGCGCCTTCGCCAGATGGCTGTCAACAATAATCTTCAGGGTAAGGGAATTGGCCGTGCCCTGATGAATTTTGCCGAAAACATCGCCCGCGACCAGGGTTTCCGGCGCCTCACCATGCATGCCCGAAAAACAGCCATCGGCTTCTACGAACACCTGGGCTACCAGATCTGCAGCGAAGAATTTCTGGAAGTGACCATCCCTCACTTCATTATGGAAAAGCGTTTACGGTAATACCAGGGGCAGGGTTCCGGTCCCATTCCGGCCATCCAGCTGAAGGAATTGGTCCTTTATCTGCAATTCCCGGAAATCATTGATTTTCCAGATTAGTCGGTCGGCTTCAAACTGGCTGTTATTCACAGCAATCACCCGCATTCCCGCATCCAGTCCGGATCGTATGCCGCTGTCGGAATCTTCAAATACCAGGCAGGCATCCGGAGAAATGCCCAGTTTGGCGGCCCCTTTCAGATAGGGTTCGGGATCAGGCTTGCCTTTGGTCACATCCTCCATGGTGATGCTGTCTGTAAAATAGCGGTCCAGCCCATGCTGCCGGAGAAAATGCCAGGCACGTTTATTCGGTGAACTCGTAACCAGTATGAAGGGGAACTTACGGGCTGCAATACCCGAAATGAATTCCTTCACTCCCGGTATCAGCGCTGGTTGCATGGTCAGATCAAAGGATACACCATCATCATAGATCTCCTGTTTGCGGGACTGATCCGCATGATGAAACAGGGTGTGGATGGTTTCCCAGGTTGTTCGGCCATGAATCTTTTCCTTAATCACCTGCTCATTAAACGGGATCCCTTCCCGCTCTGCCCAACCGCCCCAAAAGGTTTCAATTTCAGGGTTGGAATTCAGGATTACGCCGTCCAGGTCAAATAAAATGGCCGCTATCATATGGTTGGTTCTTTTTCTTTTGTTTGGGGAATTTCCACTACCTGCTTGTGCATCCGTTGCAGGAAGGTCAATATGGTGGCCATATCCTTCATGCCTTCCACTACCAGCAGGAAATTCTTTCCGCTCTGTTTCAGTCGCGCATTGGTGGTATAGGTTTGAAGATAAGCCAGAATACTATGAAACAGTTCGGATTCAAAATAAGGCGAATCGTGTTTGTTGACGAAGAAACATTTCAGTACCTGGTCGCGCAACAACAGTTTCTCAAAGCCCAGTTCCACACTGAGTTTGCGGATCCGCACGGTATCAAACAGATCCTCAACCTGCGGAGGAACCGGCCCAAAACGATCGCCCATTTCCTGGTGGAAATCCAGCAATTCTGCTTCCGTTTCACAGTTATCCAGGCGTTGGTAAAGCGACAGGCGTTCACCGATACTTTCCACATAATCATCCGGAATCAGAATCTCCAGATCGGTATCAATGGTACAGTCCTGCACATAATCTTCCTGCTTCGC
>CAZJNY010000141.1:1318-9641 GCA_964547405.1 uncultured Flavihumibacter sp. | reverse complement strand
TTAAACTGATTGTTGATATTCCCGTTCCCGCTGACCATTTCACTGTTGAAATCACTGTTTGTTCCAGAACCAGTAACTTTTTGATAAGTACCTGTCAGGTTGATGGTGGCAGACCACCACTTGGCCGGCTTTACCTGTGCCGTTACACTCAGGTTGGTGAATTTCAGGTTGGCGAGGTTGCCTTCTGTGAGAATCGTTATCCGCCCTTCTGTTTTGAAAATTTGCGAAAAATATTGCTTTGTATCTCCGTATTCCAAAGAAGTGGTCAGCCAGCTTTTATAGGTATGCGATACCTGAAAATTCCAGGTAAACTGCGGTTGTATATAAGGGTTACCTACCTGAAATGTGTATTCATTTATAAAAAACAGGAAGGGGTTTAATTGCTGGTAGGCTGGCCGGTCAATTCTTCTTCCGGTTTGTACAGTCAGGGTATGATTGGAATCAAGTTCGTTGGTCAGGTACAGGCTGGGAAAGAGGCTGGCGTATTTTCTGCTGAAACTGGAATCGGTTTTTTCCGGATTGCCTAACTGCCTGCCTTTATACTGGGTTTGTTCAAAACGGAGTCCCGCCTGCGCAGACCATTTTCCGAACTTTTTATTGGTGTTCAGGTAACCTGCATAAATTGATTCCTCATAGAGGAAATGATTTGTTTTGCCATAATCCGGAACCCAGTCAGCACCAGCTGAGTTGAAATAGTTTGCCTGGTTGTTTGTGTTAACACGACTTGTTTTAAGTCCGGCTTCCAGTTTCCATTCCCCTTTTAAGGTGGTAGTATAATCAGTTTTGGCTGTGTAGATATCGATGGTCGCGGGTAAATCACCTTTCAGGTAACCATCACTCACCAGCGTTTTATCTGCAAGGGTAATGGTATTGTGAAATAGCTGGTTATTGGTCATATCATAATGCATATAATCCAGGTCAGCGGTTAGCTCCGAATTTTTATTGATGGTATGCCTGAAATTGACATTCAGACTGCCATTGATCCATTTGTTGGAATTCCTGCTTTTTGTTTGAACAGTAGAATCTATCACCCGGTCTGCATCCATTAAATAACCTGTACTGAGACTGTTGTATTTTCTGGGGGAAATGAAACCACTGCCGGTAATTCCCAGCGTTGTTTTCTTGTTCAGACTATAGTCAATCCCTGCTTTAAGTGTATTGTTATTGCTGCTCATTCGCAGCATGGTTGGCTGATCAAAGAAACCGGTAAAATTTCCGTCCTGATCCAGGTAACTACGTTTGATATAAAGGTTGTTAAAATTTTTATTTGAATTCTGACTGTAGTTAACAAACAGGTTGATTTTTTCATTTCGGTACGTAAGGTTCAATCCGTTATTTGTTTTGAAATAGGCACCCTGTCCATAGGACAGATTCAGATTTCCATTCCATCCACGTTGTTTGTTCTTTTTGGTTTTGATATTAATGATGCCTGAATTGCCGGCAGCATCGTATTTGGCAGGAGGGTTGGTCATGATTTCAATCTGGTCCAACTGGTTGGCCATCATATTGTTGAGCAGGTTGACCAAATCAGTACCCGTTAAATAACTTGGTTTTCCATCAATAAGTACAAGCACACCCTGCCTTCCTTTCAAACTGATATTGCCATCCCGGTCAACTGATATCCCGGGTGATTTTTCCAGCACTTCCATTGCCGTAGCGCCTGCATTGGAAATAGCAGCATCCACATTCACAACCGTTCGGTCGGGTTTCACTTCGATCATCCGTTTGCTGGCAGTAACCGTTACTGCGCCCAGCTCACCAGAGTTTTTTACAAGGGGAATCTGATGAAGGGTATAGGTTTCGGTTTCAGCAGTCAGAGAGAAAACCGGTGTATAATGCGTTTGAAACCCTATCGCTGATACCTGTAGCAGGTAGTTTCCAAAACTGATTTGATCCAGTTCAAAAAAGCCGGAAGAACCGGCAACCGCTAATTTTACAATGCTGGAATCCCCTGCTTTTAAAAGACTAACGGTTGCGCCTTCTACAGCCTGTCCGCTTACCTTTCCGGTTTGTTGCCCAAAAGTTATGGTTGTGCTTATCAGAAAAAATAAAACAACTGCTGTAAAACGTGCTCCCATATCTCCTAATTTGGATACAAAAGTTCAAAACCTTTGTCCGGCTGGATATAGAATTGGGATAGCGGGTCATATTTTTCTGTCAATGCACAGGCGGTGAAAATCAGGTATGAAAGGATTTGTGAAAAAAAACAGCATTGTCTGTAATGCTTACTCAAAAAAGGATACTTATTTATAAACGGCTGAACTGAGCAGCGCTATGGAAGAAGAATTATTTCTGTCGGAAATCAAAGCGAACCAGGGTATCATCTTTAAGGTGGTATCGCTTTATGCTGCTGATCCGGAAGAAAAAAAGGACCTCTACCAGGAAATTCTTTTGCAATGCTGGAAAGGCCGAAAGCAATTCCGGGGAGATGCAAAATTCAGTACCTGGCTGTACAGGATATGCCTGAATACAGTACTCACCAGTAATCGAAAAAAAACAGTAGTTACTTACCAGGAAACCCTGCCTGAATTGGAACAGGTGCAGCCGGTGCAGTTGGAAAGGGAGAACTCCCTCTCTCTCCAACTGGCAATCCGGCAATTGACGGATGCAGACCGGGCTATTGTTTTACTGCACCTGGATGGATATTCCAATCAGGAAATAGCAGACTGGATGGGTATTTCTTCCAATGGACTGGCCGTTAAACTCTACCGAATCCGTCAGCGATTGACTAATCTATTAAATCCACCGCATCATGACTGAACAAACATCATGGCAGGATTGGAATCCGGAGGATGCGGATCTTTCCAGCTTGCTGGAGCCTGGCCGCATCCGGCAGATTCAACCCGGTCATCCTCTTATAAAATTGAAGCGGGCCTTACAAATGAATATGGTTTCAGGATTCCTGATACTATTGCTTTATATAGCTATTATCGCATTCTTCCCCTATTGGCAGATTGTTATAACCATGCTCATTACTGTTGCTTTTACGTTGTATGTTTTAGTAAAAGCATGGAATTTATACAGATCGATTCAGGCAACCGTTTCCGCCACCAGGCCTGTTTTGGAGGAATTGCGCATTCACTATAAAGAAATCTCCAACTGGGGACGCGTGCAACAAAAACTTGGCATTTTCGTGTATCCTTTTGCTGCTGCCGGAGGATATTTCTGTGGAGGAATCATTGGATCCGGTAAACACATTGAGGAATTGATGTTGAGGCCTGTCTTCGTGTATGCATTACCGATAACCATCCTGGTACTGGTTCCTGCCGGGTATTGGCTGGCAAAATGGTTGTTCAACAGAGCATTTGGCAAACACCTGCGATCGCTGGAGGGTATCATCCAATCATTGGAACTGGATAATTAGTAGTAAATTCTGCTTTAAAACCTACAGTATGGACCAGCGCATTATTCAATTGTATGATGAATACACGCATCGCCCGCTTACCCGTGAACAGTTTCTGAAAGGGTTGATTGCACTAACGGGCAGTGTTGCGGCGGCTACTTCAATACTTCCTTTGCTGGAAGGAAATTATAAGGCAGCGCAGACAATTGATGAAAAGGAAGTTCATACGGAGCGGGTGGAGTATCCTACTCCTTTTGGCACGATGAAAGCCTATCTGGCCAGGCCGGAAAAAGGAACCAGCTTTCCGGCAGTAATTGTCATTCATGAAAACCGCGGATTGAATGCGCATATTGAAGACGTGGCCAGACGAGCGGCCGCGGCTGGTTATCTGGCGCTCGCTCCGGATGGACTTTCAACACTTGGGGGAACTCCTGCCAATGAAGATGATGCCCGGCAATTGTTTTCAAAACTGATTCCGGATGAAAATACATCGCGTTTTGGCGCTGCGGTAGCCTATTTAAACAAGCGTGCGGATTGTACTGGCAAAACAGGAGCTGTTGGATTTTGCTGGGGTGGTGCGATGGCGAATCAGCTTGCTGTAACTGTACCGGATTTAAAAGCTGCAGTTGCATTTTATGGAAGACAGCCCGATGCTTCCCTTGTACCGGGAATTAAAGCAGCTGTACAGCTTCACTATGCAGAACTGGATGAACGGGTGAATGCCGGGATGTTGGCGTATGAATCAGCGTTAAAGGCAAACAATATTCAATACGAACAATACCTCTATAAAGGCGCTCAGCACGCTTTTCATAATGATACTTCTTCTGCCAGGTACAACAAAGAAGCCGCTGCCCTTGCCTGGTCAAGAACGCTGGCGTTTTTTGACAAACACCTGCGTTCCTGATTAGACAAGAAAACAGCGGCCCTTCTGTTTTTATTATTTTATTGCGTGATGGTTAGTTTCCTGGTTACCATCTGAGTGCCCTGCTGTATTTGAAGGAAATATATTCCGGGTGTAAGTCCGCGTACCTGCATTTGCAACTGATTGGTTCCATTCTGTACTGCCATACGCTGCCCTTTCACCTGCCTTCCATTCAGATCTATGATCCGGATTTCTGCGGTTCCTGCTTTCTGTGCGGGCCAGTTGATCAGTAGCCGGTCACTTACCGGGTTCGGGTAAATGTTGAACAAGGGCAGGAGCTGGTTACCTGATTCTATATCACCCGCGATGGCCGCACTGCTGCTTTCATCATCATCATCATCATCGTCATCGTCATCGTCATCATCATCGCTCTGTTTGGCAAAACTCAGCTTTAATGAATAGCAATTCCTGTTATGGTAAGCCCCGTTTTTACCAACTACATAAATTGTATAGCGTTCTTTCTTTTTTACATTATCCAATTGAATAAGCTCGCTGGTTTTATCATTGTTTTTGCTGCTTTCGATTAGTTTGCCTCTGGAATCATAGAGGTAAAGATCAAAGTCGGCAGGCAAATTGCTCAGCTCCACTTTTACGCCCCTGTTGGGATTTCTTGCTATAAAATAAAATCTGTCGGTATCCAGTGGCGTTGAAATCAATGCCTTGATATTGGCATTCATTTTTAACTCTGTTCCCAAAAGACTGATTCGCTCATACGGATCCGAACAGGTTTGTGTTACTGGTCCTTCTGCGGGTTTAATAGCCAGATTGGAGAAATATAATAAACCGATTCCGCGATCATTAACCAGCATCGGAGCAGCCTGGTTGTCGTGTCCAATAAAACTCAGTCCCGTTGGATTTCCGGTGGTGCCTGCACCGCGAATAAAGTCAATCGTAATTTTTTCTTTATTGATTGAAACTGCGGTTATAGGGAAACTGCCGCCTTCCAATCGGAAAAAATTCCTCAAATCTCCCAATGCGCTATAGTCTGCTTTCTCATCAACAAGACTGAGTGTTACCTGTGTAGCGAGATTTTCATCTCCAACAACAGAAAAAATTGCCTGTTTAGGTGCAGGCGCATAAATAGAAGAGGGTAAATTTTTTACATGGTAAACTTCTTTTTTTAACAAATCGGTCATCCAGTCTCCGAATAGACCATATCCGCCAGGAAAATTGTAGTGACAATAATTAATAATTCCACCATCAAATAACTGTTGAGTGGCACCAGAAGACATGACAGTAATATCTTTTTTCTCGGCTTCCAGCTGGCGTTGTGCTTCCTGAATTTGCAGCGCACCATCAACGGATGCCATGCCGCAGCCAAATCGGATCTGGAACATAAATACGCCATCCATTCCCGGGAAATCCTTCTTCCAGTCGTCGTATAGATTTAAGAAAGCCTGCTTGTACTGTTCTGTTGTTAATTGTGTACCGCTCAGCGCACCCAGGGCATCAGATTCTCCCTGATGCCAGAGGATAGCCCGGATATTTTTTTCAAATCCGGCTTCTCTCACACGGCTCAATAAGCGGCCATAATTGGAGCTAAGGTTTTCCGGGTCGCCATCGTTTCGCTGAAAAAAAGAAATTGGTTGTCCGGGGTCGGCACCATTAAAGATGGCAATTGGTACTTTGAGATCGCCTGCCAGGTTGGAGCCCAGCCGCATTCCCCATTGTCCGGTATTCCCGTTGTTTTCAAACCATACGTTTCCATCTCCGATAAACCATTCTTTGGTGAAGCTATAGGAGCGGCTTCCGCTTCCATAAACGCGAACAAAATTTCTGTTGGGGGCATTCCCTGCTGCATTTGCATCGTTTTCTGGAGTGTAACTTGCCCGGAGGTTAGCAACTGCATTGGATTGTCCCTGAATTATCAGCGCATCTCCTGCTACGACCTGATCAGCAGATTTAAGCAGGGTTTGAGTAAGTCCCTTTACTCCGAAAAGTTCAAACCGGTATTCTGCCAGTTCGGCTCTGATTTCTTCTTTAATCTTAAAGTCCGCTTTCCCGTTCCTGTATCTTAAAAAAATGGAACGTTGCTCCACCAAACGGTTGTTTCTGTATTTTTTTAACAACAGGAAATTGTATCCGATGGCAGCATCAATGCTGCCATTAATTGGTATTTCCGCTTTATTGTTTTTTGGATTTCTAGGATATAACTGTCTGTTCTGTGGATATTGGCTTATCTGAGCAATGGATGGTAGTACGAGAACTACAAAAATGAGTGCAAGCGTCGCCCCCCGCCAGAGGCGGTGGTAGGGCGGATAATTGATTTTCATAACTACGAAGGTTTACTGATAAGTTGCGATCAATTTACGATTAATTATCATGTCTCCGTGATTAATTTTTAACACATAATTACCTCTTGGGAGTTTAGGTAATGAGAGTCGGTATTGTATCGGTCCGGTGTTAAGTTTTTCCTCTTTCGCCACCCAGATACGACCAGCCATATCCACTATGCTGAATGTCGTTTTTGAATTGGCAACTGCCTGGAATTCAACGATCAGGTAATTGCTTACCGGGTTAGGATATAGTTTCAAACCCTCCATTGCGGTTATCTGCGACGCATTTGTCTCCATTACCGGTTCAACTTCCGTTAGGTTGGCTGAACTTCCAAAAGGTGGTGAGCTGGGAGATAGTGGACTGGAATAGGCGCCAGCCCTCAGGTTATAACAAACTGCCGGATTCACCGATCCGTTTTTGCTAACCACCCTGATCCTGTAAAACGTATTGGCCTGACCACCATTGTAATTGATCACTTCCGCCGTGTTGCCTGTATTTACGGATGAGGCAAGTAATACTCCATTGGTATTATACAGGTATAAATCATAATCCCCTGCAAGATTCCAGATACTAATTTTAAAATAAGGGAAGTTCCAGGTTCTGAAGGAATACCAGTCTTCATCTGTTGAGGAAGCCATTGATCCGCTTAAGTTCGTATCATGCGGAATTGGTTTTGCCTCATTTATTGAATTGTTGGGCTCGAAGTTATCCGGACAAACAGTTCTAACTGGAGGTGGGGGTGTGCCTGGTTGTATAGCCAGATTTTCAAAATGGATAAGCCCCATTCCCATTGTATTCCGGATAATTGGTGCTGCAGCTCCATCATGGCTTTTATAGGAGACCGAGCTTGGATTGTTAGCGGTTCCGGTGTTCCTGGAAAAATTGATATAAACTGTCCGGTTGCTTAAAGAAACAGAACTGATGGTATAACTTCCTCCATCCAGTCTGAAATCGCTGGCTATATTTCCCTCCAGTGAAAAGCCGGCTTGCTGATCTTTCAGTAGGATTGCTACCTGAGTGGCTGCCCCACTACTGTTGAAAGATGAAAAAACTGCCGATTCTGGTTCAGGCGATTCAATTGCAGGCGAAAAAGATTGTAGAAACAAATCACGCAAAATGATCCTGCTCAGCCAGTCTCCGATATTCCGGTATCCGTCAACAAAATTGTAATGACAAAAGCCAATTCCAGTACTCTCAAATAGCTGATTGGTGTTGTTCGTCGAAATGGTCAGAATTTCAGAGGATTCTTTATCGAGTTGCCGCTGTGCTTCCTGTATTTTTAATGTATTGTCCGGTGTAGCAATACCGCATCCATGCCGGATCTGAACGATATAAAACTTGTTTAATCCGGGGTAATCTGCTTTCCAATCCTCCTGAAGACTGCTAAAACCGTCTTTATATTGCTGCGTTGTTAGCTGAACACTGCTTAAATAGCCCTGGTTGTCAGACTCACCCTGGTACCAGAATAAGGCCCTGATTTTACTTTTTAATCCTGCCTCTTCAATTCTTCGAAGCAATCTTCCATAGTTGGTATTGGTAGCGGTGGGATTCGTGTCATTTCGTTGAAAATTACTCAACGGTACACCTGGAATGGCTCCATTAATGATCGCTACAGGTACATTAGTGGCTCCAACCAGGTTTGAGCCTAAACGCATTCCCCACTGGCCAATATGTCCATCCACATCATACCAGACATTTCCTCTTCCAATAAACCAGCCTTTTGTATAACTCATGGTTGCACTGCCATTGCCGTATACGCGTACAAAGTTCCTGAAAGGGGC
>CAZJNY010000141.1:0-1218 GCA_964547405.1 uncultured Flavihumibacter sp. | reverse complement strand
TGTGCTACTTTCCCGGATACTTTGACCGATCCTTTGTTGGTACTCAGGTTTCTGGGATACAATTGGTTGTCTAACGGAAAATTGGCTATCTGCGCGTGGAGCGGTGATACCAAGAACGTACACGAAAGCACACATGCCAGAATTAATGACATGCAATACAGGGGGCGATGGGAATTCATGCCTGGATTTTTCTACGGTTAAATAAAACGTTTAAGCTAATAATCGGAGACAGATGGGTATCAGTAATATTGGATTGCAGGCTGGTCGATTCGTGTAGTTGTATAAAGATAATTTATTTTAAAATTATAAACTGCATCAAATAAATTAATTCTTCCAGTCATCGAAATTTTAATATCTGGCAGATAAACGATAAAGTAGAGTTGAGCGATACTGTTGCGGGTTTGGTTATCGGCTATTGGTCACTGTTATAAAATGGGTGTAAAAAAAAGAGGCGTTTTTAATGCCTCTTTTTTTTATCCGGAGATTATTTCTTTTCCAGCAATTTGTAGAACTGATCCAGTTGCGGAAGGATAACGATCCGTGTACGACGGTTTGCCGCTTTTCCAGCTGCAGTAGAGTTATCAGCAACGGGTTTGTATTCACCACGACCAGCTGCCGCCATCTTTGCAGGATCAAGACCATGCTTCTTCTGCAATACCTTAACTACACTTGTTGCACGCATTACACTAAGGTCCCAATTGTCCTTGATGATGCCGATATTACCACGAACTTCATTGTTGTCGGTATGACCTTCCACCATGAATTCGATATCAGGCTGGTTCTTCAGAACGAGGGCTACTTTACCCAACACTTCTTCAGCTCTTGCGGTAATCGCATAACTTCCGCTCTTGAATAAAAGTTTGTCGGAAATGTCTACGTATACCACCCCTTTATCTACTTTGATATTGATATCCTCGTCTTCCAGGTTTCCGATGGCACCTTTCAGATTCATAACCAATGCCATATTCAGAGAATCTTTTTTGGCCATTTGTGTCTGAAGGTCCTGGATATAAGCATCTTTTAAACCAAGATTATCCATTGATTTTTTGATGCTTTCAGCCTGGGAAGCGGAAATCACAGAAAGATCCTGCAATTGTTTCAGCGCTGTGGTGTTGTTTTCTTTCAGGAAATCCATCTGCTTGTTCAGATTGGCAATCTCAGACTCTAATCCGGCCCTTTTACGAGCTTCTTCTGCTTTAGCGTCTTCGCAGCTTTTCA
>CAZJNY010000140.1:4349-9685 GCA_964547405.1 uncultured Flavihumibacter sp. | reverse complement strand
CACCAGGCCAATCTGCGCATCGCACAGTTTGTGCAACAACAATTGCAACTCGGCGACCACCAGGTCTACAACAATATCCAGCAATATGGGAACACCACGGCAGCCTCAGTTCCTATCGCGCTCTGCGAAGCCTGGGAAAAAGGTAAAGTCAAAGAAGGAGACCTGGTTTGCCTGGCTGCATTCGGTAGCGGATTCACCTGGGCCAGTGCCTTGCTAAGGTGGTAACGCCTCATAGTACAGCATGGCATTTATTGATTTAGTTTGTATATTCCCAATCCATACAAATCAAACAAGCTTGTCATGTCAAACCAACGTAGACGTTTCCTCGCGCAATCCGCAACACTGGCACTGGGTGTAACCGCCCTTCCCTCCTTCGCTAATTCTTTTACCAGTAAATTAAGCGCTGCCGATCAGATTAATGTAGGTGTGATTGGTTGTAACGGGATGGGCTGGAGTAATCTCCAGGCAATCCTTAAACAACCGAATGTTCGCTGCATCGCACTCTGCGATGTAGATGAAAATGTGCTGACCAAAAGATCAGGAGAGCTTGCTTCCCGCAACATGCCGGTAAAAACCTATAAGGATCACCGTGAGTTACTCGATAATAAGGATATTGATATCGTTATCATTGGTACACCAGACCATTGGCATTGTATTCAGATGGTGGATGCCTGCGCGGCCGGTAAACATGTTTATGTGGAGAAACCCTGTGGTAATTCCGTCGAAGAATGCCGCATCATGGAAGCAGCACAGCAACGCTATGGCTCCATCGTTCAGGTAGGTCAATGGCAGAGAAGCGCGCCCCATTTCCAGGAAGCCGTAAACTTTGTTCACAGCGGAAAACTGGGCAATATCCGCACAGTCAAGTCATGGGCCTATATGGGCTGGATGAAACCCGTTCCCATCAAACCGGATGCTGCTGTTCCTGCCGGCGTGGATTATACGCGCTGGTTGGGTCCCGCTACCAAACGTCCCTTCAATTCAAACCGCTTTCACTTTAATTTCAGGTGGTTCTGGGATTATGCAGGCGGACTGATGACCGACTGGGGTGTGCACATGATGGACTATGCTTTACTGGGTATGAAGGCTCAATTCCCCAACCAGGTGATGGCCTCCGGAGGTAAAATGGCCTATCCGGATGACGCCTCTGAAACGCCGGATACCCTGGCAGCGGTGTTTGAATACGATAAATTTAATATCGTATGGGAACATGCTACCGGTATTGATCTGGGCCCATACGGACTCACCCATGGAACCGCATTTATCGGCAACAATGGCACCCTGGTTTTAAACCGCGAAGGCTGGTATGTGAAAGAAGAAAAAGGAAAAATGGAACCAGTGGAATTTCAGAAGGACAAAGGAGATTCCCTCGAACGACATATGGCTAACTTCCTGGAATCGATCAAATCAAAAGATCCTTCCAAACTGAATACGCCTATCCAACAGGCATCCTTAACCGCACAGGTTTGTCAGCTGGGTAATATTGCCTTCCGCACAAAAGAACTGCTCAAATGGGATGCCGCCAAAGCGCAATTCAACAGCAAAGCTGCTAATGCATTGCTGAAAGCCAACTATCAGAATGGATATAAAGTTCCCAAAATTTAAAGGCCTGCTGGCAGTAGTCCTTGGATTACTGCCAGTCTTTTCCTATGCCCAGGCAAGTAGCGACAGCCTGCTTATTTTCGCTTATTTCAAGGGCAATGGAGAAGATGGGTTGCACTTTGCCTATAGCCAGAACGCTTTGCACTGGACTCCCCTTAAAGGAGATTCCTCCTTTTTAACGCCAACAGTGGCCAATGATAAACTGATGCGCGACCCCTGCATAACCCGGGGAGCAGATGGTCGTTTTCACATGGTATGGACAGTCAGCTGGAATGATCAGGGAATTGGTTACGCACACTCGAAGGATCTCATCAACTGGTCTGAACAGGTATTCCTGCCGGTAATGAAACAGGAACCAACCACGCTGAATACCTGGGCGCCGGAACTGTTCTATGACAAAGCATCCGGACAGTATTTGATTTTCTGGTCATCTACTATTCCCGGACGTTTTCCCCAAACAGAAGGCAATGGAGATGATAAATACAATCATCGGATTTATTATACGCTGACGCGCGATTTTAAAACCTTCACACCCACCGCGCTGCTCTACGACCAGGGATTCAATGTAATTGATGCAAGTATCTATTCCACCGGCAATGGCTACACCCTATTGCTGAAAGATGAAACCCTGAAGCCAACTCCGCAGAAAAATATCCGGATAGCCACCAGTAAAAAGCTAAGGGGTCCTTATTCCAAACCATCAGAACCGATATCAGGAAAAACATGGGCAGAGGGACCTACCATGATCTATCACCAGGGTTACTGGTGGATGTACTACGACCAATACACCTCCAAACGGTATGCCTGTTTGCGCTCGAAAGACCTGAAAAACTGGGAAGATATCAGTCCGGAACTACGCTTTCCAACCGGTGCCCGGCATGGTACTGTAATTAAAATCTCAGCAGCAGAATTTAAGCAGTTTAAACAGCCCTGAAGCCTTAGCTTTGCCTTAACCAAAGGGCAATGAATGATAGTGGATCCCTCTCAGAAAAAACTGATTTTCCTGGTCAATCCGATTTCCGGAACCAGGTCCAAAGCAGATCTTGCTGACTTAATCGATCAAACCGCCACCAGGTTTAAATCGCATGCCATCGTGCTGCCAACAGTAGCCAGTGGAGATTACTCATTTGTTCGCCAGCGGATTGAAGAAGAGGGATTTACTGATATTATTATTTGTGGCGGTGATGGCACAGTTAATACGGTGATCAGCAACCTGCGTGACCTCCAGGTGCATTTTGGAATTGTTCCTTTTGGATCTGGAAATGGCCTCGCCTATTGCGCCGGCATTCCGAAAAACACCCAGAAGGCCATTGATCTTGCCTTTACCGGTAAAGCACGTTTTATTGATGCTTTTCTGGTGAACGACAAGTTTGCCTGTATGTTATGCGGATTGGGATTTGATGCCAAAGTAGCGCATGATTTTGCACAACAGCCGGCAAGGGGATTGCTTACCTATACCCAACAAACCCTCAAAAATTATTTTACAGCAGCTACCTATCATTTTGAACTGGTAGTGGAAGATCATGTGATCCAGACGGATGCCTATTTTATCAGCGTGGCTAACAGTAACCAATTCGGAAATCAGTTCAAGATTGCTCCGCAGGCAAGTTTAAACGACGGACTGGTAGATGTAGTAGTAGTGCCAAAAATGAATAAGGCCATTCTTCCTTTCGCACTAATACAACAGGTAACAACCGGACAACTGACAGGCGCAC
The DNA here is from genome assembly GCA_964547405.1 of uncultured Flavihumibacter sp. GTDB lineage: Bacteria > Bacteroidota > Bacteroidia > Chitinophagales > Chitinophagaceae > Flavihumibacter. Next base: position 6,368 of record CAZJNY010000140.1, on the reverse strand, counting down.
ACGAAGAACAAAGTAATACCATACAATATTTCCAAACTGCAAAAATTCAGATTCGTAACCGCGATTTAGCCCCACTTCATATAGATGGAGAACCAAGAGAGAGCGAGGAAACACTCAATATTCGTGTGCTCCCGCGATGCGTTCAGCTGATCCAGCCTATTTGATATAAATCAAACTTTCTTACATCACACGCTGCTATCCTGATTTCCCTAAGGGTAAGTCCCTAGCATTTAATGTAAGAAAATTCTAATCCACCGCAGTACTGCAATTACAATTCCGGTATTCCGTTCGTCTAGGTCTAACCGTAATTGGAAGCAATGAAAAAATGTATACCCCTATTCCTATCCTTTATCCTGCTGCTGCTATCAATGCAGTCGGTTTTTTCACAAACCACCTACAACTTCAATTCAGGAGCTACCCTTTCGGCTCCCATCTGGTCGTTCTGGAAAACCAGGGCGGTAATTACAATTGATGGTGTCAAATACCAGATGGATTGTGGCGGTAATGGATCCTTTGCCAATTCAGCATCCGAAGGTGTCAGCAACAGCGCCTCTCTGAAAAAAGATGGCTCAGGTGGAGATCAGTTTACCCTGAAACGCGAAGATGGACAACCCTTCCAGTTTTATGGCTTCTGGGTGAAGCACCAGAGTATGAACAGCTATTCACAATTTATGACGCTCCCACCCTGGTATACTATCACCTATAACCTGGAAGATGGAACCACTCAAACAGATAAAGACATGTCTGCCAAACAGGGAAACAATTCCGCACTTACTACCACGGCAATTACGTATACCAAAAACCTGGCTGTTACTTCGGTATCCATCAACTTTAATGCGATTATGTATTTCTGGATTGATGATATCAAAGTTGGACCGGTTGCTGCTACCCCTGCACCGACTATTTCAGTTCATCCCGTCAACAGGGCACTTTGTGTTGGAACCAATACTACCTTTTCTGTTACTGCTCAAAATGCCAGTTCCTATCAGTGGCAGATTAATACTGGTTCCGGTTTCACCAATATTTCAAACAATACCTACTACTCCGGCGCTACTACCAGTACACTTTCACTGACCAATGCAATTTCGGCGATGAATGGATATCAGTATCGTTGTGTGGTAGGTGGATCTTCCTCCGTTACTTCAACCGCTGCCACACTGAATGTGAGCGGTGTTAGTTTATCTACCAACCAAACCAATATTGCCTGTAATGGAACAGCTAACGGCGCTATCTCAGTTACCCCCAGTGGCGGAATAGTCCCCTATACCTATCTGTGGTCAAATGGCGCAACAAGCTCGTCTATAACCGGACTTGCAGCAGGCCCCTATTCCGTTACTGTTACAGACGCCTTTGGTTGTTCTGCCACCAGAAACTTTACTATAGTACAACCTGCTGCCATCAACGCAACTACTTCGCAAACGAATGTCTCCTGTAATGGGGGAAGCAATGGCAGCGCATCCGTAACTGTTTCCGGTGGAAACGCTCCCTATACCTATATGTGGTCAAATGGCGCCACTTCTGCAACTGCAGCCGGACTGGCAGCAGGCGCTTATTCCGTAACTATTACAGATGCCAATGGATGTCAGACTACCCGCAACTTCACAGTTACTCAACCAGCTGCCATGCAGGTTGGTACTTCGCAAACCAATATTGCCTGCAATGGCGCAAGCAATGGTTCAGCCGGGGTAATTGTTTCCGGTGGAAACGCTCCCTATACCTATATGTGGTCAAATGGCGCCACTTCTGCAACTGCAGCCGGACTGGCAGCAGGCGCTTATTCCGTAACTATTACAGATGCCAATGGATGTCAGACTACCCGCAACTTCACAGTTACTCAACCAGCTGCCATGCAGGTTGGTACTTCGCAAACCAATATTGCCTGCAATGGCGCAAGCAATGGTTCAGCCGGGGTAACTGTTTCCGGTGGAAACGCTCCCTACACCTATATGTGGTCTAATGGCGCTACTTCTGCAACTGCAGCCGGACTGGCAGCAGGCGCTTATTCCGTAACTATTACAG
>CAZJNY010000140.1:0-4249 GCA_964547405.1 uncultured Flavihumibacter sp. | reverse complement strand
ATGGCGCTACTTCTGCAACTGCAGCCGGACTGGCAGCAGGCGCTTATTCCGTAACAATTACAGATGCCAATGGATGTCAGACTACCCGTAACTTCACGATCACTCAACCTCCTGCATTCACAGCAGGTGTTAATAAAACAACGGAAACAATTTGTTCAGGTAACAATACTTCCATTGAACTCACCGGCACCAATGGTACTACTTTCAACTGGACAGTTGCCTCCGTCTCTGGTGATGTGGCTGGCTACAGCAACGGATCCGGTGAAACGATTTTCCAAACGCTTACAGGGAATGGAAAAATCAACTATACCATTACCCCTTCCAATGGAACCTGTACAGGTACTCCTATTCAGGTGGCTGTTACTGTAAATGAGTTAACAACCATTACATCGCAGCCAGCACCAAAAGCAATTGAAGAAGAAGAATCAACTTCTTTTGAAATTACTGCTGCCAACGCTACCAGCTACCAGTGGCAGGTTGATAATGGAAACGGATTCGAAAACATCTCTAACAATACTGTATATAGCGGTGCAACCAGTTCAACACTGTCGATCACCAATGCACCAGGTGAACTGAATGGTTCCAGCTATCGTTGTATTGCAACAGGTCTATGTGAACCTGCTGCCATCTCTGATGCAGTGAACCTGAAAGTGAATGTAAAAGCATTACAGACCATCAGCTTTGAATCCATTCCCGCACAGATCTATGGAGAGCAATACACACTGCAGGCCAGCAGTAATTCGGGCTTATCAGTTGAGTTTAGCTCCAGCGATCCTTCCATCGCCGAAATCAGTAACGGTGTACTATATGCGAAAAAAGCCGGACAGGTAACCATTTCAGCCACACAGCCTGGAAACCAGGCGTATAAACCTGCTCCCGTCGTTGATCAGGTGATTACTATTCAAAAAAGAGTACTGACGATTGAAATTAATCCAGCCGCCTCTTTTGAGAAAATCTATGATGGAACTGCTTCGCTCACACTGCCGCAAAATGCCTTAACCATTAAAAATGCAGTAACAGGTGATGCGCTCCAGGTAAACGCCACCGCCAATTTTGCCTCAGCTACAGCAGGAAAGAATAAAGAACTGGCAATAAATAATTTCCAGCTTACCGGAAACAATCTGGAAAACTATTCTATCAGCCATACATCAATTGCAGGCTCCGGTACCATTCAGAAGAAACTCCTCAACGCACAGATTAAAAACACTGCGCAGTTCGTGAAAACCTATGATGGTTCTGCTGACCTGCAACTGGATGCAAATCCCGTTGAATTAACCGGACTTGTTGGTATAGATGAAGTATTTGTTCAGGCAACAGCTGCTTTTGATGACAAAAACGCCGGAATAGAAAAACCTGTCACAATTACAATCACTTCCCTGACTGGCTACGATAAGGATAATTATGAATTGTCCACCTCCAGTTTACCAGGTACCGGAACCCTGCTGCCAAAATCAGTAGAGGTTACCCAAAATGCTCAACGTGGTATCTTCAAAACCTATGATGGTACCACTACCATAAACCCGAATGATCTTACACTGGAAATTTCAGGTATAGTAACCGGTGATGATGTGAGTGTAGAGGCAAAAGCAGATTTTGAATCCAGAAACGCAGGAAGCAATATCCCTCTAAACATTCATTCTCTGCAACTGCAAGGTAAAGACAAAGGCAACTACCAGTTAACCAGTAACCAAACCAGCGCTGTTGGTACTATTGAGCCTTTTGTGCTTACTGTTCAATTCAACCTGAACCAGACTATTTCGAAAGTGTACGATGGCACAACAACTGCCGCCATCCTTACTGATAATTTAATACTGCCTGCTCTCTTTGGAGAAGATGAAGTAACCATTCAGGTTCCTGAAACTGCCTCCTATGCTGATAAAAATGGCGGTACTGGTAAAACCGTGCTGGTCGATGGAATCAAACTTTCAGGTAATGACGCCGGTAACTATACACTGGAAACGGCTGCAATATCAGCTTCTGTGGGTACGATCTTACCGAAAGCCGTTACTGTTAAAGCAATCGCAGCCACTAAAGTATATGGCAGTCAGGATCCCGATTTCAATTATAGTATCGAAGGAATTCTGGAAGGCGAAAAACTTGAAGGTAAACTTTCAAGAACAGAAGGTAAGAATGTTGGTGAATACGATATCACGATTGGATCAGTTTCCGGTGGTACCAATTATACCATTGAAAGTTTTGAAAAAGCCAGTCTGACAATCACCAAAGCAGACCTGCTGATCAAAGCTGATTCAAAATCCAAAAAACAGGGTCAGGCAAACCCGGTATTTACCCTTCAGTATCTGGGACTAGCGGGTGGAGATCAGCCATCCGACCTGAGTGTTGCTCCAATTGTTACAACCAATGCATTTGGCAATTCACCCCTTGGAATATTTGAAATCAGGGTAGAAGGTGCAGCATCACCCAATTACAATATCAGCTATCAGAATGGTCAACTTACCATCGCACCTGCTTCTTCTCAAAACTCCGTTCAGGCATGGAGTAACAGCTCTGATCAACTTCAGATCCGCATCTATGCCGACAGAGCACAGAAAGCATCGATTGTGTTGTACACGGTAAGCGGACAAACATTGATCCTGGAAGCCAAACAACTGAACCAGGGAATCAATACCTATACAATTCCGACAGGTCATCTATCCGCAGGAACCTATATCCTGGGAGTATATGGTCAGTACTTCAAGGAAGCCGATAAGGTGAACATTAAGTAAGTGTGGCAAGCATCATAAACACGAAGCTGTCTCAATTGAGGCAGCTTCTTTTTTTTGCCTGTTAAAAAAGGGATAACCGGATGGGCGCTCCTTCCAGTTGAAGTAATTTCTCCTTCCTCCACAATCCGCCACCATAGCCTGTTAAACTTCCATCCGAACCAATTACCCGATGGCAGGGCACGATAATACTTATCTTGTTCAATCCATTCGCATTCGCAACTGCTCTTATCGCCAATGGCTTTCCCAAAGCATCCGCCTGCTCTTTATAGGATCGGGTTTTGCCAAAAGGGATCGTCAGCAACTGATTCCATACTTCCAATTGAAACGGACTTCCAATCAGATCAATTGGTGTGTTAAACTCCTTCAATTTTCCTTCAAAATAAGCCGCCAGTTCTTTTTCCAGCAATTCAAAATGGGGATTGGCACCCTGCACAATGGTTGCATTCAATCGCTTGGATAAATACACGAGTTCTGTCTCCAGCATCCTTCTATCAGAAAATTCAAGCAGACAAATTCCTTTACTGGTAGCACATGCCAGCATGGTACCTAATGGTGTTTCTATCCGTTTACAATCAATCATACCGGCATTTTTTGTTTTAGAGGGTGATACCCCAAAGATGGATCGAAAGCCTTCCACAAAACCACTATTGGATTCATATCCTGCATCAAAGGCAGCCGCTGTTACGGACTCGCCGTTCTGGATTTTCTTAAACGCATTGTTGATCCGAAGCATCCGTTGAAAGGCATGAAAACTCATGCCATGGTGCTTGAGAAACCAGCGACGAAGAGTAGCTGGTTCAAAACCTTTCTGTCTCAAATCATAATCTTTTAACCGGATGGAAGGATCCTTTTCCAGCTCCCTGATTAATTGCCGGATGGCTTCAGGTGTTGCTTCCGGTTGCTCCATGGGCCGGCAAACCTTACAGGGCCGATACCCTGCTGCGATGGCATCCTTAACACCCGGGAAAAATTCTACATTCTCGCGTTTGGGTTTGCGCGCAGTGCAGGTAGGACGACAAAATATCCCGGTCGTTTTCACACCGGTTATAAAAAGGCCTTCAAATTCCGGGTCCTTTTCCACGAGTGCCTGGTATTTTCTATCATCACTGAGTGCGTTGGCCATGTATTAAATTTAAGCATACAAATGAACACCACCGCAGGCAGTCCTCCCACCGAAAAATGAACAGGTATTTTTTATTCTTCAGACTTGTATTGTTGGGCCAGTTTAGAAGGCGCTACAGTACAATAGGCCTTCAGGTTTACCATTGTCCAGCCCTGTTTCCCCCAGCTACCCTCAACGGGATAAATGATTGTCTGATCAAAGGCACAAAAAACAGATTGATCGATAGTAGTGAGCTTCCAGGATGCGGAATTGCTCATTGCTTACCATTCCCTGAAGTTAGCAATTTCAATGCTGCTGCAAGTGCTGTGACTTTCTCCGGGAGCTTTTCCGCCAGGTTAACCCGCTCCCCGGGATCCGCCGATAAATCATACAACTGCGCCTGCTCCGAATGCCCAGATTC
>CAZJNY010000139.1:0-9729 GCA_964547405.1 uncultured Flavihumibacter sp. | reverse complement strand
GTAACTGGAATGGAAGCAGCAATTTTGTTGCAGAGGGAAGTTCTGATCATCAGGTTCCGTTGTCTGAGAAAGCGGTGGAATGGAAGAAGGAGGATGAGTTAATCGGGTTTGAAGAATTGCTAGAGAGAAGAAGAAGAATGATGGCAGCTCCAATGCTTGAAAGAGTATCGGACGATTCAGCGAAACCAGAAGAACTGGGTGAAATGGAACACTTGGTATTGGATTCATTTACATATATTGGAACCATTGTCCAGTCGGGTCTCAAGGATGAAGGAATAGTTGGGGTTGAAATGGCAAAATTCACTGCCCCAAAAATTGTTGAAGATGAGCTTGAAATAGCACCACCTTCTACCCCACCGGCCATACGCACCAACTTCAATGAAACGGCATTCTTCTTCCCGCAATTAAGCGCCGATTCGAACGGGCATTTCAGTTTCAGTTTTACCATGCCCGAATCGGTGACAAGCTGGAACTGGCAGCTCTTCGCACATACCAAATCCCTGGCCATGGGTTACCTGCAGCAAACTATTGTTACGCAGAAAGACCTGATGGTACAACCCAATATGCCACGTTTTGTACGGGAAGGGGATAAAATGGAAATCACCACCAAAGTGGTGAACCTGACCGACAAAGAAGTAACCGGACAGGCAGAATTGCAATTAATCGATGCTACCACCAACCAACCGGTGGATGGCTGGTTCCGGAATTTCTTCCCCAATCAGTATTTCACGGTTGGACCAAAATCCAGTGAGCTGGTGAAATTCCCGATGGAAGTTCCTTACCAGTTCGACCGCGCCCTGACCTGGAAGATTATTGCAAGAGTAGGTGATAAAACAGATGGAGAATCCTCCACACTACCGGTATTGAGTAACCGCCAACTGGTAACAGAGGCGATTCCTTTCTTTATAAATGGAGCTGCCACGAAAACAATTTCGATGACCAACCTGCTTAACAGCAAAAACAGCGAAACCCTGAGTAATCGAACCCTAACCGTTGAATATTCGGCTAACCCTGCCTGGTATGCTATTCAGTCGCTCCCTTATCTGGCAGATTACCCCTATGAATGTTCCGAACAAACCTTCAATCGCTTATATGGGTACCTCATCGCGGATCATTTGCTAAAATCCGCCCCCCGCATCAAACAGGTATTGCTGGAATGGCAGCAGAAAGATACCAGTGCCCTGCTGAGTAACCTGCAGAAAAACCAGGAGCTCAAACAGGTGCTGCTGGAAGAAACACCCTGGGTGATGGAAGCGAAAACGGAAGCGGAACAAAAAAAACGGTTGCTGTTGTTATTTGATGCCGTTCGCCTCAGCAATGAATCCGCTAAGATGATAGCCAAACTGAAAGAAATGCAGCTTGGAAATGGAGGATTTAGCTGGTTCACCGGCGGACCGGATGACCGTTATATTACGCAGTATATCCTGACCGGTATTGGCCACCTGCAAAAGCTGGGAATAATTGATGCAGACTATGGCCTGTTTGCTCCAATCATTAATGCGGCCCTGGGTTATGCAGATCAGCGTATGCTGGAAGATTATAACAAACGCGATAAAGGTCAGAAGGAACCTGTTTATCTGAATACCTATGCGGTACAATATCATTACATGCGGAGCTTTTACAGCAGTAAGGGATTATCCGGTCAATATGTGGTAGCAGCTAACCATTACCGTAAGGAAATGCAAAGCCTCTGGACCAAAGGCAATCTCTTTACCAAAGCGATGATTGCGTTGGCCCTGCACCGGACTGGGGATAAGCAAACGGCTACTTCTATTCTGAAATCATTGCAGCAGACAGCGATAAAATCGGAAGACAAGGGCATGTACTGGAAAGCGAACACGGCCGGATATTACTGGCAGGAAGCGCCGATTGAGACGCAGGCGTTACTGATAGAACTATTTCAGGAACTCAAACAACCTTCCACTACCATTAATGCTTTAAAAGCCTGGTTATTGCTGAACAAACAAACTAATCGCTGGAGCAGTACAAAGGCCACTGCAGATGCCTGTTATGCCCTGTTATTGCAGGGTGACAACTGGCTGGAAGCAGCACCGAAAGTTAGTGTGAAACTGGGGGATGTCGCAACCATTACTGCTGCCAAAGAAGAAGCAGGAACTGGATATTATCAGAAGATTATACCAGGCACAGCGGTATTCCCGGAAATGGGTGAGATCAGCATTCAGGTGCAGCAGGCTGAAGCACCCAAGGCAGTAGCGCCTGTTTGGGGAGCCATCTACTGGCAATATTTCGACAATCTTGAAAGCATCACAGCAGCCAAAGGCCCGCTTTCTATCAGCAAGGAGGTGATGGTCGAAAAGCTGACGGATAAAGGTCCGGTGCTGGAAGCAATAACGGATGGCGCGATGTTGAAAGTTGGAGATAAACTGGTAGTGCGACTCGAAATCAAAACCGATCGCCAGATGGAGTATGTTCATGTAAAAGATATGCGTGCATCGGCACTGGAGCCCACGAATGTGTTAAGCGGGTATCGCTGGAAGGGAGCGCTTGGTTATTATGAAAGCACCAGAGATGCCAGCACAAATTTCTTTATTCAGTATTTGCCCAAAGGATCCCATGTATTGGAATACTCCCTGTTTGTATCACATGCCGGAACCTTCAGTAATGGCATCAGCAGCATTCAGTGTATGTATGCACCGGAGTTTACCAGTCACACAGAAGGCATTAAATTGAACATCGAAGCAAATTAAAACACATGATCCATACCGGCACCCTGCTTGTTGGACAGGGCTTATCGGGTAGCTGGCTGAGCTGGTGGCTATCGCAGTACAAGGAAGAGTTTTTGGTCATAGACGAAGGGAAGGAAATCAGTTCCTCCCGCATCGCATCGGGTGTAATCAATCCGGTAACGGGTCGGGTGCTGGCCAAAACCTGGATGGCAGAAACGCTGCTTCCCTTTGCACTGGAAGCCTATACCAATATGGGCAACGCATTGGGAATCCGCTGTATTCAGTCGACCCGTATCCTGCACAGTTTTCCAACAATGCAGATGAAAGAAGCATTTGAGAAACGATTGCCGGAGCTGTCTGACTACTTAAGTGTGCCGGAGGATCTGGAGTACTGGAAATCACTGATGGAAATTCCATACGGACTGGGCAGTATCTCCCCTGCCCTGCTGATTGACCTTAACCTGCTACTCAATACATGGAAAAAGGTTTTGGAAAGGAATCAGCAACTAATCGGAGAAACATTTGATGCAAGCTTGCTGGATCTAACGGAAACGCATATACGCTATCGGGATATACAGGCGGAACGCATTGTTTTTTGTGATGGGATTCATGGAATGGACTTGCCTTTTTTCAGCAGGCTTCCTTTTTCACCAAATAAAGGAGAAGCGTTGCTACTGGAGATCGAAGACCTGCCTGCGGATCATATTTACAAAAAGGGAATCAGCCTGGTTCCTTATCCCCACCTGGGAGGCGCTGAAAACCAGCGTTATTTCTGGGCGGGTTCTACTTATGAAAACCGGTACCAGACGGAAGGGCCCACCGAAAGTTTTCGGGAACGGACGGAAGCGGCTGTACGCAACTGGATCCGGCGGCCATTTCAAACATTGCACCATTGGGCAGCCATACGACCGGCAACGGTTGAACGGCGGCCGTTTGCAGGGTTTCATCCCCATTTTCCCAGGGTGGGAATACTGAACGGGATGGGCACCAAGGGCTGTTCACTGGCGCCCTATTTCGGACAGGAATTTGCGAAGCAGATCAAAGATGGCAGTACTATTCGGCCGGAGGCCAGTATTCATCGATTTTCGAGCCTGCTCAGGCCCTAACTTTGCCGCTGAAATTTTAGACGGAATGGCAAGCAATACCCCCATGTATTCGATCCCCGAACGGTTCCGGCGGATTGAGAATCTCCACATTGTATTCTGGCTGTTGAAAGATATGAGCTGGGCACTATTGTGGAAACCCATTGGTATGATTATGATTGTACCAACACTAACAGTTGCTATTCTGATTACGTACCAGACCCGTAAAATCAAATCGGAATTATTTCACAACCTGGCCGTTCTTTTCTGGATCATTGCCAACTGTTCCTGGATGGTGCTGGAATTTTATGAAACACCTGACCATTACCGTTACTATACAGCCATCCCATTTGGAATGGGCATGTTGTCTATTGCCTGGTATTACATCGTGGAGGCACGTAAGAAATGAACTTCCATTCCTTTTTGCAGGTATCCCTTACCGTTATACAACAAATTCTGTCCGAATAACACTTTGTTATTCCGGCTGCGATAAGATGCCAGCGTTTTGAGAGGGTCTTTCCCCTTTTCTGCGGTATCCTGATTGATGGTAGTGAGTACACAACGGGCACAGGGTTTTACGGCTTCGAATTGAACATCACCGATGCTGAACTTCCGGATAGAATCTTCTTCATAAGGCTCCCATCCCTCTACTACAATATTTGGCCGAAAGCGGTTCATGGGAACGGGTTCGGCGAGCCTTTTATTTAAATCATCCAGGGACGCCTGGCCAATCAGCAAGAGAGGATAGGCATCGGAAAAACTGGTAATTTCTTTGTTAGGAGCATAATCGGGGTCTACTTCACGGCGACTGTAATCAGGCATATAAACCAGGCGGCAGTTCATTTCCAGCTGTTGCGAAAACCAGTTATCAAATTCGGAACCAACCAGGGTTGCGGGCATTGTATCATCCCAAACAGTTACGGTAGTTTCCCCGCCCTGCTGCTCCATTGGAATATGGATGCTTAGCGCAGGATTTTTTTTATGATAAACCCGTAATCCATCCTGCTCCAAGGCCACCTGAAGAAGTGCCATTACGGGATGTTCACGCTGGGTGAGAAATCGGCCGGCTGAATCAATCAGCATCCAGCGGCGATCGTATTGAAATCCCCGGTCAGTCAGTAGTGCTGAATCTATTTCGATTCCTCCCAGTGATTTAATCGGGTAAATAAATAATCCGCTGATTGTTGCCATGCTGCAAAATACGAAAGCCCGCTTACCTTTGAAGGAATAGTAGCATCATGAAAGCAAAAATCACCATTGAATATTGCCCGAAATGCCATTGGTTGTTACGTGCCGCCTACATGGCCCAGGAATTACTGACCACCTTTGAAGAGGAGTTGGCAGAAGTTGCCTTGCGCCCCAGTGAAATTGCCGGGCGATTTTCAATCGCTATCAACGACGAACCAGTTTACGACCGCAAGCGGGATGGCGGCTTTAAAGAGATCAAAGAGATCAAGCAACTGGTTCGTGATCATATCGCACCGGGCAAACCATTGGGCCACTCCGACCGGAAAGAATGATTCCGGCTTATGCAGCAGCAAGGCGACTCAGCAACACTCTATACGGGTCCTGGCGCAATAGTTTAGCCATCGCATCGTAAAGCTCAGGCAAATCATGCCGTAACCGGACACTGTTTTCAAAGAAAACTTCCACGCTCACTGCCCAGAATTCATGATAGTTGGTAGCCGCATAATCGCCCAGGATAGTTTTACGTCCCCGTTGCATATCCTGAAAAATCGGGCGTGCTACTTTGGAGAAATTATGAAACTCTTTTTTGAAATGCCGGTCTTCATCCGTTTTGGTAATAAAGTTTACGTAGGCCAGCGCATGAGCCATTTCATGTAAACCCACATTACTGCTATCGTGTGCGCTTCGAATTCCTTCCAGGAAATTATGCCAGGAAAGGTAGATTCCCGAACTGTCTACATGACCCATAAAAGGCAGCGAATAATGCCCATAATGGTAATCATGCTGTAACACATAGATATCACGAAAAAAATTGAGGGAGAAATTTTCAAGTCCCAGCGTAAGTTGTGCGGCTGTTGCACTGATCAGGATGGGCATTTCTTCTTTCCTGTCTACGCCTACGTAGTGGAATTTTTTAGATCGGAAAAACAGGTAGGCTCTGAACAACCATTTTTGCTGGGTTGCTTCATCTACTTTGTTAAAATAGCGAATGTTGGAAGCAATAAGCTTTCTAAACTGCTCTTCATGCAATTCAAAGCCCTTGCGGCGACGGTAGAGTAAAAAATATTGCCAGCGATTGTTCAGCAGATCAAACAAAAACACAGTACTGAACACCAGCAAACAAATGAACACGATTTCCATAAGGGTCAACTTTACGGGTAAGAAAATCGAAATTGTCTTGCTGGTTCAACACAGAAATGGATACGATGGCCTTTCGGAGAGGAGACTGGTACGGATTATAAAGCCCGACAGTTCGGGTGCAGGTATTAATTGAGCACAATTTAACCCTAGATTTTGAAGTTCAAAAGCATTTTGCCTATAAAATCCTGTAAAAATCAGGTTTTCGATGAATGGACGGGCTCAGACTACTTTAACGGCCGTTAATTCGAGCGGGTCCTGGTTCAGCAATTCACAGAGAGCGGTATACAATGCGGGCTCGCAGGTTTTTAACAGAACCGGTTTTTCGAAGAATGTTTCAACAGAAACAGCCCAGAATTCATGAAAATTAATGGAGGCATATTTGTCGAGAACGCAATCACCACCCTTTCTCATGTGTTCAAGTATTGGCAAAGCGACCCGGGCAAATTCTTTGAACTTGGAACGAAAGACAGGTCCCATAGTGGTTCTACCTACCATGGCTCCGTAGGTAAGCGCATGTGCCATTTCGTGCAATCCTACATTATGCCCATCATCATATTCCTGGTAGCCATGAAAAAAATGTTCCCAGCTCAGGTAAATCCCCTGCAGGCTGACATGTCCCTGGAATGCTTCTTTGTGCCAATGGACCTGGTAGGCGGATCCGGAAACATAGATCTTATCAAAAAAATCGAGGCGAAAATCATTCAATCCAAATGTCAGTTGAACTGCCGCTGCACTGATCAGCAGGGGAATCATGGGGTCTGGTTCCAGGTCAATATATTTAAATTCCTTATAACGCATAAAATCCATTACACGTCGCAGGAACTGGGCCTGGTTATCCAGGCTGAGTGCCCTGTAATAGACATTGTGGGTACGAAGCCAGTCGTGATGCTGGGCCCATTCCGGTAGCAGGGACCCCGACCCTTCCGGTGCGGGATGATTGCTATCCCTGCCGAAGCGCCGGTAATCATAGCGAAACCGCTCCCAGCTCCAGATCAGAAAAACCAGGAGGCTACTTACGCCCAATATGGTAATTACCGTAATCATGTTACATTTGCACCTCAGCAACAAACCGAAAATATAAATTCTATATGTATAGATCGCATACTTGTGGCGAATTAAATGCAAATGCCATCGGAAAAGAAGTAACACTGGCGGGATGGGTTCAGACGGTTCGTAAATTTGGCAGCATCACCTTCGTGGATTTGCGCGACAGGTATGGGATTACCCAATTGTTATTCGGAGAAACACTAACTCCTCAACTGGATCAGCAACCGCTGGGACGTGAATTTGTACTCCAGGTAAAAGGTACCGTTGTAGAACGGACCAACAAAAATAAAAACCTCGCCACCGGGGATATCGAAATAGATGTTACCACTTATTCGATTCTGAATAAAGCATCCACTCCTCCCTTTACCATTCAGGATGATACGGATGGAGGCGATGACCTTCGCATGAAATTCCGCTACCTGGATCTGCGGAGGAATGCGGTAAAACGCAATATTGAATTGCGCTATGCCGTGAATCGGTCTGCGCGCAATTATCTTCATGAAAACAGCTTCATGGATATTGAAACGCCGTTTTTGATCAAAAGCACTCCGGAAGGAGCCAGAGATTTTGTTGTCCCCTCCCGTATGAACCCCGGTCAGTTTTATGCCTTGCCGCAGAGCCCACAAACCTTCAAGCAATTGCTGATGGTAAGCGGATACGACCGCTATTACCAGGTGGTTAAATGTTTCCGCGATGAAGACCTGCGGGCTGATCGTCAGCCGGAATTCACCCAGATTGACTGCGAGATGAGTTTTGTGGAGCAGGAAGATATTCTGCAGATGTTTGAAGGCCTGATCAAGCGCATATTCAAAGACGTTAGAGATATTGATTATTCCGAAACCGTACAGCGCATGACCTGGAATGATGCCATGCTGCAATACGGAAATGACAAGCCGGATATCCGTTTTGGTATGAAACTCGCCAACCTGAAAACTGTTTTCGAAGGTCAGACCGGAGATGCGACTGCTTTGGGGATTTTTGAAGCGAGTGGATTTAAAGTATTTAATGACGCGGAAACGGTGCTGGCGATTGCTGTACCGGGAGCAGCAGACTATACCCGCAAGCAGGTGGATGAGCTAACGGAATGGGTTAAGCGCCCGCAGATCGGCATGAACGGTCTTGTTTATATCCGCTGTGGTGCTGATGGAAGTTTCAAGAGCAGTGTAGATAAGTTTTTTAACGAAGAGCAGTTGAAAGCCATAGCTGGCATAGCCGGAGCAGAACCAGGCGACCTGGTACTGATACTGGCCGGTCGGGAAGAAAGAACCCGCAAGGCAACAAGTGAACTTCGCCTGGAGTTGGGCGAGCGCCTGGGATTACGCCGGAAGGATGAATTTAAATTGTTGTGGGTATTGGATTTCCCGCTGTTTGAATATGCAGAGGAAGAAAACCGCTGGGTAGCAAGACACCATCCGTTTACATCGCCCAAACCGGATCATATCTCTATAATGATTGAAAATGATCCGGAAATTAAAGATGCCGCCAATTACTTACAGCACCCTTATGCGAATATCAAGGCGAACGCTTATGATATGGTGTTAAACGGAAACGAAATCGGCGGTGGTTCCATCCGGATTTTCCAGCGGGAACTGCAGGAGAAAATGTTTGCAGCCCTGGGTATGAGCAAAGAAGAAGCGCTGCATAAGTTTGGCTTCCTGCTGGGGGCTTTTGAATATGGGGCACCTCCGCATGGAGGAATCGCATTTGGATTCGATCGCCTTTGCGCGTTGCTGGGAGGTTCTGAAAGCATCCGCGATTTCATCGCTTTCCCGAAAAACAATTCCGGTCGCGATGTAATGCTGGACGCACCCGCCGCCATCGACGACAAACAACTGACCGAGTTAAGCATAAAATTAAACGCCTGATCTCTCACCGGTCGGGTGCCACCCGACCGGTGGCACCCGACCGGTGAACTTAACTAAAGGCCTGCCGGTACCGCTCACGGAGCTTTTTATGAAAGTTTACCTGGGTATGGAAGAAACTCACCCACAGCAAAACATATAATGGGTAAACCCACTTAATACTGGTGAGCAGTGGCCCTACTATTGATTCATCCCACCAAACTAGGATGTATGGCGCATAGATTAATGTGAACATTACACCAGAAACAGTATTGTGAACCTCAATTGATAATAATTTTCTCCTGGCATTATCTATATTTTGAACTATGATGTTCTTGTTTGATAGCATATAAACTATACCATAAAACTGAACAATGATAAAACCTGCTTGCATTAGATATTTCTCAGGAATGTAAAAACCAAATAACCAGACCAACAAATACAGGCAAATCAATACCAGCAATTTCGGCCAGGTAAAAAATGTGAGCCAGCTTTCTCTCAATAAGCGCCAATATCCTCTCTGAATAAGATTCTTTTTCTCCGTTTGAATTTGTTTTAAAAAAGTCGGACTGAACTCAACTTGCATAGCTAAAAATGAGGCTTCAAATGAAGCGCTGGACGTTTGCAGACGGAATTCAATCCATTCTGCCATATGATCAACCAATTCGGTTTGAACTTCATAATAGGGTACGCCTGATTGCTGGCAATAATTTTCGATTTGTTTAATTTGATCTGTACTCAGCA
>CAZJNY010000138.1:0-9760 GCA_964547405.1 uncultured Flavihumibacter sp. | reverse complement strand
CTCCCAGGATCGCATGGTAGTATATACTTCCAATATTTTCGCGGTACTGGGATTGAGATCCCTGTTCTTCCTCCTGAAAGGTGCGGTGAATAAGTTCTCTTACCTGCAACAGGGAATCGCGATTGTATTAATCTTTATCGGTTTGAAAATGCTCGTTGGATATTTCGGGCTTCACTTACCTGTATATGTTTCACTGCTGGTAATTGTGTTTTGTATTGGCGCATCCATATTGTATTCAATAAATGTGGCCAATAAACAAGCCGCAAAGGAGATTGCCTCCAAAGAACCTGAATAAGAAGCAAGCATGTACAGCCTATCCGATATCGCTGATATTCTGCAGGGCCGATGGGTACAGAAAGCTACAGACGGACTGATACTTCATCTGTTAAATGATAGTCGGAAGCTACTCTTTCCCCAGAGCAGTTTATTCTTTGCCATAGTCAGCGGCAACAGGAATGGGCACCAGTATATTCCAGCTCTGTATCAGCAGGGGGTACGTCATTTTCTCGTATCGGAAGAAATTGAAATTGCCGGATTACCGGAAGCCAATATAGTATGGGTGCCGGATACCATCCGGGGCTTACAGGAACTGGCAGCCTATCACCGGAAGCAGTTTACGGTTCCTGTAATCGGAATAACCGGCAGCAATGGAAAAACAACCGTGAAAGAATGGTTGAATCAGTTGCTGGAACCGGATTTCAATATTGTCCGGAGTCCGCGCAGTTATAACTCCCAGATCGGAGTACCCCTCAGTGTCTGGCTCATGAATGAGCAGCATCAGCTGGGCATTTTCGAAGCAGGCATATCAAAGATGGGTGAAATGGAAGCACTGGCTGATATCATTCAACCGGGAATTGGAATTTTTACGAATCTTGGAATGGCACATAGCGAAGGCTTTGCCTCCATGGAAGAAAAGCTGGATGAAAAATGGAAACTATTTGCTGGCAGCACTACCATTATTACTCATTTCCAGGAAGACTGGATCAATGCTTATTTAGAAAAACATATTCAACCGGGACAGCGATTGCTTCGCTGGGGTAAAACCGAAGCGGCGGAGCTGCAGGTGCTGACCCTTTCCAAAAAAGAAGAAAGTACGGAATTGGATCTTCGTTTCCGGTTTACTGATTTTCGGTTAACCGTACCCTTTAGTAGTGATGCGGCCCTCGAAAATGCACTCACTTCGGTGCTGGTGATGCTGGAACTGGGACTTTCTGTTGACATCATCCAACAACGGATAGCCGGCTTACATGCCATTTCCATGCGGCTTGAATTGAAGGAAGGAATTAACCACTGTTCTGTAATTAATGACAGTTATTCAGCCGATATCAGTTCATTAGTGATTGCGCTGGATTTTTTATCGCAGCAGCAGCAGCATGAAAAAAAGACCGCGATCTTGTCAGATATTCCGGAAACCGGATTAACCGCAGCTCAGTTATACGAACGGGTGGCTGCACTTTTGCATCATCATGGAGTGCAGCGCATAATAGGCGTAGGTCCGGTTATCAGTGAACATAAGGATGTTTTTGTAGCATATGGATTTGCTGAGCTGCAATGGTTTGCAGCCACTGATCTGCTGGTTCAGCATTGGGAGGAATGTAATTTCCGTGAAGAGACCATTCTTGTCAAAGGTGCCCGCCGGTTTCAGTTTGAACGCATTTCGGCCTTACTGGAAAAGCAGGTACACCAGACCGTTATGGAGATCAACCTGAATGCGATGCTCCAGAATCTGAAATGGTACCAGCAACGCCTGAAAAAAGGAACCCGGATGATGGCCATGGTGAAAGCGTTTTCCTATGGCAGCGGCAGTTTTGAAATTGCAAATCTGTTGCAGTTTCACGGAGTGGATTACCTGGCAGTTGCCTATACGGATGAAGGTGTTGCCCTGCGTAAGGCAGGAATTCATCTACCCATCATGGTGATGAATGTGGCGCCCCCGGGATTTACCGCATTGGTGGAGCATAACCTGGAACCTGTCCTGTATTCATCCAGCCTGTTTCGGACCTTTGCTGAGTTCATCCGGCAGGAAGGCATACCGCAATACCCGGTACACCTCGAATTGGAAACCGGCATGAACAGGCTGGGGTTTGCTATGGCGGAATTGCCTTTTTTACTGGCACAACTACCCGGTTCACCCTTTAAAATTCAATCGGTATTCAGTCATCTGGCAGCCAGTGAAGATGCGGGATTTGATGCATTTACGCAGGAGCAGGTTCAACGATTTGAAGCGTTTTCATCGGCCCTGGAAGAGGTATTGACTTATCCTTTTTTGCGGCATATTGAAAACACATCAGGCATATTCCGGCATCCCCAATGGCAGTTTGATATGGTCCGGCTAGGAATTGGTTTGTATGGATTTGATGCCGCCATGGCGGGAGTTTCACCATTGGAGGAGGTTTCCACCCTGGTCACCACCATCGCGCAAATCAAGGAACTGGAGGCAGGGGAGACTGTAGGTTATGGCAGAAGAGGTCGTATTTCGAAGCCGGCGAGAATAGCTACCATTCGTGTGGGATACGCAGATGGTTATCCGCGATCCCTCGGAAATGGAGCAGGAAAGTTATTGCTGAAAGGGCAGTTGGTTCCCACCATCGGATCGGTTTGCATGGATATGACCATGATAGATATAACCGGATTGGAGGGGGTGCGGGAGGGGGATGCAGTTATCGTATTTGGAAAAGGGCTTCCGGTGGCCCAGGTGGCTGCATGGGCGGGTACCATTCCCTATGAGATCCTGACGGGAATTTCCCAGCGGGTAAAAAGAATTTATTACCAGGAATAAAACAAGTCCAACGGTTATCTTTGTTGTTTTACACGTTGATTATGGCAAAAGCGAGGAATTTAATACTATTGATCATTTTGATTCTGGTGGCTGATCAGGCACTGAAGATTTGGGTAAAAACGAGTATGCCACTAAGCTATCATTGGGATGCCAGTCATCAACCCCTGACACCTTACGACCGGGGAATCCGGATGTTTGGAGAGAATGCCGAATGGGCACAGCTGTATTTTGTAGAGAATGAAGGCATGGCCTGGGGCTGGAAATTCGGGGGAGAATTCGGTAAAATTGCGTTAACGCTGTTCCGGATGGTGGCGGTGGTATTTGGGGTCTGGTACATTCGCAGTATATTGAGGAAGCAGCAGCATCCGGGCTTTATAATTTGTGTGGGACTGATATTTGCGGGAGCTCTCGGTAACCTGATTGACAGTTTGTTTTATGGGCTCATTTTTGAGGAGAGCACCTACACTTCGGTTGCAAAAATCTTTCCGGAGCAGGGCTATGCAGGATTTCTGCACGGGAAGGTGGTGGATATGTTCTATTTCCCGATTATTCGTACCACCTATCCCGAATGGATGCCTTTTGTAGGTGGTGAGGATTTTGAGTTTTTCAGTCCGGTTTTTAATATAGCAGATGCTTCTATTTCAGTTGGGGTAATTGCCCTGTTGATTTTTCAGAATAAATTTCTTCCCAAAGAAGAGAAAGATAAAAAACGACCCATTGAAACCAGCACCCGTGTGAATGACGATGTGCAGGTATCCTAAATAAGAATGACTATGAAAAAAGGATTGGTATTACTGGCGCTTGTAGTTGCTGTGCTGTTTGCAGCCTGTAGCAAGGAAACCAGTATTGAAAAAGCGACACAACAGAACCAGGAAAATACCTGGAGCTTTAGTGTTGGTAGCACGCAGTACGCAGGTACCGTAGATACCAGCTTTCTGGAAGATTTAACTGTTTTTCAGTTTGTGAATATAGAAGGATTTTCGGGCGCTGGCACCGGCCAGCTTTTGATGAGTTTTGGAGGAAATAATTTGCAGGTGGGTGAATATGTCTTCCCCTTTGCGAATCTTTTTTATGCGGAAAATGGAGAGATTATTTTTGAATCTGTTTCCGAAAATCCGGATTTCCGAATTGTTATTACAGAGATTAATGCGGATCGGGTAGTGGGCACATTTGCCGGTACGGTGGTTGAATCCCAGACTGGTAATCCGATTACCATTTCGAACGGCCGTTTCTCCGCCAGGAGGTAAGGGGTGGATAAAAAAAATTGTCCCTCCCTTAAAGGAGGGACGCTAAACCCTATATTCGAAATTGACAACATTTCCTTTTAACCAAGCCTCTTGGTTTTTCAGTGGATATTGGTCGTCAAATCAATACTAGGGAACGGACCAAAACAGAACATGAGTATTTTAGTGTACTGACTATCAATTTTGTTAATGCAAAACGGCCACCAGGGCCGTTTTATTGTTTTCAGAGAAACTGATTTCGACGAATGGCAGGGGATCTTACATCCCTACCATTTTACCGGGCACTACCCACTCGTCAAATTCTTCCGGTGTAAGGTAGCCGAGTTTAACCGCCATCTCTTTTAATGTAGTTCCTTCCTTATGCGCTTTCTGAGCGATTTCCGCGGCCTTATAATACCCGATCTTAGGGTTCAGGGCGGTTACCAGCATCAGGGAGTTATCCACGTGTTTTTTAATATTGGCTTCAATAGGTTCAATTCCTACGGCACATTTGTCGTTGAAACTTACACAGCCTTCACCGATGAGGCGGGCGCTATGCAGGAAATTGTAGATCATCATCGGCTTGAACACATTCAGTTCAAAATGACCTGTGGCTCCACCGATATTGATGGCAACATCATTTCCCATTACCTGGGCCGCGATCATGGTCAGCGCTTCACACTGGGTGGGGTTGACTTTACCTGGCATAATGGAGGAACCGGGCTCATTGTCGGGAATGAAGAGTTCGCCAATACCAGAACGCGGACCACTGGAGAGCATTCGAATATCGTTGGCGATTTTCATCAGGCTTACAGCAACAGTTTTCAACGCACCATGTGCTTCTACAATGGCATCGTGTGCTGCCAGGGCTTCAAATTTATTTTCTGCTGTTATAAAAGGCAGACCGGTTAAGCTGGCGATATGTTTGGCTACGTTTTCACTGTAGTTGGGTGGGGTATTGATACCGGTTCCAACTGCAGTACCGCCCAGCGCCAGTTCACTCAGGTGCGCCAGTGTATTTTTAATGGCTTTCAGACCATGATCTAACTGGGATACATAACCGCTGAATTCCTGTCCAACGGTGAGCGGGGTAGCATCCATGAAATGGGTGCGACCAATTTTCACCACCTGCATGTACTGTTTGCTTTTAGCGGCAAGAGTATTTCGCAGTTTTTCAATGCCTGGAATGGTTACTTCCAGCAGGATCCGGTAAGCTGCAATATGCATTGCAGTAGGGAAGGTATCATTGGAGGATTGCGATTTGTTTACGTCATCATTCGGATGCAGAAACTTTTCTTTATCGGAAAGCTGACCGCCATTGAGTACATGTCCGCGATAGGCAACCACTTCATTCACGTTCATATTGCTCTGGGTACCAGATCCGGTTTGCCAAACTACCAGGGGGAAATACGCGTCCAGCTTGCCTTCCAGGATTTCATCGCAAACCTGACCGATCATATCCGCTTTTTCTTTGGGCAGTATACCTGCTTCGAAATTGGTAATGGCGGCTGCTTTTTTCAGGTAAGCAAATGCCTGGATGATTTCCTTCGGCATTTTATTGGTATCCTGCGCGATCTTGAAATTTTCAATACTGCGCTGGGTTTGGGCACCATAATAGGCATCCACGGGCACTTTCACTTCACCCATCGTATCTTTTTCAATTCTGTAGTCCATATGGCGATTGTATTTGGTTGGCCGCAAAGTTAACGGCACTGGTTATTTTCCTTTAAAAACAGCGGGTCTTTTTTCGAGAAAGGCAGTGGCTCCTTCTTTGGCATCGGCTGTATCGAAGAGGCGGCCGAACGCATTGATTTCTTCCTGCAATCCATTTTGAGCACCGATAGCCGCCAGATTCGTAAGCCGGATGATTTCGCTGATGGCCAGGGGAGCTTTATGGATGATGGTTTGCAGCAGGCTGTTGGCTTTGGGCAGCAGCTCCTCCGCGGTAGTTACATAGTTGACGAGTCCAAGTTGCAGTGCTTCGGATGCATTGATCATCGCGCCGGTCATCATGAGTTCCATCGCCTTGCCTTTGCCGACGAGCTGGGTGAGTCGCTGGGTACCTCCATATCCGGGGATCAGTCCGAGGTTCACTTCGGGTTGTCCGAATTTCGCCTGCTCGGAAGCCAGGCGAAAATGACAGGCCATCGCGAGTTCACATCCGCCGCCGAGTGCGAATCCATTAACAGCAGCGATGATTGGCTTCGGTGAGTTTTCAATTTTCGAGAATACCTGTTCCTGTCCTTTAGCGGCAAGCGCTGCACCTCCGGTGGCATCGAGTTCCAGGAATTCGGAAATATCGGCACCGGCAACAAAACTTTTTGGTCCGGCTCCAGTGAGGATCGCGGCTTTCATTTCCGGGTGCTTGTAAAAGGAATCCAGCACGGTGTGAAGTTCTTCAATCACCGTTTTGTTGAGGGCATTCAGCTTATCAGGTCGGTTGATCGTGATCGTGAGCACTCCTTCATTCAGGTGGGTTAAGATCGTTGACAGCTGCATTGGTAGTATTTTAGCCTCACCGGTCGGGTGCCACCGGTCGGGTGGCACCCGACCGGTGAGGCGTGTTAAAATTGGCGGTTTTGTTTCACCCACTGGGTGATATACTGAGCGATGTCTGAAGTATTGGTGCCGGGAGGGAAGAGCTGGCCTACACCCATCTCCTGGAGCTGGCGCATATCTTCTTCCGGGATTATGCCTCCGCCCGTGAGCAGTACATCCTGCATCTCGCGTTCCTTCATTAATTCAATGAGTTTGGGAAAAACGGTCATATGTGCTCCACTCAGGATGCTAACGCCAATGGCGTCTACATCTTCCTGGAGGGCGGCGTTGACCACCATTTCCGGACTCTGGCGCAGCCCGGTATAAATCACTTCCATACCTGCATCCCGCAGGGCGGTTGCAATAATTTTGGCACCCCGGTCGTGACCATCCAGGCCAACCTTGGCAACCAGTACGCGTATCGGTCGATTGATGTTATTCATATGGCCGGGTAAAGATAGGCAAATCACCCGACCGGTGCCACCCGACCGGTGGCACCGGTCGGGTGAACTTATTTGATGGTATAATCTACGAGGTAGGAGGCAGTAGATGTGTAGGATTGTCCCAGCATGCTCAGACCATAATCCGTTTTCACCAGGCCAATGCCTTTTGCACAATAGAATTGGTAAGTGCCCATGGACATCCAGTTACCCAACAGATTATATTCCAGGTCCACTACTGTATGAATGATATCCTTATAGGTTTTGCCTACCCAGGTTTTGGTAATGCCCTTTGCTGCAATTTTTCCTTTGATCCTTGCAGGAAATCCATTGGCAGTTCCGGCATCTTTTGTCCAGGTATAACCAACAGCTTCTTTGTCGTTCAGGAAAAGCATATTGATATCGAAGGTTGCACCATTTGCAGCGCCAGCTTCCAGCAACATGTAATAATCATTCTTTACTTTTCCATAATAGATAGGCAGGTCATTTATGCCTTCTACCACAGCATATTCTTTGTAGGAGATGCCTGAAAGGGTTTTGGAAACATCTGAAGCAATCAGTATGGTTTTAAAGTTGGTTACCGCACTGTCCTGATAGGTCCAGGTGGAACCTTTGGTATAAGGCATATAAGAACTACCGGCCGGCACCGGAACTTCTGTGCCGGGTTCATTATTTTCTTCCTCCAGCGGATTAATCTCCTTCTGACAGGAAACAAGAGCACTAACGGCAACCAAAACTACTGTGCTTTTCAATAGTCGGGATAAGGTGTTGTTTTTTTTCATAGCGCGACAAAATACTGTTACAAATCTGTTTATGCAAGGCTTTCCAAACCTTTTTTAATACGGGCAATTGTGGATGCTTTACCAATCAGCGCTGCAATATCAAAAACAGCCGGACCGAATTTGCCTCCAACCAGCATTAATCGTAAAGGCAATTGTAATTCTCCTACTTTGATTGCGCGGGCGGTGGCCATTTCTTTAAAAGCAGCTTCAATCGAAGCCGCCGACCAGTCTTGTAGATCTGAGAGCACGCTCTGTAAATCAGTAAAGAATAAATTCTTGTCCAGGTTCCACTTGGCTTTCACCGGCTCCATATCAGGAGTGGCTGGTGCGGCAAAAAAGAAACCAGCCTGCTCCGCAAAATCAGGTAACAGGGTGCAACGCTCCTTCACCATATCTATAACTGTTGCCAGATAACTGTCATCTGTAACCGAAAATCCGGCAGTTGTTAAACTATTTTTTACATCCGGCAGCAAACGCGCTGCAGGAGCGGCTTTGATCCATTCATGATTGAACCATTTGGCTTTTTCGAAATCAAATTTGGCACCGCCTTTATGAACGCGGCTCATATCGAAGGAAGCGATCAGTTCCTCCATAGTAAAAATCTCTTTGCCGCTGCCATCATTCCAGCCCAGCATGGCCAGCATGTTCACAAATGCTTCCGGTAAAAATCCTCTCTCGCGGAAACCCTGTGTGAATTCATTGCTGCGTGGATCCGTCCAGTTCATGGCAAAAACGGGGAAGCCTAACCGATCTCCATCACGTTTGCTGAGTTTGCCATTGCCATCGGGTTTTAAGATCAGTGGAAGATGTGCCCATTCTGGCATCTCATCCATCCAGCCGAGGTATTTCCATAATAAGAGATGAACGGGAGCACTGGGCAGCCATTCTTCACCACGAAAAGCATGGGTGATTTTCATCAGGTAATCATCCACTACAACAGCGAGATGATAAGTAGGCATGCCATCTTTTTTCAACAATACTTTATCATCTACCGTGCCGGTTGAAAAACTTACTTCTCCACGAATCATATCCGTGAAAGAAACCGTTTCATTTTCCGGCATTTTGATTCGCACTACATAGGGAACACCTTCACTTATGAGACGCTTCACTTCCTCCTCGCCCATGCTCAGAGAGTTTTTCATCTGCATACGCAACTGATGATCATATTGCGGCGATGGATTCTCTGCAGTTTTAAACTGCGTGCGCATTTCTTCCAGTTCTTCGGGAGTATCAAAAGCATAATAGGCAAATCCGTTCGCGATCAGTTGATCAGCATACTGACGATAGTTTGCTTTGCGCTCACTCTGGCGATAGGGGGCATAAGGTCCGCCTGCAACCGGACTCTCATCCGGCTCCATACCACACCAGCGAAGGGTTTCCATGATATAGTCTTCAGCGCCTTCAACAAACCGCGTACTATCGGTGTCTTCGATTCGCAGAATAAAATCGCCCCCATGATGGCGGGCAAACAAATAATTGAATAATACGGTGCGTACTCCACCCAGGTGTAAACCACCGGTAGGACTGGGAGCAAAACGAACTCTAACTTTTCTGGCCATAGGCCGCAAAGATAAGCCCGGTAAATGGGCATTGTTTATTTTCGTCCCATGTTTTACTGGGCAAAAGGAAATAAACTGTTGCAAACCCTGTATCCAAACTGGATCTGGTCGGTGCGCAGTAAAGAGAAAAAAATCTACCTGAGTTTTGATGATGGTCCGCATCCGGAAATAACTCCCTGGGTATTGGACCAGTTAAAAGCCTGGCATGCCAAAGCAACATTTTTCTGCATCGGCAAAAATGTAGCTGCTTATCCTGAAATCTATCAGCGTATACTCATGGAAGGGCATCGTACGGGTAATCATACTATGAATCATTTGAATGGATGGAAGACAAACACTGCTGATTACTTCAACAACATCTTGGAAGCAGGAAAATACATTGATAGTAAACTGTTTCGTCCGCCTTATGGAAAGCTCACACGCTTCCAGGGAAAAGCAC
>CAZJNY010000137.1:0-9941 GCA_964547405.1 uncultured Flavihumibacter sp. | reverse complement strand
TGATCAGTATCGTAAAAGGTATGATATCAAATTCCCAATAAAGAATGGGCGTTTCTCGGGTTGGGTACAGGCAAAATTGCCCGCCTATGCCAGGTTTCACTATGGACAGGCTTCCTTCATTCAGGATGTATACATTGATTCAGATTCAACCATTCTTCAATTTTTTAATCAAAAACAGCCCAAGGGAACGGACTCAGATTCTTTAAACGAACTTAAACTATTATCGGTTTCGGGCTCTGCATTGGATGCCAGTCGCAGGCTATTGGAAGTTGAAGTAAAAAGACTTGCTGGTTAGGATTCTCTGGGAAGTGATTCACTTTATCTATTCCTTGAGCGTTTTATTTCCAATAACCGGAATTCAAGATTGGCTCCTTATCTGCTGTCGAAAGCTGGCAACCTGGAGGAGGGCCAGTTAGGTTCATTAGCATCCTTGTTAGATTCTTCTTTGCATTCAACTTTTGAATGGCGGGAGGTTTCGAGATTACTTAAATCAGCCCGTAATCAAAGGAATCGATTGAGTGGAGCTGCCCTTCCGGATTATAAATTGCAAGATGCTGAAGGAGCCATATTTACCAATCAGGATTTTAAGGGAAAGTTGGTTTATCTTGATTTTTGGGCTTCCTGGTGCGGTCCCTGTCGGCAAAAGCATCCTTATTTAAGGGGGTTGTACAAGGAGCTGGTTTCTCCTTATTTTGAGTTGGTGAGTGTATCACTTGAAAAATCAAAAGACAAATGGATAAAGGCAATTGTAAATGACCACCTGGTCTGGCCGCAACTGATTGATACCAATGCTTTCAAGGGAGTGTTGCCCCAGGCACTTTCTTTGGAATCCATCCCAACTTCAGTTTTATTGGATGCAGAGGGAAGGATTGTTGATTTTAATGTGAAAGAAGAGGTTATCAGGAGTCTCCTGAATAGGCCGGAGAACCGAAAATGGGAGCCAAAATTAGATTATCAGGTGTTTTTCGAAACGAATACGTCCTCCCTGAATTCCAAACAGCAGGCTGCTCTGGAGGAGAGTTTGGCTACGTTGACTAGTTCTCAGGTACCAGATACGCTTTATTGTATTCTTTCCGGCATGACTGATTCCACCGGAACCGATGCCTATAACCACAAATTGGCGGAACGTAGAATAGCCGCTATCAGGAAAAGCCTGACCGATCGGTTTCCAAGTTTAACTCTCATTTTTAAAGAGATTAACTGGGGCGAATACGGTTTTGCAGGTTCCTTTGATAGCTCCAGAGCTGTTCGGATACAGTTGTTTGAAAAAGCCAGAGTGCACGCTACTATTAGCAGGATTGATACAATTATAGTGCTAAATCAGATTTACTTTAAACCTGATTCGCCTGTATTGACGGGCGGTTCACTATCCATCCTTTCTACTTACCTGGATCAGCTAAAGCAATATCGGGATAGAAAGATCCTGGTGCGCGGACATGTGAATTACAATGGCAAGCCGCTGAAAAAGTCAGATGTGCTTTTTCAGTTGTCGGAGGATCGGGCGAAAGTGATTTATGATTATCTGCTGGAGGCAGGGTTTGATATTAAAAAGGTTTCCTTTGAAGGGGTGGGTAATTCGCAGATGATTTATCCTAAAGCACGCTCTGATGAAGAGCGGTTTCAAAATATGCGGGTGGAGGTAATTGTATATTCGGAGTGAAATGAGTTAATCAAAAGTTGATAAGCATTAATTGTTTGAAATATGGCGCTTTTGATGGCTATTATCATAGTACTAATGATTGTGGCAGTATTCTGTTTAGCAAAAAATAATTCTTCAGATGACACCCGGGAGAATTTTGAAGGAATCGATGTAAGTCGTAAATACAATCCAGTAGATAATAAAAGGCGGGGCATTGCGGAATTTCCAGCAAATGAAGCAGATAATAAGGTGTCGGACATAATTGCAAGGATGGTTAGAAGTAGGCGTGGTTATTACAGGGATGTTTATCTTAAATCTGCTGCGTGGAACAGAAAACGTTACCTGGTTTTGAAGCGGGATAATTTTACCTGTGTTCATTGTGGGCGTACAGCAACTCAAGTACATCACAAAAAGTATGCAAGATTAATCGGAAAAGAGCCACTTGTTTGGTTAGAATCAGTTTGTAAAATCTGTCATGAAAAGTTGCATTGAGATGGTATGCATTCCTCGCTATTTGAAAAATGAAGTTTCATGAAAAATATCTTCTGGTCTGGCTATGTTTTGGAAGATCGGTTGTCTGGTATTGAGAAGGTAAAACGAATCATAGCCACGTATGGAGATGTAGTCAATTTCAACATGTTTTCAGACCTCTCTATAAATTTGGAAATTGAAATTCCAGAAAACCGGTTATTTGAATTGTACCAGGCGTTAAATAATCATATTAGGATGGATCAGGTTGAGGTTCCTTCCTCCTTGTCAACTAAACAGCGGGTACTCTATTTAAATTTGAGCTTTTCTAAGGGTATCGGGAATCTCAAAATAGACGTGCCGGCCATTCCGGGCTGACTCTTTATTTACCTGTGTTCATTCCGCCCTTACTTCCGATGCTGCCGGAATAATTTCACATTTTTCCGGTTCAGGAGAAGTAATTTCGGACTTCTATGCTTTTCTACTTTAATTTCTATAGTTCCTTTTTACTTGTTTTTTTTATCCATACAATAGTATATGGAATCCTTTTTTTAGTAAGGTATAAAAGAGAGTCCCAGCCTTCCTCCTTGTGGCTGGGATTTTTTTTAATCCTGGCAGCCCTATACATTTCTCCCTGGATGCTTGGGTTTGCCGGCTGGTATGGTACGCAACCGTACCGCGATCTCCTATTTTATCTTCCCTTCCAGCAGTTGTTTCTCATCGGTCCGTTTATTTTCTTCTATGTCAGCAGCCTGTTTAATCCACAATTCCGGCTAAGGGGAAAATTATGGCTGCATTTCCTGCCCGCCGCCCTGTATTTACTGTTTTGTTTGGTGATGGTCGTGTATGATAAACTAATCGTTCATCACTATTATTTTCTGATTCGGGAAGAAGACCCTGATTTTGCCGACTGGTACCAGATTACCGGCTTTCTTAGTATGATTACCTACTTTATCGCATCCATCCGGTATTATTATGGATATAAAAGAGCCATTGAAGCGGTGATGAGCAATGCGGCTGAGTTTCTGTTTGCATGGGTTCGCAATTTCCTGGTAGCCTTTTTGTTGATTCTCGTTGCCTGGCTGGTTATTGAATTGGCCGGACTCTTTTTTATGTTCACCTATAATTCCAGTTGGTGGTATTTCCTTGGTTTTTCACTTTGTTGCTACTATATAGCTATTGCCGGCTACTCCAATTCAGTAGAGACCAGGCTGTTTATGAAGCGAGGTTTCTTTCAGTCGGAACGATCCGGTTTTTATTTGAAGTCCAACCCAGGCAGCAGACTTGGGTATGCTGCGGAAGTAGTGGAAGAAATCCATCTCGATGACAGTCCTTTTCTGGAGGAAAATGAGCCGGAAGATTATTCAGCATGGAAGGACCGGATTGAACAGTTACTCAAAGAGGAACTGCTTTACCAGGACCCGGACTTATCCCTGTTTGATCTCGCCAAAAAATTAACTACCAATGTTTCATTGCTTAGTAAAATCATCAACCGGGGTTTTAATTCCAACTTTAACGATCTTATTAATAGTTATCGGATAAAACAATATGTCGAACTTTTAAATAAAGGCGAACACAAAAGACAAACTCTTTTATCCCTTGCCTTTGAATGTGGATTCAATAGCAAGACTACCTTCAACCGGGCCTTCCGCAAACAAACCGGATTATCTCCCCAGCAGTACATAAAAACCAACAAGCTCTAAAAAGTTGATTTATTGATAGTTAGATAAGTTGAACCCTTTTGAACAGAATTTGGGGCGCAGGGGCTTTTTCAATTTCCCAATTTCATAGCCAAATCAATAAATGGCATGAAAAAACTGTTTTATCAACTCACTGCTCCGATTCCGCTTCCCTTTTTTTGGCAGGATTTGTTTCTGATGGTGCCAAGAATCGTTTGTGGTTACCTGTTATCGGTTGAGTTTGGAGCCGCCAAATTTGGCCTTCCCTGGAGTCCGCCGGAAACAAACCTGAAATTTTTTGAAGTGGCCTTCTGGTTCCCGAATGATATCGCTGAACATGGAGGTATCTTCCAAATGTTCCCTGCCTTCCTGGCCTGGATGGGGGCTTTCAGTGAAGGCATAGGCGGACTGGCATGGATAGCAGGCTTTCAAACCCGGCTGTTTTCCTTTCTTATTGCCTGTACCATGCTGGTGGCTGCCTTTGTTCAACATGCAGGGCATGATCTCTGGCAGCAGTTTCCTGCCATTGGATTTCTATGGGTAGCGATCTATACCCTGATGCTGGGAGGAGGGCGATTTAGTGCCGATTATCTTATTGCTAAAAAACTTCAACCATGAAATACATAAGACTACCATTCCTTTTGATATTCATTTTTTTAACAGGCTGCGTACAGAAAGCATATGTAAAAACGGTGATGGTTAAGCTAACCATACCGGGTAAAAAAAATATTGAGCAGGTAGGCATCAGGGGAAATGGCAATCCGCTAAATTGGGAACAGGATTATACCATGACTGCTCTAATTAAGGATTCTGTCTATACCGCAAGTTTTCAAACCAGAACGGCCTTTCAATACACGGAAATAAAGTTCACGGTCAATGGAGAATGGGAACTGGCAGAGCAACCCAATCGAAAAGTTTATTATGAAAGCAATAGAGATACCGTTTTTATTCAGGCAGTATTCAATCAACCCTAATTATTTTAAAAGTTCAATATGAGGTATCTAGTGTTTTTTATATTGATGCTGTTTTCCGGTACCGTTATCGCGCAAGCTACAAGTCTTGACAGTTTGCTGAGGGCATATAAAGAACGTAACCATTTTAGCGGAGTAGCGCTCCTGGCGGTGGATGGAAAAGTAGTAGCTACAAAAGCAGTGGGAATGAAGCCGGAGGATAAATTTAAAATTGCGTCCATGACCAAGGTGTTCACCGCCTTGTTAACAATGAAACTGGTGGAGGAAGGGAAGATCGATCTGAAAGAAACCATTGGAAGGTATTTCCCCGCTTACAAGGGACCAGGACGGGATCTGGTTACGATACACCAACTCCTTACTTACTCTTCTGGCATCGCCAATTTGTTAGAACCCCAGGGTATGAAACCCTATCAAACCAGGCTGTCACTCGATTCATTTATAGACTTATATTGTTCCGGACAAATGGTTGATACTCCGGGTCTGAGGAGTAATTATGCCAATACCGAGTATGTTCTATTGCATAAAATAATTGAACGGGTTAGTGGCAAAAGCTATGAAGCATATTTAAATCATGTTATTCTCAAACCATTGCGACTAACCAATACAGGAGTAGCCCGCAGCGGCAAAAAGATTCGCGGATTGGTGCAGGCATATACGTATGATGATTCCACCTCGGTTTTTACGCCTGATGAGGACTATCTCCCTGAAATGTATTTCGGAGCCGGTTTTTTATATTCGACTGCTCAGGATTTACTTACCCTGGATAATGCCATTTTCAATAACCGCCTGCTTAAAAAGCAAACCACCGATCAATTGCTTACAATAAATGAAAACATCGGCTACACGGCCTATGGTTTCTGGGGGTCCACTGGCTGGGGCAATTTTCAGGAGCCGTTTTATTACAGAACCGGTGGTATTTTGGGATCTACTTCCAACTGGATACATGCCATGAACAGTCGGAAAACGGTGATAGTACTGAGTAATAACAATGCTACCAACCTGTATGAATTGTCTGAAAAAATCTACCTGTTGAAGCATTGATTTTACGCATTTAATACTTTTTTGACTGGATTATAGTACCCTTTGATAATGGCGAGAAGCAATTTCAGTAATCTTTTTATTTTATGATTAATTTCAGTCAATGAATAAGGAAGAGCAATTATTTGCCAATTTTGAAGTGTTACTTTCCTATTTTAATGAGTTGATTCCGCTCGATATGGAAGAGCAAAAACTGGTTACTACTTTATTCAGGCCCAGGCTTTTCCGGAAACGACAATATCTATTGCAGGAGGGAGATATTTGTACCCAGTTTTATTTTGTGGTCCGGGGATGCTTACGGATGTATAAGATCGACGACAAAGGAACTACACATATTCTCCAGTTTGCCACCGAGAATTATTGGATTAATGACCTGGGTAGTTTTCATGATGTAAGGCCTTCTGAGCTGGCTATTGATGCTTTAGAGGATACCGTAGTCCTACAAATTAGCCGGGATGACCTGATCGCTCTGTACCTGCAGGCGCCCAAATTTGACCGGATCTTCCGGGTGCTCCTGGAGAATAGCTTTGTTCGCTTGCAGAACCGGCTACTCCAAAATATCAGTTCAACTGCCGAGGAACGGTACCAGTCTTTTCTGGAACTCTACCCCCACTTGATTAATCGGCTTTCTCAGGTTCAAATTGCTGCTTATTTAGGTATCACACCAGAGTTCTTAAGCAGGATGCGTAATAAACGCAGCAAGGCTTCGGGACTGTAAACCCTTAAACCAGATCAAGGGTATTTCTTAAACTGGATCATTGGTGCCATACCGGCCTTTGAAGGAACTTTGTATCCTCAAATCATGATTATTATGAAGCGCACAAAATTTGTTGGATTACTGGTATTGATGTTGATGAGTTCGGTTGTTGGCATTGCCCAGGAGAAAACCAGCTTAAAAAGCCTGCAGCTTGGTAAACAGCTTTTCGAACTGCATAATGTTACAGGAGAAATTACCAACTTCCAGGGTAAAAAAGTGCTGAAAATTGAAAGGGATTTAGTTGCCTTACCGTTTGACAGTACCAATATCGAAGCAACCGTAGATGAAGCGCATTATGCCAGACTGGTAGGATTGGATGATTTTGAAAATGGAATTATTGAAGTGGAAATGTATAGTCAATTGCAGCATCCGGCACCTTATTCCGGAGTGGCCGGATTTATAGGCGTTTATTTCAATATCCAGCCAGCAGATTCAGCTTTCGAAGGGATTTATGTCAGACCGAAGGTTGGCAGAAGTACCAATCAGCTTTTTAGGAATCATGCAGTTCAATACATAGCTTATCCAACTTACAAATTTGATATTCTTAGGAAAATCGCTCCGTTTAAATATGAGGGAGCTGCCCCGGTTGCGCTGAACGAATGGATCAAAATGCGCATTGAAGTAAACGGAGAAACAGCCGAGATGTTCATCAATAATGAAAAGTATTCCAGTTTCATCGTTGATAAGCGGTTAAGCGGTAATAAAAGTGGGGCGATTGGATTATACGTTGATATTGGTACCATTGGGTATTTTAGAAATCTTAAGGTTACCAGGAAAGCACTCAAGACAAAAGCTGCAGCAGGGGAAAATGTAAATAAGATTTAAGCATTTTTAGGTGCTTATCATGCGGCAGATTCTCCTCTTTTTGAAATCCGATTCCACCAGGCCTTGCTGTTGTCTCTGAGTTTCAGCATATGCTGGGAAGATAAATAATGGATTACTTTGTGCTCTACCCAATGGTGCAGGGGCACGAGGATGGCAGCAATTAGAATCATCATGCCCAAATCCTTCCAGGGTTCTCCCTGGGTAATGCCAAAGATGCTCTTTTTGAATACAAGGAAGATGAATTCAAAAAACATCAGGAAGGCAAAGAAGCCGATGATCCGGATCGTGGTGGCAGATACTCTGAATAACCCAAGCAGCACCAGCAATAGAAAGATAGTGGCAATAGCAATGACGATCGCCATATACTGAATTCGATTGCGTTTTTCTATTTTTTCTTTCTCAGCAATGGCCAGCCGGTCGCGCCTTTTTTCCTCATCTGTTATTTGCAGTTGCAGGATTTCATCTTCTTTTCCCAATTTATCCAGACTATCCTTATACCGGTTATACAGTTTATTGTAATGTAATGCCTGTGCATAATTCCCGACGGAGGTATAGGAAGAGTCCAGCAGCCTGGAATACACTCTCATCCAGTCCAGGCTCTTGGTGGCATCAGCTATTTGTTTACACTTTTCATAAATGGCAATGGCGCCTGCTTTATCGGATTTTTGGTTCAGAAATTCTGCATAGTAAAAATAGAAATTGAGTCGGGAAGCTGGATTTACACTGTTTTCATAATAGGGCAAACACCTCGAATAATAATAACTGGCTGAGTCCAGTTTATTCAGCCGCGAATACATTACGGCATAGGCCTGATCAATTACATAGGCCATTCCAAATCCGGAAAT
Source organism: uncultured Flavihumibacter sp. (assembly GCA_964547405.1). GTDB lineage: Bacteria > Bacteroidota > Bacteroidia > Chitinophagales > Chitinophagaceae > Flavihumibacter. The sequence goes on along the minus strand of CAZJNY010000137.1, from coordinate 1,719 downwards.
ATATTGTTTGAGATCCGCTTTGGCGTTGAAAAATTCTAATGCTTTAACAGGGTCATTTTGAACGATGTACAAATTCATCAGGCCCAGGTATCCCTGCATTTTTAGTGGCTGAAACTTGATGGTATCTGCATACAGAATCGATTTGTTGTAAAAGGATTCTGCCATGGAGTAATTCTTTTTGTATTGATAAATGCCTGCAATTGAATTGTAGACCTGCGCCCTTCCATATTTGGATTCATCCGAGTTGCTGGCTAAATCCAGTTGCAATACTTTAAAGGTGAAATCAAGCGCTTTGTCGTAGTTTTTTATAGACGTGTAAAATTGTGCCAACTGCATATAACCTGTTCGGAGCAATGCATGATTGTTGATCGCTTCCGAAATGGAAACTGCCTGAAAAGTGTTTTTCAGCATTTGTAATTTTTCGCCCTTCGCCTCATGAGATTTGGAAAAAGAATAATAGCAGGCTGCTAACAGGCTGTCATTCCCTACAGCTTGCGCCAATGTTAATGCCTGTGTTGTTTGAGCCATCGCCTGATCGATTTCCGAGTTGGCCTGGTACACATAAGCCTTCCACAATAGACTTTCCGCCTGTTCTTTTTCCAGTTTATTTTCTTTGGCCATTCGTAAGGCGTTGTCCATGTATTCCAGCGCTTTGGCACTGTAGCCTGTCCTGGCAGCTATGTAGGCCATGCGGATGCCATTGTCCAGTTGTGATTTGAACATCGCCTTACGGTCGCGGGATATTTCTGCATCCTCAATCGCCTGATTCCCCCATTTTTCTGAGCTTAAGGTATCAATGGCCATAAAGATCTGCGATAGTTCTCCGGCCAGTCGGGCTTTTTCGGGTAAACTTGTTTCTTTATTGTAAAGTTGAATGATGCTGTCAGTTACCTGCGACTGCTGAGCGGATGCTGAAAAAAAGTTGAATACGAGTATTATTGTGGTTAGAATAAGGTTGAAACGAATTGCAGGATTAGTTAGACGCATAGTCTTGTGTTGGTATTGGTGGCTGTAAAGATATTCCGAAATCCATGTTTGCTGCCAGCTTTTGCACTACAGGTAGCGGTCTTTCTCCAAGTGGATGGAGCTTTCATTTTCTCTAAAATCACATTATAGTGTGGTATTTAAAGCAATTAAAGTTTGGAAGCAATACAGATATGATAAAATCACAGTATGGTGTGATTATACAGTTTTAATTAGATTTTTTTTCTTAATTTAACTATAAAATCACACTATAGTGTTAAAAAAGGATATCGGGAAAGTCATTCGGGCAAGGAGAAAATCACTCCGGATTACTCAGCCTGATTTAGCTGAACTGGCAGGCATTAGTGTCAACTCGCTATACAAATTAGAACGGGGTGAATCCAATCCGACAGTAGATCTGATTGAAAAAATTATTACTGTTTTAGGATTGGAAATGAAGCTGGAGGCTAGAAAGATAGTTAAGTAAGTATATGAGAACATTGGAAATATATTGGAATAAGTCCCTCGCTGGTATTCTTACCGAAGAAAACAGGAATCGGTATACATTTCAATATACCGATGAGTATTTTGCTGATTCTTCCAAACCTCCAATTAGTCTCACCCTTCCCAAAGTAAAACAGTTACATATAGCCGATCATCTATTCCCTTTTTTCTTTAATATGCTATCAGAAGGGGTCAACCGAAAACTTCAATGCCGGACCTTAAAAATTGATGAAGCAGATGATTTTGGTTTAT
>CAZJNY010000136.1:0-9976 GCA_964547405.1 uncultured Flavihumibacter sp. | reverse complement strand
TATGTTTTGCATAATCCAGCTGTATGATTCGCACCATTTCCTGTTTATGGTAAAGAGCTTCATCATAGCGATGCATGGTTTCGTAGAGAATACCAAGATCGTTATGCACCAATCCCTTATTAGGATGATAGGCACTCAGATTAAGATTGGCCAGTCGCAGCAGTTCCAGTCCGTATGTTTCTGCTTCCGCGTATTTACCGGCATCACTGGTAATAAAGAGCAGGACCTGGTAAATCCCAATAAGTTCGCGTGCATCTTTTCCAAAGAGTTTTTCATTTATCTGCCGGGCACTAAGTGCATATTGAAGGGCTGGTTCAAAATCCTGGAGGGTCATTAATAACCAGGCAAAATTTTTATACAAGCTTGCATAAACGGGACTGGGACTGGCTGATTTATCAATGTGTTCCAGCGCCTCAGAGAAAATCTTTTTGCCCTTTTCAGCTTCTTCATTGTGAACGAGAATCTGGCCTTTTTTGTCGAGCGCGGCAACACGAGCCGGATTATAAAATGGAAGACTGGCTGAAAGCTGGATAGCTGTTTCAATAGCTGCCAGTCCGGGTGGAATCCCCTTCAGGCTCCAGATCATATCTGCTTTTTGTACCAGGGCAAAAACCAGACTATCAGTTTGTTTAAGCTTTTGATAGTGGGCAACAGCTTTATCAATATAAATCATCGCACTGTCGTACTTAAGCGCTTTGTAGGCAGTAACTGATTTATCAAAATCGGTTTGAGCGCAAAGCTGTTTGGCACAGCAAAGGAGTAACAAAAGCAGGCCCTTTTTCATAAGCTTTAATCTCCAGTTAGGTGGTTAATAGCTTCCAATAATTCTGGTGCTTCAGGATAAGAGGGAATTGTTTGCAGCCATTTTTGTGCTTTTTGCGGCTGGTTGAGTTTAAGATAGGTAAGCGAAAGGTACCAGCTGGCTTTTTCTTTCCATTTGCTGTTGCCTTCTGCGAGCGGAAGTAGTTGTTGCAGGGCATCATTGTAGTGATCCCTGTTGAGGTAAGCCACCCCTATAAAATATTGAAGGGTATCGGATTGACGGTTGGTAGTAGCAATAGATTTCCAGATGGCAATGGCTTTCTCGTAATCGGCTTCTTTATAACTAACCATACCATCGTAAAACTGGTATTGGGAAGAACTGCTCATGGTAACTGGTAGTCCGGGGTCGGGACTAAAATACTGATTGGCCAGTTGTTGGGGACTTACTGATTTGTATTGCAGATACCAGAAGCCACTAATCAATACCAGCATGGCGGCCGCTGCCCACCACCATTTGCTGATGGATTTAACAATAGCGGAAGGCCTGGATGCTGCAGATATAATTCCTTTGCTGGATTGCTGATCTGTATTAAATGATTCGATGGTAGCAATGGCGAGCAGCTGGCGTTGCAATTCCAATTCCTTTTGAAGGGAAGGGTCAGCTGCCAGTTGTGTTTCGAAACGGGATCTTTCCTCAGTTGTCATTGAATCCAAAAGATAGGCTTCGATCTGTTCAAAAAGTTCTTGATCAATATGGTCTTTATAGTCCTCCATGTTGGCGGGATTTTTCCAGGAATAATTGGCGCAGTTGCATCATGCAACGGTATTTAATCGTTTTAATACTGTTTTCGGTGTTGTTCAGTTCAAGCGCAATTTCATTCAGTGATTTTTTCCGGTAATAATAAAGTCCGAGAATCGTACGGCATTTATCACCGAGTTCCTGAAAGCTTTGCCGAAGCAGGGTTGATTGCTCTGTGTTATCGTTTTCAGCGAGGTGTAAAAGGGGGGCTTCCTGTTCCGGGAGCTGGTCTGTAACCGTTGTCTTCTTTCTGGATCGGGTGCGAAGTTCATTCAGCCATTTGTGTTTGGCGATCTGTCTGAGATAGGCATTGAATTGTTCGCGTGATCCAGAGAAGCGGCCGGTATGCAGGTTGACCCATGCGGCGGTAATGGCTTCCTGAAAAAGATCCTGCGCATCGGTTCCTGATCCTGAATTCTGCAGCACATATTGCTCCATCCAGGGAAGATTGTCTGCATAGAGTTTATTCAACACCTTATCAGGACTATCTGTAAACCAGTCGTTTAGGAGTTCCAATTCGAATACAAACTTTTCAGGAAGATACAGCTTTTAGCACCTCCGGTACCATCAAATTTTCATGCTTTTCATAGTCTTATTTAACTTATATCACCGGATCAGGATAAAGGTAAACAGGTAGGGGCAACCCAATTTTGTCGTGATCGGCAAGTAAACATGTCGCTTTTATGCCAGCTGCTCATAGAATAAATGGATTAGAATTGTAAAACAACCGATCAAGAAATATGTCAACTGAAGTGTCTGGTTATTTTTTGAAGCTTTCGGAAGCGGAGCGAAACGCACTACAAGCCATCAGCCGGCAAATTCAGGAGCTGGTACCTGACGCGGAATTAAAGCTCAGCAGAGGGGTGCCCTTCTTTTATTACAAAGGGAAAAGAGCCGTTGGGTTTCGTTCCAGCAAAACTCATTTGTCTTTTTTTATCATGGAAGGAGAAGTATTGAAAAGATACAGGCAGGAATTCGCGGACTATGATCACTCCACTACGGTAATCCGGTTTCAGCCAGATAAACCCCTTGATCCGGAAATAATTAAAACACTAGTGCTGGCCAGAATCGGGGAAATAAACCAACTACTATGCGCCTGACCACCCTTTTCCTGCTTTTCATCCTGCTCAGTTGTAAAACCAACCAGCTACAGCAGTCTGCTATTCCCGAAACAGGAATGATTAAGGTGTCAATACTTTATCCCAATGAGGAGGGGAAAAGTTTTGATATGGATTACTATGAACAAACACATATGCCCATGATGGCTTCTTTTATCGGAAAGAATCTCAGGTTTTATGAAATCGATAAAGGAGTAGCAGGAAGAACACCATCAGATAAAATTCCTTTCATCGCGATTGGTTATTTTTATTGTAACAATCTGGCTGAATACAATGAATCGATTGCGAAAAACAGAGCCGCTATAATGAATGATATTCCGAAATACACCAATATTCAGCCAATTGTACAAATCAGTGAAATCAAAAAAGTAAGTAAATAAACTATATGACTCATTTCAGGCCCTACCCTTTCTTACTGCTTTTTCTGCTCTTGTTTTTCAGTTTTTTTGCGCTCGCCCAGGATACCCGCGTAGCACTCACCAATGTGAAAATTTACATCGACCCCTATACTCCTCCCATTGATAATGGTACGATTATTATCAATGGAAACAGGATTGAAAAGGTAGGTTCCGGCTCAACCCTTTCCATCCCGGCTAGTACCCGAAAAATTTCTCTTGCAGGAAAAACAATTCTTGCAGGATTCTGGAATAATCATATTCATTTGATGGAGCCTCAATGGCTTAGTACAGATGCCCTTTCCGATACACAGCTTAGTCGCCAATTTGATTCACTATTGACTTCTTACGGCTTCACACATGCGGTAGACATGGCCGCATTCGAGGCCGGAAACCTGCAGCGCCTGAGAAAACGGCTGGAATCGGGCCATGTAACTGGTCCCTCCCTTTTGTATGCAGGTGTTCCATTTGCACCGCCAAACGCCAGCCCATTTTATATTGCTCCATATAAGTTACCGGAACTATCCACGAGCCAGGAAGTTAAGCAGCATATCAACCAGCAATTCGAGTTGGGCGCTGATTTGATCAAGATCTGGTCGGCTTCTCCAACCGGAAAACAAGTCATCAACATGCCGGATTCCCTAATTCAAACAGCGGCCATGCTGACCCGAAAGGAGAAGAAGGTCCTGGCTGCTCATCCGACCAACCTGGAGGGAGCAGAACAGGCAGTGAACAATGGTGTTAACCTGCTGGTACATACGGCTCCTGATGATAGAAAGCCCCTGCCAACTTCCCTGCTCAATAAGATGATTGAGAAAAAAGTAGCCCTGATCCCCACTCTTCAACTAAACAAATGGGATCTGGAAATAAATGGGATAAAAGCTGAAAACAATCCACTTCTTCTTACAGCGGTGGGACAACTTGCACAATTTCATCAGGCAGGCGGAACGATCCTGTTTGGAACCGACCTGGGCTATATGACCAATTATAATCCCAGGGATGAATGGATCCTGCTGCAACAGGCGGGTTTATCCTATCTGGAAATTCTTGCTACCATGACTACCAATCCCGCGCAATTTTTTGGAAAGGGAAAAGAGTATGGTAGCATTGCATCCGGATATCTTGCCGACCTGGTTGTGTTAGAAGAAGATCCCGCCAAATCCATTGAAGCCTTTTCAAAAGTATGCTGTGTTTTTAAGCATGGAAAACTGATTTACCAAAAGCCCTGATTTTACCGGGGCTGGAGTGATGGTTATTAATTCACCTTATAATAATTATAACAAATTCTACATAATAAAGCAGGCTCAAATACCGAACTTAGAAACTATTAAAGGTATATCATATGAAGTGTCCTACTTGTAACGTGAGTTTAGTTATGGCAGAGCGAAGTGGAATTGAAATTGATTATTGTCCGGAATGTCGTGGGGTTTGGCTTGATAGGGGAGAATTGGATAAAATTATTGAGCGTTCTTCACAAATACCATCTGAAAATACCAGGCAGCAGGAGAAATATCCATCCAAAGAGTACTATAAATCCGATAAAGATTACCATTACAAAAAGAAAAAAGGCATCTGGGGCGAATTATTTGATTTTTAGAGCTGGTGGGTACTACCTGAATGATGATTCCATAATCTCGAATAGAGTCCTTGGTTTTCCAGCAATTCAAAATGGTTTCCCTGCTCTACCAGGGTTCCTTTATTCAATACCAGGATTTGATCACAATGCTTAACCGTACTGAGCCGGTGAGCTATTAGCAGGATGGTTTTGCCCTGTGCTTTGAACCAATTCAGGGTATCCTGTACTTTCTGCTCACTTGCAGGATCAAGGCTGCTGGTAGCCTCATCCAGGATTAAAATCTCCGGATTTCGATAGAGTGCCCGTGCAATAGCAAGCCGCTGTTTCTGTCCGCCTGAAAAATTAGTTCCCTGTTCCACTACCCTACTATTATAAGAATTGGGAAGTTTTTCTATGAATTCATCTGTTCCCAGCTTTTTGGATAAAAATATAATACGGCCCAGATCCGGCTCGTCTTCACCAATTGCTATGTTCTCCAGTATGGTTCCGCTGAACAGATCAATATCCTGAGGAACTACCCCAACCAACTGTCGCAAACTTCGATTGGAGATATGCTGCAGATCCAATCCGCCTATGGTAATACAGCCAGACTGCAGCGGATACAAATTTTGCAGCAGGGAAAGCAGGGTCGATTTGCCACTACCGCTTTCGCCTACAATTGCGGTGGTAGTTCCTTTTGTGATGCGCAGATTCAATCCATTAAACACAGACTGGCGGTTTTCATAACGAAAACAAACTTCATGGAATTCAATATCACCAATTTGATCCGTACTTAGTTCAACCTTGTTTTCATGCGTAGCTTCTGTTTCAAGATCAATTATTTCAAATAAACGATCCGCCGCAATCAAGGCATCCTGGATACTGCGGTTGGCGGAAATCAGTGAACTGGCCGGACCGGTAAAATAACCGATCAACGCATAAAAGGATAAGAGTTCGCCAGTTGAAAGCTCATTGCTGATAACGAAACCACTCCCGATCCATAACAGCAGGATCGTAAACAAGCGAGTGATAAACTCTGTACCCGTTCCGACATAAAGGGAGTACATACTCATCTTATAAATGGTTCTCAGGAGTGTAATAAATCGCCCTTCGGTTTTTTCATTCGTGAATCGCTCCAAACCAAATCGTTTTATGGTGCCCACAGCATTCAGGCTTTCCACCATCTGGCTCTCTAACTCAGCGCTATCTTCCATCAGTTGACGCTGCCATTTTTTATTGATCCTGTTAGTAATCCAATAGAGCAGCATATAAAAAGGTATGATCGCCAATAGCAGCAGTGCCAGCTTCCAGTAATAAAAAAACATGAGCAGGATACTGAAGACTACAATAAAACCATTTACGATAAAACTAAGTGCTACACTATTAATGAACTCCCTAATTTTGACTGCATCATTTACCCTGCTTATAATTTCTCCAACCCGCATGGTATCGAAAAACCGTTGCGGCAGGTGCAGCAGGTGTTTGTAATATCCCATGATAAGCCGGATATCAATCATTTGCCCGGTTTGCAGACCAAAAACTGTTTTATAGCCTCCAATAATTAACTGAAAGATTAGTATAACAATCATGGCTATACTCAGAAGATTCAGTAAGCGAACATTTCCTTCAACGAGTACAAAGTCAATTATTTTTTGCAGGTATATAGAGGTGGAAAGCCCAAGAATCGTGTACACTGCTGCTCCAATCAATGCCTGCAGCATAATGCTCGCATGTGGCTGAATCAGCTTCCAGAATCGCTCTCTATTACTTGTTTTGTGTTTCCCGGCAACAAAATCAGCACCGGGTAAAAGCAGCACCAGCACACCGGTCCAGATTTCTTTGAATTGATCTAAACTTAGCTTATGAAAATCACCGTCACCCGGATCCATGTAAACAACTGTATTTTTCGAAACGGAATAAATAACAACATAATGATGCAAACCACTCTTCAAAATAATATGAGCGATAGCAGGAAGCGGTATCCCTGAAAGGTTTTCCAGTTGACCCTTTGCGCCTTTGGCCTGAAAACCGAGTCGCTCTGCAGCTTCAATCAAACCCAGCACATTAGTGCCCCGTTTATCTGTACCAGCATACTGCCGGATCCTGCTAATCGGGTACTGCAATTTGTAGTGAATGGAAACCGAAGCCAGGCAGGCTGCTCCGCAATCAGTGATATCCCGTTGTTTTATTTTTACCTTTCTCTTCATAATCAAACTCACGTTTGGACATAACCGGCGCTGTTGGATTGAACCAGTCGTCCACTTTATCAAATAACAATTGCCACAAGGTTCGCTCTGCCACCACAAACCTGGACTGGAATGTCAGTCCTTTTTTAAGCTCTCCGCTATACCCGTTTTTAAGATTCAGCCGGCTGGCATCAAATGAACACCTGACTTTAAAGAGCGGGCGGTTTTCAATAATAGAATAATCGTCGGCAATAGAAATTACTTTCCCGGTAACCAGCCCAAAATAGTTGTAGTGAAATGCATGGATCTGGAAGCGGGCAGGCAATCCGACCTTCAACAATCCGACATCCTTAGTACTCACATAACATTCTCCAATAAGTTGTGCTGCGGGAGAAAGTAAACAAATGGTTTCTCCGGAAGAGATGAAACCTCCTTTATACCGCGTATTGATATTTTGCACTACGCCAGCTATGGGAGCATATATATAGTGGTTTCGGGAATCGGTTTCCAACAATTGCTTTTGAACTGCATATTGGGATAGTTCCAGTTTGTACCGTTGCAAATCCAGCTGCCATCCGGCAAGTTGTTCATTTTTATAAGCATTCAATGCTGCCTGCAGTGTTTGTGCTTCTATTTCTTTATCGAATTGTTCTTTGGGAGCAATTATCCTTTCTTTTAGTAATTGATCGTTGATTCTCTTTTCATGCTGTACTTTTCGGATGGCTGCCTCCAGCTTCGACAATTCAAATACAACCTTACCGACCTGTTGCCGATATAAAGGGGATTGCAGGGTAAGGTTTTTCAGATCTGCCGCTGAGGTTATTCTCTCAAGATCCCGGACAAACAACATTCGCTGGTTATATTCGAATTCCTGCTGCAATTGTTTGGGCCGACTGATTTCATTTCTCAGTACTGCAATCAACTGACCTTTTTGAACAAGTTCACCTTCTTTAACCAGGATGGAATCAATGGTACCAGAAAGGACAGGTTTCAGTTCCGTGCGCTCCTCAACCGGCCTGATAATCCCTGATGCAGTAACTGACACAGTTGTTTTAATAAACGGCAGGACAGCAATTGTAAAAATAATAAGTAACAGGATCAACCGGTAGATGCCAGATCCAGCAACTGGTGTATAGGGATTCATTCCGGATGTTAGCATACCGGTCAGTTTTAAAATGAATAAATAGTTCTTTTAAGCGCGCATCAAAAGCGTAATGCAGAAGCCCAGGCCATTAAAAACCATATGGGTGATCAGGGTTGCCAGGAAGGCATTTTCGTTTTTTTGTCTTACAGAAATATAAAGGGTGCCGTATAAAAATCCGGATAAAAATGTTTTTATAATATACGGAATTGAGTAATAGTGAAATGCAGCAAAAACAAGAGAAGAAATCAGACATGCCAATAAATATTCAGTTGGCTTCTTATTAAGAATATAATTGATTATTCCTCTTTGAACAAAATAGGTTTCAAGAAAGGGCCCAATAATAAAAATTGAAAGAAAAAAATAGATTGTTGGTTCTGTAGAAGGAACTGCTTTATGATTAGGAAATAATACGAGTGAGAAAAGAGCCGTAATCAGCAAGTTCAATACTATATCCAGCAGTACCAGGAATATTACCTGCCAATTGGAGAACTGCTTTGTCAGCCGGCTATACCAACTGCTAATATCTTTAATACCTGCCACTAACATTTCAGTATAGATCTAATTAATAAAAAAATACAGCCGATCAGAACAACCCATTGAAAAGTGGTCAGCTTTGATAATTCCTCTTTCATAATATACAGTTTTGATAGACCAGGCAATCCCTGCCTGGTCTATTTTTTTACTTTTTCAAAATAGCAGGCAATGAAGACTGATATTCCACTGCTGATTTAGCAAATGTCCAAATCGTCTTTAAACTAGCGGCAGTAACATAACCAATGTCATACCAAAAGCTTGACTCGGGAGTAGGCCCTCCCCCTTCAATACTCTGCAGTTGATCCAAAGACAACTCCCTCATCCCTTCAAATCTTGCCACATCAATTGCTGTCTGTTTCATAAAAGTTTTTTTACTTGATAGAATTCCATCCATCCACCAACCCTTTCTTGACATCGGTCCAGTTTTCAATGATTTCATTACCAACTGAAACCCATGTCACGCCTTTCAGCCATTTAGGCCAGGCTCCACCTTCCGTTTCCTGCAGTTCCTGCTCCTCAAGGGGAGCAAGTCCCATCTGCACTAATTCTAATTGCTGCATAATTGGATGCTTTTAAATTTTATTACTTGTCTTGCGCCGGATTTTAGTCCGAACAGGGCATACAGTGTTTACTCCCTCCTACCTTCCGGTATTCCTGTTTGTAATTCGTAGCTACTGAATTATGAACCCTAAACTACGTAACCATAAATTAGCCCACAAGCGTGAAAACACCGTATTTAATCCTAGCTTAGACTTATAACAAGAAGCTAAAACACAACCCTATGCGTATGCAGGAACTGGTGGCAGCTATTAATGAGGATTTTTTTCTAGACGCAAAACCGGAAATCATTCTGGAAATGATTGAAAACGGGCTGATTGAAGCATCCGCAATCGAAAACAAATGGCTCGGAAAATTTGTAATTTCCGGTAGCAATGTTTCACTTCAGTAACTACAGTTCCCTGCTACTCCTCTTCTTTGTACATTTCCTTGTATTTGGTACACTGCTTTTGTTGAGATCAAAAACCATCAGGCAGGCTTCTCCCCTTTGGCTGGGGATCTTTTTGTTGTTGTCAGCACTTTACATAGCTCCCTGGATGCTGGGATTCGCCGGCTGGTACAGCCGACAGCCCTATCGAGATTTTTTGCTCTATTTTCCTACGCAGCATCTTTTTCTCCTTGGACCAGTTGTATTGTTTTATGTAAAAAGTCTGCTCGACCCCGGGTTTCGTATCACTAAAAAAGATCGCAGGCATTTTTTACCAGGCTTGATCTGGTGCCTGCTCTCATTGGGCATTTTTATTGTTGATAAAGTCATTACGCATGATTACACGATGTTGAAGGATGAACTGGATCCCGATTTTTTAGCGATCTACCAAATCCCTGGTTATCTGTCGCTGTTATACTATTTTATCCTTTCACTCTTATATCATCGCCGATATCAGCAAATCCTTTCCCTTATTATCAGTAATGCGGATGATTTTCG
>CAZJNY010000135.1:0-10063 GCA_964547405.1 uncultured Flavihumibacter sp. | reverse complement strand
GCTGCAAATAACCCATGGCCAGGGATTTGGTATGCGCAAAGAGCTGCCAGTTCCAACTGGTCACTGATTCCGGCATAGTAAAACTGAAGCTGAAATGCCCGTTCGAATCGGCGCTTAATTGCGGGAAGAAGAATGCGGTTTCTGCAAAATTTGATCGGATGGCCGGAGGTGTATCGTTTTTTTGTGAGGATATTTTAATGGCTGGTATATATCCGCCTTCCAAATTATCATTCGCTGAATCAACTACAATTTTCGCTGAAGCATACTTTTCCATTTCAACTATGGGGGGGGGAGGTGGAGTTGCAGATAAAGCAACATCCATGGTTTTGAAACTTTCCCTCTTGACTACAGCACTTCCCGTAATAGATATTCTTCTTCCCTCTATTTCTTCAAACCCAAGTAGTTCCTCCCCCTTCTTCCAATCCTCCGCTTTACCCTCCAATTGAACGCTGTGATCACTACTTCCCTCGGAAATAAAATTAGTCCTACCATTCCAACTTCCCATGCGATTCAAGGCAGGCCATAGGTTTGGCTTATTCCAGCTATTAGCCGCAAACTGATCCAATGAAGCATCGTACATCGAGGTCAGTAATTCCATGCCGAATTTTTCTGCTTCCGGGCCGGTTATAGATACCGTCCATTTTTCTTTTCCTCCGGGTTCCAGTTTATCGCGGAAGGTTTGCAACTGTATCTTCAATTCCTTCTCCTCCAGTGGTACGGAGAAATAACTATCATAACTGTACACTCTGTTGTGCTTGACAAATACATGCTGTACTTCAATGCCCCCTTTGTCTGCGTCGGTTGCTATAACGGAAATCTGTACCCGCTCTTTACCCATTCCGAACAAGCGAAACTTTTGGGAGAAGGGCAGTTTGATTTCTTTGGATTGTGCCGCCCAATTGATTTTCCGTTCAATAACAAACAGGTCAGTTGCTTCAGTAGCCAGCTCGATACTGGTTTTCTCTCCCGGTTTCAGACTGCGTTTACCCTGACTGGCGCTCAGGTAACCCGTTTCTGCCACCGTTTTCCCTGTCGGATCCGATAAGAATACAACAGACTTGCTCTCGATCATTTCTCCATTCGGATCTACTGCCTTAGCAATCAGCCGGTACCAGCCCGGAGCCCATTTTTTTCTATCCAGTTTTACATGGCCGGTGGAGTCGCTTTGTATGGATTTACTCCAAATAACTTTTCCCTCCGACCAGGTTTCTGGATCATCTTCGTTTTTATACAAATCATTCGGGAAGTAACTACGAAACTCCTGCTCTGTTAGTACAAAGGTATCCGGTGCTTCCCAATAGCGGGAGCGTAGCAGTTTACCCGGACTCTTTAACGGTACGATCTCCACATTAACGTTTGTAGTTTGCGGTTCTCCCACCAGGTTGGTGCTGCTGACCAGGATACGGGTAAAATCAGTAGTTGGCATTTTCTGCTGCTCCGCACGTACAGTCAGTTGCAATGATTTATACGATACCGGCACCGAACTACTGGCCGAACGGGTTTCACCATTCAAATCAGTGATATCAATATGGATGGTATAATCAAATACCGGATCTGTTTTTGGTTCAATGTTGCCATCGGGTATGGCCGGAAAAGAAATGCTGAAACTTCCATCTGCTGCAGTTGTCAGATTACCATGCGCGATTTCGGCAGTTCTGTACCCTGGTCTGAATCCATAGGCTGCCAGCTTCCAGGGATACGGAAATCTGGCGCCCCTTGTAACCCTGTAAGTACCGGTTGCATTGGAAATCGCATTGCCCGCATAGGCCATAGCTTTCCCTTTTATAGTAACGGTATCGCCTAACCGAACTGTAGTTTTCAGTTTATCCAGACTTACTTCAAAGCGGGGCCGCTTGTATTCTTCTACATTAAAATACGTTTCATTGCCAAACTCTTCCATTGCAAGATAAAACTGTCCCGTTAGTCCGGTTGATGGCAAGGTGAATTTTCCAGCAACAGAACCATATTCATTACTGGTCAACATCAAAGAATCCAGTTTCTCCCCATTCGCATCAAATAACTGAAGGGTGGTTTTTTTGCCAGTCAGTAACCTGGGCAAACCGGTTTCCTTATCCTTGCTTGTCAGCACTGCTTTAAAATATAGCAGTTGTCCCGGCCGGTAGATCCCCCGATCCAGAAACCAATGTACTCTTGCGTTCTTTTTTTCATAAGCCTCATAAGAACTGTCCTTTTCCTGCTGCGAATAGGAGTAAATATATTCCTGCTCATCAATCCGGAGACTATCAGTTCCATGCTTTACAACCAATGAGAAACTGCCATATTCAGTATCACCAATCTGATCGATATAGAGATACCCTTTATCATTTGCTGTAAGCGTTTCCTTTTTCACCCGCCGATATCTTCTGGATACCTGGTCATAAATCCGTTGATACAGTTCCACCGTTGATTTTGGCAACGGCTGTCCACTAGTGCGATGCAGGAAAAAATAATCGGAGCCCGAATGAATAAAACTAATATTGGAAATAGTCAGCTCTACCACTCCCAGGTTGGCATCCGCCATTGAAAAACCCGGACGATCACTTACCAATAAAAAATACCTCCCTACCGGCAATGCGTCCACCTTAATTTCTGTCCGGTGAATTTTGTAATCATTCTTTTCAGGAAGCACCTGTTCCCATGCACGCATGAATTGCGAGCCACTCAGGAGTGCCCAATTCGTACTGTCAAAATAGTTCGATTGCTCCAGCAAATGCCCATGTTTTACCGGATCCACCGGCAGTACACGCAGGTAAATCCTTCCAAGGTTTTTCCATTCCACCAGTCCACGAAAAGGCTCCCCCGGAATATTCACCCGTTCAGTTTGCAAACTCAGGCGGGGTGATTTAATTTCCTGTACCAGATTATACGTGCGGATACTACCCGGACTTGTTTTGTTTTCCCTTACCAGTTCTTCGGCCAGTGCCAGCGCTTTTACAGGATTTTCTTCTTCCCTGTAATACCTGTCTGCCAACAGGAAAACGGCCTGATCGGCAGCAGCCGTTCCCTTGTACTCCTTTCGGTGTTGCTCCAGTACAGCGTTGTATAAACTATCCTTATCTGCGAATTCGGCTTTATAATGCAGGTATAGATATCGTTCAAGGTCTGTTGCGGCCAGCTCTTCGCGCTGCTGCTCCTTACTATAATAGTTCATCAAATCCTGCAGCAGTCCCAGACTGATCCTTCCCGGTTCCGCACTATCTCCTTCGGATAAGCGAAGTTTCATAAATCCTTCTGCCGGTTGCCAGAGTGCTTTATTTTCCCAAAAGGATTGATCCGCCTGTTCCGGAAGTTCCACCGGATTTTCTTTGAAATAATTCAGTGCTTTCTTTACTACCAATTCGTAGAGTGATGACCGATAGCTGGTGTTTTCTCCTTTTGTAATTAGTGGCTCTACCAGTTTGCGGGCCTCCGGGCCTTTCAGTGCCGGCTCGGATAGCGCTTCCCGATAGGCTTTCGAAATGGCTTTGTGAAAATCGATGGCGGTCCAGGTTTGAATATCCTGGGTATTGGTTTCGGCAAGCGGCGTGCGGTCATATATCGACCAACGCTGCTGATTGTATTTGCTTTTATAATAATCGCCCAGGAGTGTATTCAGGAGTGCGCGGGCCACACCCTGCTCAAGCGCAATTTCCTTTCGCAACAGATTCAACGCGGCCGTATCACTTTCTTCCACCAATACCTCCTGCAATTGAAGGCGATAGAGGATTGCCTTAATCTGATGTCCTGATTGTTTCTCTGCCTTTGCCTTTGTATACAACTGTTGTACTTCATCCAGAGCAGATTGGTACAAGCCTGCTTTCTGTACCAGGGAGTCAATCTTTTCCCACCAGGGGTCGTATTGTATTGTTGGCATTTTTTGAGCTACTGTGAATAAGGAAAAAAAACAAATCAAAAGGCTTAGTCCTAAGCGCATATCTGACATTTTAATACAAGTTATTGAAAAGCATACAGACCATAGATGCAGACGCCATTGGATTACACAGTCCATTGCCCGCAAATCAATCATCTTAACAGAACCTTGAGTATAAGTGAACTAGTCCCGTTGCAGCGGGTAAATAAAAAAGCTGCCCCCCTGAGAGGACAGCCCTATGATGGAGTGAATGGGAGACGACTGTCGGGAAGGGTACAGAAAGAGAAAAGCGGTACAAATATTGCACCGCTTTTTAATATTCCTCCGTATTTCTACGATTATTTTTTTATCACCTCTGCCATTTTTTTACCAATATCAGCAGGGCTCTGTACTACATGGATTCCACATTCCGCCATGATCTTCATTTTTGCTTCCGCAGTATCGTCTGCACCACCGATAATCGCACCGGCATGGCCCATCCGACGGCCGGGAGGCGCTGTTT
Source organism: uncultured Flavihumibacter sp. (assembly GCA_964547405.1). Taxonomy (GTDB): domain Bacteria; phylum Bacteroidota; class Bacteroidia; order Chitinophagales; family Chitinophagaceae; genus Flavihumibacter. The sequence continues at coordinate 5,711 of CAZJNY010000135.1, read as the reverse complement.
GTCCGGCAATAAATCCTACTACCGGCTTGGTGCCGTTTTCTTTGATCCATTTGGCCGCTTCTGCTTCCATGCTTCCTCCGATCTCACCAATCATTACAATTCCGTCTGTTTCCGGATCATTCATCAATAATTCTACCGCTTCTTTGGTAGGGGTACCAATGATGGGGTCACCACCAATTCCAATCGCTGTCGAAATTCCCAATCCAGCCTTGGCTACCTGGTCTGCCGCTTCATAAGTCAGGGTACCACTCTTGGAAACAATCCCGATGCGGCCTGCTTTGAACACAAAACCTGGCATGATGCCAACTTTACATTCGTCGGCAGTGATTACACCCGGACAGTTAGGCCCGATCAGACGGGTGTTGCGGCCCTGCAGAAAGTTTTTAGCCCGAACCATGTCCTGTACCGGAATGCCTTCCGTGATACAAACTACCAGTTCGATGCCGGCTTCAGCAGCTTCCATAATGGCATCTGCGGCAAATGCCGGGGGCACAAATATGATGGATACATTGGCGCCGGTTGCTTTCACAGCATCCGCTACCGTATTAAAAACAGGACGATCCAGATGGGTTGATCCACCTTTGCCGGGCGTTACACCACCAACTACCTGAGTACCATACTCGATCATTTGTGTAGCATGGAAAGTGCCTTCCGTTCCTGTGAATCCCTGTACAAGTATCTTCGATTGCTTATTTACTAAAACGCTCATATGGCTGTATTTTAATGATCGGGGGCAAAACTAAGGTATAATGGGCAGATATCCGGCGCTTATGCCGGGGAAAATTAGCGGACCAGATCTTCCATATTCCGGTCGTTATCAATCTTTCCGGTCTGTTCCAGCATCCGCATATCCTTGGCATCCCGCAGGAAGTCGGAGGCAAAAATGAAATCATTCAGTCGCTGGTTCTTGCTGAAAATGATCTCTTTATTATTTCCTTCCCACTCTTTTTCTCCTTTGTACATGTAAATGATCTTGTCGCCGATTTCCATCACGGAATTCATATCGTGCGTATTGATGACGGTCGTAATATTGAATTCTTCGGTCAGTTCCTTGATCAGTTTGTCAATTACCAGGGAAGTCTGCGGATCCAGGCCCGAGTTGGGCTCGTCACAAAAAAGGTATTTGGGATTCAGTACTATAGCCCGGGCGATACCTACTCTTTTTTTCATGCCACCGCTGATCTCTGAAGGGAACTTTTTATTGGCATCCTTCAACTCTACCCGATCCAGTACCTCATCCACCCGTTTACGTTTTTCAGCAAGCGTCCAGTTCGTAAACATATCCAACGGAAACTGAATGTTTTTTTCTACGTTCAAACTGTCAAAAAGGGCAGATCCCTGGAACAACATCCCGATTTTCTTACGGATTTCCTTTTTTCCGGCAGCATCCATATTGGTAAAATCTTCTCCATCGTATAAGATGGATCCGCTGTCTGGCCGAAACAGTCCGACCAGGCATTTCATAAAAACAGTTTTCCCACTTCCGCTGGAGCCGATGATCAGGTTGCACTTACCATCGTCCATCACCGCACTCACATCGTTGATGACGATCTTGTCGCCAAATCCTTTTTTGATATGCTGAACTTCAATCATGTTACAATAGTATGGCTGCCAATATATAATCGGCAAATAGAATTAAGATACAACTAACTACCACCGATTTGGTGGAAGCCCGGCCAATTTCCAGGGCACCTCCCTGCACATAATACCCGTAAAAAGCAGGTACACTGGATATTATAAAGGAGAAAACATAGGCTTTCACCATGGCAAAAAACACATTGTAGGGCAGGAAGGAGTTCAATAAACCTTTATCAAAATCTGTGGTGGAAAGAATATTCGCTGCCTGTCCGGCCAAACGGCCTCCCCAGATTCCGAGTCCGGCGGAGATTACTACCAGCATCGGTATCACTACCAGGGCGGCTACAATTTTGGGTAATACCAGGTAGGTTTTGGTGTTAATCCCCATAATTTCCAATGCATCAATCTGTTCACTTACCCGCATATTCCCCAGTTCACTGGCAATCTTACTGCCTACCACACCTGCCAGTACAATACAGACAAGGGTAGGGGCAAACTCCAGCAACACGGTGTCCCGCACAATCTGGGCAATGGATGATTTTGGAATAAGCGGACTCACCAGCTGATAAGCTGTCTGCAGGGTGGAAACTGCTCCCATAAATACGGAGATAATTACCACAATGCCTAAGGATCCGATACCAATATCATTACACTGGTGCATGAATTCCTTCCAATACACTTTCCGGTTCTCCGGTTTGGAAAACATATCCCGTAACATCAGTATATATCTTCCGAATTCCTGGATAAATTTCATGCTATAAGCTTGGCTGTTTAATTACATTTCTTTGGTGACTTTCTGGAATCGCTTCCACCACTTGGATTTGCGAACAATCTCTTCGGTCTGGTTGCGACTGCATTTCATCTGTGCATCAATTACCGCTACCAGGGCCATGTTAAAGATACTCCGAACCGAGCTTCCTAACTGTAATACATGAACGGGCTTTTTCAATCCCAGCAGAATAGGCCCAATGGCATCTGCGCCACCTACTTCTTTCAGCAGGTTATAGGCAATATTTCCTGCTGCCAGGTTGGGGAAAATCAGTGTGTTCACATCCTTGTCCACCAGCTCACTAAAGGGGTAATTATCTTTCAGAATCTCTTTGTTGAAAGCAATAATGCCCTGCATTTCACCATCCACAATCAATGATGGGTTTCTCTCTTTCACCAGTTTCCGGGCTTTCGCTACCAGTTGCGCTTCCGGTGATGCACTGCTTCCAAAATTGGAATAACTCAGCATCGCGATCCGGGGCGTCAGGTTGAAATTCCGTACTTCCTTCGCTACCATCAGCGTAATCTCAGCCAGTTCTTCGGAAGTCGGATTAAAATTCACGGTCGTATCTGCCATGAATATTGGTCCCTTCTTCGTTAGCAGCAGATACATGCCGGCAATCTTGTTCACACTTTCTTCCGTACCGATTACCTGCAAGGCCGGCCGGATGGTTTCATCATAATTTCGTGTGAGTCCGGATATCATCGCATCGGCATCTCCGGTTTCCACCATCATGCAACCGAAATAGTTGCGGTCTTTCATGATCTTGTACGACTCATACTTGTTGAGCCCCTTGCGCTGTCTTTTCTGAAAGAGCAGACCACCATACTCCCTTCTTTTTTCTTCCTGTTCATCACTGCGCGGATCAATAATTGGAAGGCCATCCAGATCGATCTGGTTGGCTTCCGCAATCCTGCGGATCTTTTCCTCGTTTCCTAACAGTATGGGATAAGCGACGCCTTCTTCAAATACAATGGATGCCGCTTTCAGAATCTTCAGGTTATCGGCTTCCGCAAACACCAGTCGTTTCGGATCACGCCTTGCCTTGCTGCCAATTACGCGCATCAATTGGTTATCGATACCAAGACGATTATTCAGTTCTTCCTCATAAGCTTCCCAGTTTTTGATGGTGGTAGTGGCTACCCCACTGGCAATGGCAGCTTTCGCTACAGCCGGTGCAATACAGGCCAGCAGGCGCGGATCCAACGGTTTGGGAATGATATAATGCGGACCGAAAACTATATTCTTTTCATTATACGCCAGGTTCACGATGTCCGGAACCGGGCTTTTGGCCAGGTCGGCCAGCGCATGCACTGCTGCCAGTTTCATTTCCTCATTTATCTGGGTGGCCCGTACATCCAGCGCTCCGCGGAAAATGAAGGGGAACCCCAATACATTATTTACCTGGTTGGGAAAATCACTTCTTCCGGTTGCCATGATCAGGTCCTTGCGCGCGGCAATTCCTTTATCATAGGTGATTTCCGGATCGGGGTTGGCCATCGCAAATACGATGGGATTTTTCGCCATGCTTTGCACCATCTCGGTGGTTACGACGTTGCCGACACTTAATCCAAGAAACACATCTGCATCCTTCATGGCTTTGGTTAGTGTCCAGTCGGCTGATTTTACAGCAAAGGGTGCCTTATCTTCTCCAAGGTCTGTTCTGCCTGCATGCAATACCCCATCCTTATCAAAAAGTGTAAAGTTTTCGTAGCGCGCACCAAGCGAAACATAGAGTTTTACGCAGGCCATCGCCGCTGCTCCGGCACCATTCACAACAAAGCGGACTTTCTCGATCTTTTTCTTCTGCAATTCCAGTGCATTCAGCAGGGCCGCTGAACTGATGATCGCCGTTCCATGCTGATCATCGTGCATTACCGGGATGTTCATCCGCTTTTTCAACTCCTTCTCTATATAAAAACATTCCGGTGCCTTGATGTCTTCGAGATTAATCCCGCCAAATGTGGGTTCCAGCGCCTGTACAATGGCAACAAATTTTTCCGGATCCTTTTCATTGATTTCGATGTCAAATACATCGATGTCTGCAAAAATCTTGAACAATACCCCTTTTCCTTCCATTACCGGTTTGCTGGCCTCCGGACCAATATCACCCAGTCCGAGTACAGCCGTTCCATTGGAGATAACTCCTACAAGATTGCCTTTGGCAGTGTATTTATATACGTTTTCACGGTTGGCTTCGATTTCCTTACAGGGTTCAGCTACACCCGGACTATAAGCCAGCGACAGATCGCGCTGGGTTTTAGCCTCCTTGGTGGGAACCACTTCGATTTTCCCCGGCCTTCCTTTCGCATGGTACTCAAGGGCCTGGGAGCGTCTGGTTTCTTTACTCATACGGGTGCAAAATACGAAATGCGATTTTGCAAAAAGATTTGGATGGAAAAGAAAAAGCTTTACATTTGTACTGTACTAGTTAAGTAGTACACTAAAACAATAAACATGATATCCATCCAGAACATTCATTTCAGGTACAAAAACAAGCCGGTATTCAGTGGTTTGTCGCTGGACCTGCAACCCGGACATATATATGGACTCCTGGGTAAAAACGGAACGGGTAAGTCGACACTGCTCCGATTGATCAATGGATTGCTGTTCCCCAAAGAGGGAAAGCTGAATGTGTTGGGATTTTCTCCGGAAAAACGCCAGCCGGCCTTTTTGAAGCAGGTTTTCCTGGTACCGGAAGAGTTTTACCTGCCGAATATATCCATCGATGAATTTTTGCGTGCCAATGCCATTTTTTATCCGTTGTTCAGTGCAGCTCAGTTTCGCCAGTATCTGAATGAATTTGCAATACCTGAAGACCAGCATTTACAGGAGATGAGTTATGGCCAGAAGAAGAAATTATTGATCAGTTTTGGCCTGGCCTGTAATACGCCGATTTTATTGATGGATGAACCCACCAATGGATTGGACATTGTAAGCAAAAGCCAGTTCCGGAAAGTGATGGCAGGAGCAGTCAGTGAAGAAAAATGCATCCTGATTTCCACCCACCAGGTGAAAGACCTGGAGAACCTGATCGACCGGATCACCATTATCGATGAAGGTGGCATTCTGTTCGATCAGACAATTGGCAGCATTACCAATCGCCTTCATTTTAAAATTTCTTTCGACAGCGAAGAAGTGCGTTCAGCGCTCTATAAAGAGACCTCTCTCAAGGGCAATGCCATCATCCTCGTAAACGAAGAAGGAGAGGAGGGCCGCCTCGATCTCGAAATGTTGTACAAGGCCATCATCTCCAATAAGGATGCGGTACAAAAAGCATTTAAATAATTCACCCCTTATCCAACTAAGTATGAATAGCGAATTCAGTTTTGAACGTTTGTTTGGATTAATCCGCAAACAATGG
>CAZJNY010000134.1:0-10097 GCA_964547405.1 uncultured Flavihumibacter sp. | reverse complement strand
CGTTCCCGTGCCCTGGGAAGTTACCGTAAGCTATAGTGCAGGCACAGCCCGGGCGGCTGATAATATTCTAAAAGCAAGCCTGCAGGTGGATCTCTATGATGCCGACTACCACGACTGCTGGAGACAGGGGTTTTTCATGCGTGACGTTGATAAAAAAATTTTGTTAAAAAGTGATTACCTCCGTAAAGAGGCGGAGCTCTATATCGATTATATCTCCAATGGAGATGAGGTTGAAAAAAATAATTTCATGTGCCGCTCCCTTCGGGAGATCAACGAAGGCAGTGTATTTCTGAATAACTGGGTGCATGCCCAATGCCGTGAACTGCTGGCTAAAGGTAAGCTGGTAGGCATTCTCGGGGGCGATCACAGTACTCCTTTCGGGTATATCAAAGCACTGGCAGAACAACATGCTGAAATCGGAATTTTGCAGATTGATGCCCATTGCGATCTGCGCAAACAATACGAAGGCTTTAATTATTCACACGCCAGTATCATGTACAACGTACTGGAGGAACTGCCATCGGTGAAAAAACTGGTACAGGTTGGCGTGCGTGATTATTGTGATGAAGAAGTGGATTATATCCGCAACAGCAATAACCGGGTGCAGTGCTTTTTTGACCGCGATCTTAAAAATCGGTTATACGAGGGCGATAGCTGGAAAAATATCGTTGATGATATTGTAGCCAGCCTGCCACAAAAAGTATATATCAGTTTTGACATAGACGGACTGGATCCCAAAAACTGCCCGAATACCGGAACCCCGGTATTCGGTGGTCTCGAACCAGACCAGGTATTTTACCTTTTCCGGAAACTGCAGGAAAGCGGGCGGCACATCATTGGATTTGACCTGAATGAAGTAGGGGTTGGCGACAATTCCTGGGATGCCAATGTGGGCGCCCGTGTACTTTACAGACTTTGTAATATTCTTACCGCTGCGAATTTGTAAGTAGTAAATTAGCAGATCATGATTTACCAGTACGTAGTTACCTTAAAAAATAGATTCAGGGATGCAATCGACCGCTTTAGCATGCTGGTTTGCGGCATTTCTGCCCTGCTTTTCCTGGAAGCTTATTTTACCGGAGCTGAAAAATTATTGGTATTATTAATCGGTGGTGCATTGATTCTTGTGCTAACAGCAGTAAATGTGTACCGCCTTCTAAAGCTCCGGCACAGAGTTCGCTTTAATTACCTGCTGATGTTAACCGGACTGGCCTGGGCAGCAATGCCGGTTTATCCCTGGCTCAGTATTCCTCTCCTGGTAATGGGCTTAATTGAACACCAGGCCAAAAAAGACCTCGAAATTGGTTTTGCAGACAATGAGATTGTATTCAACAGTATTCCGCGTAAACGGTATGCATGGAATGAATTCACGAACATCCTTCTGAAAGACAACCTGCTTACGCTGGATTATACCAATAACCGGCTCTTTCAGCGGGAAACAGTAGATGATGAGGAGGACGATTGTGAAGAGGATGAATTCAATTCCTATTGCAGCCAGCGTCTGAAAGCAGCCCTGTAAATCCCCCGTATCTCTCTATCTTTGCGGAATGGCAAGTTCTCCTTTTCTGCTTTATTCCGATGGTAAAGGCAATATTTTCGAAGACGAAACCCTGTATGCAACCGGTCGCTCAGGCTGGGATGTATATCCGGTTCCGGATGAAGACTGGATTCCCCTGCCCGAAGGTGGCAATCTCTATGAACTCCCGGAAAGAAGGGGCATCGGAATAGATGTTGAAACCGGAGAAATGCGGCTCTGCGAAAAAGGCTGGGCCGTTGCGGCCTTCATCCCTCCTGCCCATACGGGTTTGTTCCTGGCAGCTTATGAAACCCTGCCCGAAGCACCTACCCTTCCCCTGTTCTGTTATACGGCTGCCGGCTGGATCAATGACCAGTTTGTTGTTCCTGCAGTGCGCATAGAAGCCGATATCCGCCAGGAATGCAGCGGATATGATGATGCGCTTATTCAAACCGGACTTTCCACGCTGGTAACAGCATTCCCCCACAACCGCCTGGTTCAGCACCTGGCAGAAAATTGCTGTAATACTTATCATTGTCCGGCTGCCAGAAATTATTTCCTGGGAAGATGGGAATGTCCCGTGCCAGCTTCTCCGGCCTGCAATGCGAACTGTGTAGGTTGTATTTCCCTGCAGCCCGATGAAGAAGCTATTGTATCCACACAGGATCGACTGACATTCCGCCCAAGTCCGGAAGAAATTGTGGAATATACCGTTCCCCATCTGGAAACAGCTCCCTATCCGCTGATCAGTTTTGGTCAGGGCTGTGAAGGTGAACCCTTACTTGTTTGGGAAACCTTGCGGGATGCCATCCGTGAAATTCGCAAACACACATCCAAAGGCAGCATCAATATCAATACCAACGGCTCAAAACCGGATGCGGTGAAAGCCTTGTGTGAAGCCGGATTGAACAGTATCCGGGTATCTACCAACAGTGCCCGCCGCGAGGTTTACATGCCTTATTACCGGCCCAATAATTATGATTTTGACGATATACTGGAGAGTCTTAAAGTGATGCGCAGTTTTGGTGGCTGGACCTCTATCAACTATTTTGTGTTCCCGGGTATGACCGATAGCGTGGAAGAGTATGAGGCCTTGCGAAAGCTTATACGCGAAACCGATCTATGCATGATCCAGTGGCGCAATTTCAATATTGACCCCGACTGGTACCTCGGTAAAATCGGTGCCGCCGATACCGGTGAATGCATGGGTGTGAAACAACTGATGGAATTAATCCGGGAGGAGTTTCCAAACCTGAAATTTGGTTATTACAATCCGCCGATAGAACGCATCAAAGGAAATTATGAACTGGATTTCGCGCATTAATGAAAGTTGAATCAGGCTCCTGGAAGGGAGTGCTGCTTGCGGTGATCGCCACCCTGATCTGGAGTGGTAACTTTATCATAGCCCGTTCGGTCCACGACTCTATACCTCCGTTTAGCCTGGCATTTTACAGATGGCTTTGTGCTACACTTATCCTGGTGCCCCTGGTCTGGAAAGACCGGGCGGCCATTGGCAGGGCAGTGCGCGAAAAACCAGGTTACTACCTGGCCATCGGCATAACCGGCGTAAGTCTGTTCAACACACTTGTATATGTAGCTGGAAAATATTCGCCAGCTATCAACCTGGCCCTGGTGGGTACAACCAGTTCTCCACTGATGGTTATCCTGTTGGGCAGGATTGTATTTAAGGAACGAATCAGCTGGTTACGCGCAACAGGCCTGGTGCTTTGTATGAGCGGCATTCTGTTTCTGATGGCCAAAGGAAGCTGGGAAAACCTCCTGGCCTTGCGTTTTGGAAAGGGCGATCTCTGGATTCTTGGGGGAGCTCTCGCTTTTGCGATTTATACCCTGCTGGTGCGTAAGAAAAAAGATTCGCTCAGGCCAGACTCCTTTCTTTTTCTGGCCTTTTTGATCGGTACCATTTGCCTTATTCCATTTTACATTTGGGAGTTGAAAACTGCTGCACCAGTGCAATGGAATTTTGGCCTGGCGGGGATCATTCTTTACCTGGGACTAGGAGCATCGGTGATCGCTTTTCTCTGCTGGAATGGAGCTATCAGCAGAATTGGTGCCGTGAGAACCTCCCTGTTTGGAAATCTTATCCCATTGTTTAGCAGTATTGAAGCCTTATGGTTATTAAATGAACAACTCGGTTGGGTCCACCTGATCAGTGGGTTGTTAATTTTATCCGGATTGGTTTTGGCCAACCGGATCCAAAAACTTTAACAGGCTTTGAAACGGCACCTGCTTTAAATCACGTACAATTGTATTGTACCTTTAGCGTACCAACCCACATACTATGGCAACCGAATTCGAAGTACAGAAAAATATCAGGGCAGGCGGATATACCGCATTGGTGGTAGTGCTCCTGCTTGTGGTACTGTTTTTCATAAGATGGACCCTCCCGGTTCCACCACCTCCCCCATTAGATGAAGGCATTGAAGTAAACCTCGGAAACAGCGATGAGGGTTTGGGAGAAGATCAGCCGATGTCGCCCGAAAGTCCGGCTCCTTCCACACCGGTTACCTATACTCCACCCCGTGCAACAGCGGCAGCTGCTGAAAATACCAGGGATGTGGAAACAGACGATAGTGATGAAGAAGCACCCGTAGTAAAAACTCCCGCCAAACCTAAACCCAATGCAACCAAAATTCCGGAGAAGGAAGAAGCTGTAAAACCAACCAAAACGCCTGCCAAACCGGTTGAAAATCCTGCTCCCAAAGAAATAAAGCCTAAAGCAGTATTTAAAGGCGTAAGTGGTACAGGTGCAGGTGGCAATGAAGCCGATTCCTACAAAAAAGGCGGCAACCAGGGAATTGCGGGAGGTACTGGCGACCAGGGCAAACCCGGGGGTGATCCCAATTCCACCAATTATGAAGGAAATGGTGGATCGGGAAAAAGTGGTGTCTCCATTTCACGCGGTCTGCAGGGCCGAAAGATCATTACACAACCCTCCTTTGAAGACGATTTCAATGAAAACGCCAAAGTAGCAGTAGATATCCGCATTGATGCAGCGGGAAAAGTTATTTCAGCCGTTTACCAGCCGAAAGGTTCCACCACCTCCAACAGCAATCTTAAAGCGATCGCCATCCGCAAAGCCATGCAACTGAAATTCAACAGCGGCAGCGAAGAGCAGATAGGAACAATTGCCTTTAATTTCCGTTTGAGAAATTAGATAGACTAGTTTTGCAGGGATGAACTACGCGGAAACCATCAACTTTCTGTACAGCCGACTGCCCCTCTTCAGTAAACAGGGAGCTGCTGCGTTAAAGAAAGACCTGCATAATATAATTGCGCTTGAGCAGGCCAACGGGAACCCACATACGAAAATCAAAACCATTCATATTGCCGGTACCAATGGCAAAGGCTCTACCAGTCATATGCTGGCTGCCATTTTACAGAAAGCAGGATACAAAACCGGATTGTATACCTCTCCGCACCTGAAGGATTTTCGGGAACGAATCCGCATCAATGGTTTGATGATTCCGGAACAGCGGGTGATAGAAATGACTGCTGCCTATATCCCTCTAATAGATGCGATTGAACCCTCTTTTTTTGAAATAACGGTAGCGATGGCCTTCGAATGGTTTGCTGAAGAGCAGGTAGACATTGCCGTTATAGAAACCGGACTGGGTGGACGGCTCGACAGCACGAATATCATTGTTCCGGAATTATCAGTAATTACCAATATTGGCTGGGATCATATGCAGATCCTGGGAAATGACCTCGCAACTATTGCCTGGGAAAAAGCAGGCATTATCAAACCGGGAATACCGGTAGTGATAGGTGAAACATTGCCGGAAACCCGACCGGTTTTTGAACAGGCTGCAGGTACCAGACAGGCACCGCTGTATTTTGCCGAAGAAGAAATAGAACTGTTAGATTGGGAATATGACCATCATCGGTTGCAGGTTACCGTTAGAAACCAGCAGGCGCAGGATGCCATTCACCTGGAACTTGATTTACCGGGCTATTATCAGTTAAAAAATATTCGTACGGTACTTTTATCGGTTGATCTCCTGAAGCAAATGGGATGGACGCTTCATCCCCATCTGGTGAAAGAGGCGCTTGCCCATGTGAAGCAACTGACCGGATTACATGGCCGCTGGGAGCTGATTGGCCGAAACCCGGACCTGGTGCTGGATGTAGCCCATAATGAAGATGGCATCCGTGCTCTTCTGAAGCAGCTGGAACTTTGTAATTTCCATCACCTGCACCTGGTAATCGGAATGGTAAAGGATAAGGATATTTCCAAAGTGTTATCCCTCTTGCCCGCATCGGCTTCCTATTATTTTACCCAGGCACAGATACCCAGGGCGTTGCCGGTGGAAGAACTTAAAACACAGGCTAAGGCTGCTCATCTTACCGGTAATGCCTACCCGAATGTAAACCTCGCTATTAAGGCGGCTGAAGCTGCTGCCGGGAAACAGGATCTTATTCTTGTTTGCGGCAGTGTATTTGTGATTGCTGAGGTTAACCGGTAATCGTCAGTTTTCCGGTCTTCAACAGGGCAAAAAACAGGCAACTGATGTGCAAGGCCTGAACAAGCTCCTGCTTTCTTACTTTTTCAAGAAATTCTTCCATCGAAAATTCAAGCACTTCAATTTCTTCGTTCTGATCCAGCTTTTGCGCCTGTGTTTTCACACCACCGGTTGCGATAAAAAGTTCTGTATAATTATTGAGGACTCCAGGGTTCGCTGCAACTCTTCCCACCCATTCCACAGAATCGAACCGATACCCGGTTTCTTCCAGTAATTCTCTTTGCATAGCAGTTGCAAAATCTTCACCAGGATCAACGAATCCACCAGGAAACTCAAGTACTACCTCCCCAAGCGGATGCCGGTATTGATTTACGAGCAACACTTTATTATCTGCCGTTAACGCAAGAGCAGTGGCAGAGGTAGGCATTTCCACAACAAAATATGGATCGATAATAGTGCCGTCTTCCCGCTGACAACGATCGCGGCGGGCAGTGAAATAAATATGATTACTGATGTATTCCGATTCGAGTGTTTTCCATTTCATGGAACAAAGAAACGCTAAATCAGTCAGTTGGGAAGGCTACCAGCCCATTCTTTCCCGCAAGCTGGTTATGTGCGCCACATGGTGCCTTCCATGCCAGCTATACATACCCAGCAAATGCCAGCAGCTCATTTGTTTTCCGTGCTGCGGGTGTATGACGGAACGATTCATCAGCGTGGTTTCATCCAGCCCTTTTACCAATTCAAACCAACGGCTATGTAATGCATGCAGCAGCGTGAGTGAAATATTTACCGGTAAGGCTTCCACGTCCGCTAACCTTGCCCAGGCTTCCTCATCATATGGCTTTATGACAGGCTGGTCTTCCGTTAAAGCCAGTTTAAACCGGATCAGTGCATTCATATGACTATCGGCCACATGATGCACCACCTGATGGAGCGTCCATCCCCCCTCCCTGTATGGCGTATGCAATTGCGCGGCATCCAGGTTCAGCACAGACTGCTCCAATAACCCCGGGAGATAGCGGATATCCGTAATCCATTGCTGGAAAAGTTTATCGGAATAGGGCTGCGGTTCGAATTGGCCAATGGGGTAGCGCATGATTTAAGAAGTAAGATTTAAGATTTAAGATTTAAGATTTGGGGAGCCCTATGGTGAATTATTTGCGGATGAAAAGTTGGGTATAATAGAAGCGACCCGTTACATCTTTTGAAACACCAATGCCGGTAAGGTTATAGGGACCTTCGATATTTTTTCGGTGTGCAGAACTATTGATCCAGCGTTTCACAACTTCCGCTGCACTCAGATTTCCGACAGCTACATTTTCTGCTGCCCCTACAATTCCTTCCAGGCGCTGGCTGATCCGTTTTACACGGGCTCCATAGCCACCGTGACCAAAAGCTACCTGTTTTCGGGCCATTGCCTGGCTGTGAACACTGGCTTCTGTAGCAATAACAGCATTATCCTTTAAAGGGGCCAGCCCCTTTTTCTTTCTGTACTCATTTACCTCCCTCAAAATATCCTGTTCCAGCGAGGCCGCAGAGCGTACAGCGGTTGCAGATGAGCTGTCATTAGCTGTTTTGGTACCCGGACTGGTTTTGCAGGATACCATCCCTGCAATCACCAGCAGGTAAAAAATCCGGGCGACTGATTTACGCATAGGCACTGCTTGCTTGGATGGCTAAAGATATTAAATATTATCCCGCCATGCATCCTTCCAACTCCTCCATCATATTGCTGCTACCCGCAAAAAAAGGAGATCGCTGATGCAAACTCTCCGGCTGCAATTCGAGAATCCGGTTCCTGCCATCGGTCGCTTTACCGCCGGCAACCTCAAGGATAAACGCAAACGGATTGCATTCATACATTAACCGAAGTTTTCCTTCGGGTTTTTTGATAGTACCCGGATACATGAAAATTCCTCCCTTAATCAGGTTACGGTGAACATCACTTACCATACTGCCAATATAGCGCTGCGTGTAGGGGCCGCCGTTGGATTCATTTTTTTGCTGACAGGTGGTTATATAGGTTCTAACGCCTTCCTCGTACTGAAAATAATTTCCGTGATTTACCGAATAAATCTGGCCATCTGCTGGACATTTCATGTCCGGATGACTAAGGCAGAATTCTCCGATGGAAGGATCCAGGGTAAAACCGTTTACTCCCCTGCGTGTCGCATACACCAGCATGGTACTGCTGCCATAGATAATATAACCAGCCGCCACCTGCTGAATGCCTTTCTGGATAAAATCTGCTTTGGTACAGGGTTTTCCCACTTCACTGGTTCGGCGAAAAACCGAAAAGATGGTACCAATGGAAACATTCACATCAATATTGCTGCTGCCATCCAGAGGATCATACAGGACCACATATTTGGATTGATTACTAACCTCATCATCAAATACCACTACATCATCCATTTCTTCACTTCCAATACCGGCACAACTTATACCATGCCGAAGAACACCCATCATTTGATTATTGGCAAAGACGTCGAGTTTTTTTACTTCTTCCCCCTGCACATTGACACTTCCATAATTGCCGAGAATATCTACCAATCCGGCTTTGTTGACTTCCACATTGATGCGTTTGGCAGCAAGGCCAATATCACGTAAAAGATTACTAAGCTGGCCGGTGGCCTGTGGGAAATTGCGTAATTGCTGAATGGTAAATTCGTCCAGGGTAAGGACCTGTCTGTTTACAGTTATCATGGTAGCAGTCGTTTGTCGTGCAACAAAAATAGACGGATTTAACTGACGCAACGCTGTTATCTTTGGCAAAATTTCCAGTTTTCATGCAGGTATTCAAATTCGGGGGAGCAAGTGTCAGTACCACTGAACGAATCCGTGCCCTGGTTCCCATCTTCCATCAATTCAGTGATCAACAACTCCTGGTAGTGATATCCGCGATGGGAAAAACCACCAATGCACTTGAAAAAGTTGCGCATGCTTTTTTCAGCGGAAACAAAGACCAGGCACTGGAATTATTCCAGGAAATAAAACAACAACACCTGCAAACTGCCCGTGCCTTACTGAATTCCGGTTTAGCTGCCTGTGAAGAACAACTGACCCATTTTTTTACGGAAGTTGAATGGCTTTTGCATGACCATCCGGTACAATCTTTCGATTATTATTACGATCAGATTGTCTGTATAGGTGAACTGCTCTCCACCGCAATTGTAAGCGCATACCTGAATGAAACGGGTATTCAAAACCAGTGGCTGGATGTACGTGACCTGCTTCGTACTGATGATAATTTCAGAGATGCCAACATCGATTGGGAATACAGTGCAGTAAAAGTGAAGCAGGTAGTTGTTCCAGTCTTAAAAAAAACCGGCATCGTATTAACACAGGGATTTATTGGCTCTACGGATGAAAATGAAAGCACCACCCTTGGCAGGGAAGGTAGTGATTACAGTGCAGCCGTTTTCGCTAACCTGCTGGATGCCAGTTCACAAACCATCTGGAAAGATGTTGCAGGTGTAATGAATGCCGATCCTAAACTTTTTCCGGAAGCTCAACTCATCTCCACACTCAATTATACCGAAGTAATTGAAATGGCGTATTATGGTGCGCAGGTTATACACCCGAAAACCATCAAGCCACTGCAGAATAAAAGCATTCCTCTTCATGTGAAATGTTTTCTCGATACCAGTCTGCCTGGTACTACCATTCACAACGAACCGGTAAAAGGACTTCCGCCTATCATGGTATGGAAAGAGAAACAGGTATTGCTGCAGTTTACCTCCAAAGATTTTTCATTTGTCGGCGAGCAACCTGTGGCACAATTGTACCAGCGATTCGCGCAGTTATCACTTCGCCCGAATATGACGCAAAACGGGGCCATCAGTTTTACCTGTGTATTCGATGAAAATTCAGAGAAGATGGAAGAGCTGGCACATGCGGCGGCGGATCAGTTTGACGTAAGCCTGGAAAAAGGATTGTCGATGCTTACCATCCGTCATGTGATACCGGAATTATTTGAAAAATTAAGTGCCGGCAAAAAATTGCTCCTGAAACAGGAAACAACGGAAACAGTGCAGGGGCTTTTCAGAAGTGAGACGTGAGGAAGGGAAGATGGAGGCATGGAAGATGGAGGAAAG
>CAZJNY010000133.1:0-10130 GCA_964547405.1 uncultured Flavihumibacter sp. | reverse complement strand
CTGGAACTGGCACCAGTGGATCCCCGATCCCTTATGCAGGGCGATTACATGCAACTGAGTTATAAAATCGCACGTGAATTCAATCATGATTCTATTCCCAAGCGTGGGTATTTTGTAGTTAAACAGGATACTAACAGTGTTGCTCAACCGATCCGTATACAGACTGGAAGAGAACCCCTTGCCTCCGGTGAATTACTCATAGAATATACTGCACCAAGGATCTGGGATATGAATATCGGCGCAGAATCTTATTTTTTCCAGGAAGGCAATGCCGCGCGGTATGATTCTGCAAGGTATGGAGGTGTTCGGATTGATGCAAACGGAAACAGTTTGCTGGTGGGACTATATGACGCGAATAGAAATCTTATAAAGTGAAAGACTTACCCATGCTTCAAAGGCTCAAAGCTGGCTGTCTTGCGGTTTTTTTGTTAGCTGTTTGCCTTCCGGAATCTACTGCTCAAATCCGATCTCATGGTTATCCCCAAAGCGCAGGTCTTGGTCAACTTTCAGACACAGTGCTCAATACAAAAGCTATCCGAAAGGCTGCAGGGATCAAAAAAATTACTGCTGTGAAAGACCCATCAGGAGCAGCGAAAACCAGCTATGTAGAAATAACTTTAGTAGACAGCAATGGAACCATTCGAAGTTTAATTACCTGTGTGCCAAAAACGCCGCAAATGGAATCCGATTTGTGTATAACAGGTCTTTTCGAGTATCACCCTACTGGCCAGGTGGCAAAAGCGACCTATTTTGATACCAAAGGCAACAATTATCCCCAACTTAAATCAGTTTGGAAAGAGGATACACTGCATTCCATATCAATGCTTGATACAACAAATTATTTACTCATTACCGAATCCTTCGATACGCTTGGAAGATTGATCTTGTTGGAAAAAAGGAATCAAACAGGTCGTAATACGGAAACCAGTCGCTATTATTACCATAAAGATGGCCTGCTGGATAGCGTCGTTCATAATACCTATGGGAGCTTCCGGTATAATCGAAAAAACGAGGGTAAAGGGAAATTAATAACAATGAAACACAGCAATTTTGACTATAGCTGGCAGTACAATACAGCCGGACAATGCACCAGATATGAATCCAATTATTATAAAACAGCGCTTTCAGTTCCCTCTAGCAGAAAGGAAGAATATTTTTATAATAAAGACGGAACCCTTTCCCATATTATAAACAATACATCAGAAAGAGAACCTTTTATTACCCGCTATACGTACGAATATTATTGATTGAGCAGTCTCTATTTCTTTTCCAGCCAAACCACCTTCTGCTCCGATTGATGCTCTTTGCCAATCAGGTCTCTGTACAACTCTGGTCGTCTGGCTTTCAGATAGCGATGCCCTCCTGCCAGGGTTAGTTTCTCTGGAGTGAGAGTTGCGATCACATAACTATCTTCAAAACTTCGGCAATCCGCAATAATATCTCCATAAGGATCCAGGATCATGGAGCAACCATTCTTCAGCTGGTCATCATCCATGCCAATTGGATTGGAAAAGATGGCATAAATAGCATTGTCATATGCCCTGGCAGGCAACCATTTCATTAACCAGGATCTTCCCTTCATGCCATCAAATTCCAGTCGCAGTGAGGTTGGGTCCGATTCCCTGTTTGCCCACAAGGCATGATCAACAAAACCGGCACCCGGACGGGTAGATGGCGTACACATGGTTACATGTGGCATGAAAATAATATCCGCCCCCAGCAATTTGGTGGCTCGTACATTTTCGATGATATTGTTATCATAACAAATCAGAATGCCGCACTTCCAGCCAAACAAATCAAATACACAATATTCAGTACCCGGCAGAATATGTGGATTGATAAATGGATGCAGCTTTCTGAATTTGGCGATCAGGCCATTGCGATCCACACATACATAAGCTTTGTAAATGTTGTCCTCCCGATCCTTTTCAAACAATCCGGCCAGCACCACAATATTGTGGCGTGCGCTTATTTGCCTGAGTTGCGAAATGCTTTCCCCCTCCGGTATTAATTCTGCCTGCGCCAGCAATTCCTCCCGCGATAATTTACGGGCAAAACTGTATCCCGTAACAGAACACTCATGGAAAGCAATTACCTGTGCTCCATCCGCTGCAGCTTTCCCCGCCAGCGAATCCATCACCGATAAATTATACAACTTATCTCCCGACCGGTTTTCAAATTGAGCTGAAGCTACTTTGAGATTTTGCATGGATTTTTCTTTTTGTCTCTATTGCAATTTCTAAATCTAATAAATATCTTGGCTCCGATGAAAAATACAATACAAGTCTGTATTTCCATTTTTATACTTTCAGCAATCAGTTCCTGCAGTACTCCAGACTATTCAAAAATAATTATCGGTAAATGGGAGTTTTATCAGTTTTATTTCAATGATGACCGTTCAGCAGAAGAAAATGAAAATATTAAAAATAATAACAAGAGAAATAAGGGATTAACCATTCGGTTTTCACCAAATGGTCAATATGAATCTGATCAACCCGGAGGCGTTGAAGAAAACAATAAAATAACCGACTATAAGGTTGTTGACAATTTGCTTATCCTCGAAACGGATACTATCCTTATTTTAGAAGTAAGTGATCGTTTTCTTCGCTTGCACAAAGATGAAAACAGTCCGGATGTCATGTTCAAACGTATCAATTTCACTGGAACTGAACCAGGCAGACAATAATAGACTATGAAAATAGAACCTCTATATCATTGTCATACTTTAACCCTGTAACATTCGCTGATTCTAACGCTTTTCTTAAATTATCTGATACAAACATTCCTCCTAATCTTGTCAAAAAGAGATCTAATGTTTTATCAAAATTACTTTTCAAGGATAATGTTTTTACATTGGTGATTCCATTATAAACGTTTAAATCAGCTTCATTTTTAAAGCTTAATTCAATTTTTGGATTCTTACCAAATCCGCCTGTAGTGAAAACTGTATTTTCAAAGTCAATTACATCCCAGTCTTGCAGAACTAAAAATAACATTCGATAAGATTCATCTACATTCTCAGTCGGCGTATCATATACAACTGTTTCAATTGCTTTGTATTGCTGAATATTAAAGTCTCCAAATAGCTCCACAATTGTATCCTTCATCAAGAAGTGACAATGATTCAAATTGGGAGAAAAGCTCATGATACTTGTTTTCTTCGCCGACTTTAATTTTTTAAAAAATAATTTAAAGTCAATCTCAGGATTGAATTGATTTGCAGAAAATACATTCTTAATAAAAAGAGATTCTAAAGCAGCATAAGCTTGGCTATCATATGCCATTTTGTCCAATTCAACCTGATAAATACCATTTTTTACCCCAATAATCGATGGCTCCCAGGCTGTTCTAATATTATAATACATATCGAGTCATTTCCACATAAAAAAATGAATAAACGTTTAATTTCTGGGGGATGTTAGCTTTCTATCCCAAATAAGCTAAATAAATTTTCATACGGTCTTGACATAACGATGTCTTTAGGAGAACGGTTAGCATTGTTCTTATGCTCTTTTTGCGCACCGCTATTAATGAAGATCTCTACAATTTCAATTCGCTCACCTCTTCCATAGTCATTGAATACGGCAGTCCATAATGGTTGATTACCATAATTGTCTTGAATATCAAGCCGTCCTCCACGCTGTATAATTAATTTCGCAATTTCAGACTTATTATAGAATGCACAATAATGTAATGCAGTCTGCCCTTTAGGATCTTTTAAATTCAAATCAATCCCGGCCTCAATGAGTATTTTTGCAATATCTTCAAAACCCTTTGATAAAGCAATGTGCAAGGCACTATAACTAAGTTGGTCAACCAGCTTAGGGTTAGTAGTTGATAAAGCCTGCTTTAACCCCTCAATGTCGTTTGTTTCAATAAAATCAAATGTCATATACTATAGTCATGGCTATTAAGATAATAATATCCTGATTCTAGAGAAACAAATTCAGCAACAGCTCTATCATTATTTCTTTATCACAACTGTTTTGTCCTTTCAGGATATGCCAATCGACCATTTGGCAGCTTTTAACCGTCCATTCGGCATTATTTGACCACTCAAGCACTACTCTTCCATCACTCAAAGACCACTCTGCAAGCACTAGTGAACCAATCATGAACCACTCATGAACCACTGTCGGATCCAAAACAAGCAATCAACCCATTTCCTTTAACCGCTTTTCAATAAAGCTTCGATCAACTTTTGTATTGGCTAACTGATACGCTTTCCTGAAACATTCCAGCGAATACTCCTTATCCAGACTACTGTGCAGTTCACCAAGCAACATGTAGTAATACGGATTATCGGTTAACACCAGCTGATCGGCTAATTGAATTGCTTCTTTCGCGCCCCGTAGTTTATACACGGCAAATATCCTGTTCAATGCAACCACAGGTGATGGCTTCCATTCTAGCAACTGATCATACAACCCAACTATTGCTTCCCATTTCTCCGGGCTATCCTCAGGCCTAGTATACCAATAGGCGATCGCAGCTTCCAGATGATAAAAACTCAGCTCCTCACCCTCGCTCGCTTTGTGCAACCACTCCACCCCCCTTGCAATCAGTTCCTGGTCCCACAAGGCCGTATCCTGCTGGTCATAGAGCAACCATTCACCTTCTTTATTCCTGCGCGCTCTAAACCTCGATGCCTGAAAACAAAACAAGGCTAGTAATGCACGTGCCCTGGGTACATTCGTTTGCAATTGCTCAGTTAGCAGATATACCAGGCGCATGGCTTCAAAACACAGGTCCTCCCGAATAATCTCCTCCTTAGTTTCGGAATAATAGCCCTCCGTGAACAGGAGATAAATCGTTAACAATACCATGTCAAGTCGCTCCTCTAATGCAACGCCTGCTGGCATTTCCAATACAATCCCCTGCTCTTTCACCGTCTCCCTTCCCCGAAACAATCTTTTCTGAATGGTCTCCTTCCCAATTAATAAGGCGGAGGAGATTTCATCCAGGCCAAATCCCCCCAATATCCGAAGCGCCATGGTCACCTGCGTTTCTTTTAACAAAGCAGGGTGACAAATCGCAAACAACATCCGCAACTGATCCGCTTCCTCTTCCGGATAAGGGATATCCTCCAACTCCGCTGCCGGCATCTTTGCTTCAAGCCTGCTTCGCGTTGCTTTTTGCTCCAGGCGGTTCATCGCCTTGTTCTTTGCCACCCGGTACAACCAGGCAGCCGGATTGGGAGGAATCCCTTTATACGGCCAGCTTTCCAGCGCCGCCAGGAAAGTTTCGCTGGCAATATCCTCCGCCTCCCCAAGAAACTCCAGTCCATAGGCGCTGCAGAGATGCGTAGTTATTTTCCTGAATTCTGTCCGGAATAAATGTGGCACCAATTGAGCGGTATCCTGCTTAATGGATGCCATCCCCGCTGGCTATTTTGCGCACTTCCACACTATTGCCAACTCCCTGCAAAACCGGACTTCCCTTTGCAAATTCAACCGCTTCTTCTACGGAATCCGCTTTCACAATGATGAATCCTCCCAGGGTTTCCTTAATATCCCCAAAGGGACCATTGGTTACCATCAATCCCTTGTCGGTGGCCTTCACCACTTTTGCTTCCTCAAAGGGTAGTCCCGTTCCACTGACAAATTTGTTTTTCGCGGCAATGGTCCCGATCCAGTCCATGGTCTGCTTCATCCATTCCTGCATTTGTTCCGGAGACGCAACTTCCTGTCCGTTTTCATGACGAAAGATCAATACATACTCTTGCATACTGATTAGTTTTATAGATAACAGGTGAAGCGCCCAAAACCGGACAGCTATTTTAGTAAATTTAAGCACCATACACGAGGAACCTACTATGATTGATGCGCCTCATTTAGCCATACTGCAGGAGATCGGCCAGCAAACCATCCTGCAAAAAGGTGATTTTTTTATTCGCGAGGGTCAGATTCCCAGGAAGTTTGCACTGGTGCAATCAGGCCTCTTCCGTTATTACTATCAGAACGATAAAGGCATCGAATTCACTAAAAGTTTCATTACTTCCGGTAATGTGCTGGCGTCCTATACTTCTATGCTCAACCAGGCTCCCTCCTTATATTTCATCCAGGCCCTCGCAACATCCACCTTGCTTGAAATCAATTACAAAAGCTGGGGCGCTCTACAGGAACAGGATGTTTACTGGGATAAATTCCTCATCCGGGCACTAGAAAAAGGGTATGCCGCCAAAGAAAAGCGGGAACGGGAGCTGCTATTGTTAGACGCAGAAATGCGTTACCGCAATTTTATAAATGAATTTCCCGGCCTGGACCAACAGATTTCACAACAACAGATTGCTTCCTACCTGGGCATACAACCCGAATCCTTAAGCCGCATCCGGAAAAAAATGAGCGGTTAACATAGATCAATTTCCAGGTCTTCACAGCCCCCTAGTTTCGTTGCAAAATTTATGGAGATGAAACTATCTGGCAATACCATTCTGATCACTGGCGGCAGCTCCGGAATCGGACTCGAAATGACAAAACAATTCAGGGCGCTGAATAACACCGTAATTATTTGCGGACGAAATCAGGAAACTCTTTTACAAGCGCAGCGGCAATTCCCAGGCATTCATATCTATACCTGTGACCTTTCCATTGCAAATGATCGAATAAAACTCCTTACCTGGCTTGCAGCTCATCATCCTCAACTGAACATACTTATTAACAACGCGGCTATCGTTCACCGTGAAAACTTCACTACAGATCCGGCTGCATATGATAAAGCAGTTAAAGAAATTGAAACCAATCTTATCGCCCCCATTCATCTGATTCATCTGTTGCTACCTATTATCATTGTCCAACCCAATCCCGCCATTATTAATATATCTACCGGACTGGTATATACGCCAAGAACACTCTATCCCATTTACAATGCAACGAAGTCGGCTCTTCATTCTTTTACCAAGGTATTGAGAGCGCAAATCAAACCGAACCCGACTGAAATTATTGAAGTGTTATTTCCGGTAGTGAATACCCCCTGGCATAAGGGATCTGCCCCAGATATTGCTATTCAGCCAGCGCATGCTGTTGAAAAAATGATGAGAGGCTTAGAAAAAAAGCAGAAAGAAATTCGGGTTGGCGCAGTTCAACTGCTCTATTTTTTACACAGAATTGCCCCACGTTTTGCTTTCCGAAAAATCAATCAGCTCCGTTAGTCAGAGATTCCAGAAACCTGGCAAATGCCAATGCATTGATCTCATTGTCCAGCGCATGGCGGATATCCACTTTCTCCCGCTGCGTTAAATGAAAATTCAACGCCGCCTTGGTTTCTTCTTTCTCCGGCAGATAATGAAAATTAATACGGTTGAATTGTCCGGGTAACAGATCACTCACCATTCCCAACTGATCCTGGTGATTATACTGCTGCATCTTATACCAGTTCAATTGCAGCAGCAATAAGGGCTTAGTCACAATTTCCGATACCGCCTTCGACTCAAAGGGATGTTCCCATCCGCCACCCTGGCGGTCTTTGATCTGTAATAAGGTTACGCCGCTGGTATTTTCTTTAATCCAATCGCTGAATACATGAATAAACCGAACCGCTGTTTCGATTCCATAGTTATCTCTTAATCCCGCATCCATCACATCAATTACCGGATCGGTCGGTAACCATACATTCGGTAACACATAAGGGAAGGTAGCATTCATGCGAAGTGCCGTGAGTAACCGAAGATTCATCGGATCCTGCCTTGCTAACAGGGCCGCAAAATCCACTGCATCAGGATCTGTCGGATGCTGCAGCCGCGGATCTCCGGAGGGCTTCATTAGAAAACTTACCGGGTGGGTACTGATCAGCATTTTCCGCCCATCCCGCGTGATTACTGAATTAAAGATCATGGTGGGTATCAGCGCTTCTGCTTCTTCTTTGGCCAGGGCACTGAATTCCTTGTCCAGTAAATAGCGTGTATTGATGTTCAACTGCTGCTCAAAAGAATAAGCCCGGTCTTTCACATACTCATAATCGCCAACGGTAAACTTCTGCGCAGGCGCTGCCAGATCCCTGGCCACAAAGGAAGAAAAAGTGGGATTCAGCAAATCTTTCGAGATATCATCCACATAAACGGAATCCTGCAGGCGAACCGGCTTGCCCAGGTCGCGCTCCCTGGATAAGGCCCTGAAATAAGCGGCCCCCAGCATACCTCCGGAAGCACCGGTGATCATAAAGGTCTTCCGCATCAGCTGGCCGCCACAGATACTGTCCAGTTTCTGCATTACTCCCATTGTAAAGGTTGCACTGCGTGTTCCTCCACCACTTACATTGATGATGTACAATGGTGGCTTCTCCACCCCCTGTCTTCTTTTCCAGTTGTTCAGGACTTCCACCATTCTCAGTGAATCGGCACGCACCCGTTCGGGTGTATTTAAGGCAGCAAGATTCGCAGGGGTATAGGCCGCCTTTTGTATTTCTCTACTGTAATTCAATCCATAGGCTTTATTGGTTGGATCAATTACTCCATAGCGATACAACAGATTCAGCAATATAATTACCACCACCGCAAAGGGCACACTCCAGCTTTGCAGAAAATAAGAGAAGGCCCCGGCCACTGATACCAGAATGGCAAAAAAGATCGTGATACTGGCTGCTGCCGGCAATTTGAACATCTCATAATCAAGCAGAAATCCCACCAGCATCAGGAAAACGAAAGCGATAAAAATGGATAAAACGGCTGCAAAATGATGGCGACTGAATATGTTTTCCAAAAACTCTTTGCTGTAATGGGTTACATCCCGAACCGCTTTTACATTCAGACGCCCGCTCAGATAAGAACTTACTTTAATCAGCCTGCTGCCTCCACTGTCAAATACAATATGAGGCTTCACGCCACGGTGCAGGGGCATAACAGGTGAGGGATCCAGGTTGATCATAGTACGCGCGATGGTTATATCCGCGCCAAAAAAATAACCAAAGGAGAGAGAAACGACCAGCACTAATCCTATCAGAAAGCCTCCTACCAGTGTCATTACTTCACTCACCGAAAGCAGTTCCTTGTGAAGATCAAAGTCGACTGCATTCACAAAATAAAACAGCAGAAATAGCAGCGGGATGACCGCATTATTGATGCAATACTTCAAAAAGGGCCGGGTGGTAGTTGCCAGAAACCGGAAATGGCGGCAAAACAGGATGAACGTAGTGATGTTCCAGCTCATGATAAACACCCCGACAGACATGCCTACTATCCCGGCAGAAATGGCATTCACACTGCCCAGGTACTCGGGCGATAAATACAGGGAATCCACTCCAAAACTGGCCATGAAATTGCCACTTACCGCCCCGAAAAGCACCAGCCAGAAGATCAGCAGGATCTGGAATTTTTTGAAATGCAGCAGGATCAGCTGCACGGCAAAGGAATAGAATATGGCTTTCAGGCGACGTTTCATCAGGTTCCAAGATACATCCTTAGAACGTTTAGACAAGTCTCAAATTATGCCCGCTGCCTTCGATCACTGAAAAGATACAACATGCCCACAAGCGATAAAACCAGGAACATCGCCACTAACTGGTGCAGTTGCGCCATCCATTCAAAATTTCCCCACTGATTGGGCACTATGCCCTTGCTGGTTAAAACCGCCAGTATGCCCAGTAATACCTGCATCACTACCAGCAATAAGGGCCAGCGCAGATACCGATTTGCAGCATTGGATACCCGCTCCTGGCTGGCTTTCCGGTACCAGACTATTATCAGAATTGTGATCAGATAGGCAAGATTACGGTGCACAAAATGAACCGTTATAGTGTTGTCAATCAGGTTGATCAGCCAGGGCTGATGACTGCCCATACCTTCCGGCACCCATGCACCATTGATGGTGGGCCAGGTGGATGCTACGGCCGCTGCTTTATGTCCGGCCATCAGCGCCCCATATACCAGTTGCACTATCAATAACCCTAACAGGATCCAGGTAAACTTTTTTACTTCCGGTGCATACCGCCGCTCCTGGTCAGGAACCAGTAATTCTAAGGCAAACCAGAAGGTATAGGAGAGCAATCCAAGTGCCAGCACAAAATGCAGGGCCAGCCGGGTTGGCTTTACATACACTGCATCACCCGTTAAGCCACTCGCCACCATGATCCAGCCCACGGCCCCCTGCAAGGCCCCCAAGACAAAAAGCACCAATAGAGGATTGACCATTTCGCGC
>CAZJNY010000132.1:7659-10314 GCA_964547405.1 uncultured Flavihumibacter sp. | reverse complement strand
TATTTGAATCTCGTTTCTTTCAATTGATCAATTATTTCTTCAGGAACACCTGCAATACGAACAGCAGGATCATCCCCAACACCATCAGCAATACATAACTGCCTACCTGGCCACTTTGTAATAACCGTAACTGCCTGCTTGCATACTGCACACTTCTGCCCACGGTGTTTACCACCCAGTCGATGCCAAAGCGATCCAGTTTCTCCAGTCCTTTTCCAAATGCATTCACTGGTTTGGTGATCACTGCTTCGTAGAGTTCATCCACATACCATTTGTTCTGCAGTACTTTACCCAATCCAGTTTCTTCCGCATCTGATTTCTGATAGCCACTGAATTTCTTCCAGGCCAGGATGATCACGATCAAAATAACCGCCATCAATCCAAACATCAGGATCAACTCCATTGTATGATCAATGGTATGCGGTGTCATTCTCCGGGTGGATTCTGCAAATACCGGAGCCAGGAATTCATTCAACTGGTGACCACCATGCATCAATACTTCCGGAATACCGATCAAACCACCGGCAAAACTGAAGATGGCCAGAATAACCAGCGGAATCGTCATTGCTGCAGGTGATTCGTGCAGGTGATGTTCCTGCTCATGGGTTCCTCTGAAGCTTCCCTGGAAAGTCATGCTGTACAAACGGAACATATAGAAAGCGGTCATCAGTGCACCAATCGCGCCCAGTACATAATACACGGGGTTGTTGGCAAAGGCAGCCGCCAGAATCTCATCTTTGGAGAAGAAGCCGGAGAAAGGAATAATACCGGCAATCGCGAAACAGGCAATGAGGAAGGTGATATGCGTGATAGGCATCTGTTTTTTCAACCCACCCATATTGCGGATATCCTGTTCGTGGTGCATGCCATGAATAACCGAACCCGCACCCAGGAATAACAGGGCTTTGAAGAAAGCATGTGTCATTACATGGAATACAGCGCCGGTATACGCACCCACACCAAGCGCGAGGAACATATAACCGAGTTGGCTAACCGTAGAATAGGCCAGCACTTTTTTGATATCGTTTTGTTTGAGCGCAATACTTGCTGCCAGTAAAGCGGTGGCAATACCCACCACTGCCACCACGGTTTGTGTAACGGGCGCCAGTGTATACAAAATATTACTTCTTGCAATCATGTAGATACCTGCGGTAACCATGGTTGCCGCGTGGATCAGGGCAGATACGGGAGTTGGACCTGCCATCGCATCCGGCAGCCAGGTGTACAAAGGAATCTGTGCACTTTTACCGGTTGCACCTACAAATAACAAGAGCGTAATGATCGTGAGGTCTTGTCCGGATAACTGATCCACTTTGCTGAATACATCGGCATACCCAACCGTACCCAGTTTGCTGAGCAGGTAGAATACGGCCAGCAGAAATCCTGCATCACCAATGCGGTTCATCACGAATGCTTTTTTCGCAGCACCTGTGAACTCAATATTTTTAAACCAGTAACCGATCAGTAAATAAGAACAGAGTCCTACACCTTCCCAGCCAATGAACATGATCACATAGTTGGAACCCAGCACCAGCAGCAACATCGAGAACACAAAGAGGTTCAGGTAGGCGAAATAGCGCGCGAAATGCGGAGCTGTTTCTTCGTGCATGTACGCCGTAGAATACAGGTGAATCAGGAAACCGATACCGGTAATGATCAGCAGGAAAAGACTGCTCAACTGATCAACCTGGAAGGCAAAGGGAATGGACGTTTTGCCAAACTCAATGAAGTTGAACAGGGTTACCACGCCGGTAGAGCCATCCTTTACCTGCATGAAAAGCAGGATACTTACAATAAAGGAAGCCAGGATAACACCGGAGCCGATGATTCCGCTCAGGGACTTTGACAAATAATTTCTCAGCAAACCGTTCAGCAGGAAACCTACCAACGGAAAGAGGGGAACCAGCCAAACGTAATCGATACTATTGTTCATATCAGTTTTTCAGTCTGTTCAGGAAATTCACATCCACCGAATGGATATTACGGTACATCATTACAATAATGGCCAATCCCACGGTCACTTCTGCTGCCGCCACTACCATGATAAAGAATACAAATAATTGCGCATCCACTCCATTGGTTAGCATCGGTGCCGCGCCAGGAGCCATGCTATCTGCCAGGTGCATTTTGGAAAAGGCAACCAGTAAGAGGTTCACGGCATTTAACATCAATTCAATACACATGAATATGATGATGGCATTCCGCCTGGTCAGCACGCCAATCACCCCGATCGAAAACAGGGCCAGCGCCAGGAATATGTAGAGATTTATAGGCATCTTATGTTGTCTTTTAGGTTCTTCGATTTATCTTCTCACATCTCACTTCTCACTTCTCACGTCTCACATCTCACTTCTTCCCCAGCACCACTGCTCCTACCATAGCACTCAAAAACAGCACACTGCTGATTTCAAACGGGATCACATATTCATTGAACAGTGCCTTACCCAGGTTCTGGATCAGCCCTGTATCACCTTCCCCTACCAGTGCCATGGTGGATTTGCTGTCCGCATCGCGAAGTGCAGCCACCAATACCAACAGAAAACAGCCGCCGGCAACAGTTCCGGCAATTTTCAGCCATTTGTTTTTCTGGGGTTCTGTTTCCGTGTTCAGGTTCATGAGCATGATCACGAACAGAAACAGTACCATGATGGCACC
>CAZJNY010000132.1:3653-7559 GCA_964547405.1 uncultured Flavihumibacter sp. | reverse complement strand
GCTGCTTCCATGGTGATGGCTTCAGCCGGACAGGCAACAGCGCACAAACCACAGGCCGTACAGTTCTCTCTGCCCTGCTCATCGCGGTTGAGAATATGCAAGCCACGGAAAACCGGACTGAAAGGTCTTGTTTCCTCGGGGTAATTGATCGTAGGTTTCTTTTTGAAGAAATGCGATAAGGTGATACTCATCCCCTTTGCAATCGACGGCAGGTACATTTTCTCCCAAACCGTCATGGGATGACGATCTACCGGTTTGGATCTATTGGTCAGCGTTTGCATAATTCGAGCGTAAAAATATTTTTAAACTGGTTACAGGCCAAGTTTGATTCCTATCAGAATGGCCATCCATTTTCTTTAATCAGCACTACGATGGCAGTGATCAGCATATTGATCAGCGCTAGCGGAATCATCACTTTCCATCCGAGGTGCATCAGCTGATCATAGCGGAACCGCGGAATCGTCCAGCGTACCCACATGAATACAAAGATGAAGAAAGCAGCTTTCAGGAAGAGCGACAAGCCCTGCAGCACAGCTACCATATTCATTCCGATGCTTTCCACCAGGCTGGCATCATTCACAAATGGAATATCATATCCTCCGAAATAAAGCGTTGCCATCAGCACACTGCTCATGAACATATTGATATATTCCGCAAACAGGTAAAAGCCCAGCTTCATGGAAGAATATTCCTGGTGATATCCAAAGTTCAATTCGTTCTCTGCTTCCGGTAAGTCAAAAGGTGTACGGTTACATTCTGCAAATGCGCAGACAATAAAGATCAGAAAACCCAGGGGCTGGTACACGATATTCCACCAACCACCGGATGCACTCTGCAGCTCCACGATCGTTTTTAAACTCAGTGAACCGGTCAGCATCAACAACGCAATGATGGAAAGTCCCATTGCCAGTTCATAAGAAATCATCTGCGATGCACCACGAAGCGCAGCCAGCAGGGAGAATTTGTTATTGGAAGCCCATCCACCAATCATAATACCATATACACCCATGCTGAGTACGGCAAAGATGTAAAGGATACCAATATTGATATCAGCAATCTGCAGGTCTACAGTGCGACCGAAAATTTCAATCTGTTTTCCCCAGGGAATCACCGCACTGGTCATCATGGCCGTCATCATGGCGAGGCCAGGTCCCAGGATGAAGAGGAATTTATTAGAAGCGTTAGGAATGATCTCTTCCTTCATGAAAAGTTTCAAACCATCTGCCAGGGGTTGTAATAAACCAAAGGGACCCGCGCGGTTCGGACCCAGGCGGTCCTGCATGAAACCGGCTACCTTACGTTCTGCCCAGGTAGAGTACATGGCTACTACCAGCGATACGGTGATAATACCACCAATCAGGATGGCTTTCTCCAGAATAAAGGCCAGTTCTATTGCTAGTTGTATCATTTTCCTAAACTATTTACCGTTTTCGAGGCTGTTCTTGAAATCATCGCTGTGCGCTGGTCCGGCTATTTTGCTGAGTTCAATATCCGGACGGTTCACTTCACTCACACTGTGAATATTCATCAGCAATTTCGGTCCGCGGCCACCCATCACATCCGGCAGGGTTTCCTTGGGTTTCACCACATTTACATAATGTCCCTGAGAAATTACAGAGTGCCGGCTCACCTTGGTAGGACCTTCAATGGTCCAGTCTTTCAGGTCTTTTTTCTCAAAGCGGCATTCATTACAGATCCAGCCGGGACCACCCTTGGTTGAATCTTTTACTTCACCCCATTCATCCTTGCGGGCAGTAACGCGGAAAACTTCTTCTCCACGCATCCACAGTTGCACTTCGCCGCAACAGGTTTTGCATTCGCGATGTGCATCCACCGGCTTGGTAAACCATACGCGGTTTTTGAAGCGGAAGGTTTTATCAGTAAGGGCGCCAACCGGACAAACATCAATGACGTTACCGATGAAATCATTGTCGAGTGATTTTTCAATATATGTAGCGATCTCTGCATGATCCCCTCTGTCGAGGACACCATGTACGCGTTTGTTGGTGAGCTGATCTGCTGTGAACACACAACGGTAGCAGAGAATGCAACGGGTCATGTGCAACTGGATATATTCACCCAGGTCGTGCTTTTTGAAGGTACGGCGATTGAACTCATACCGGGTACCTTCCTTGCCATGCTCATAGCTGAGATCCTGCAGGTGACATTCACCGGCCTGGTCGCAAACGGGGCAATCCAGCGGATGGTTTAACAGAAGAAATTCCACCACACCGGCGCGGGCATCCAGTACGCGTTCGCTGGTAATATTTTTTACGATCATACCATCCATTACGGTAGTACGACAGCTGGCCACGAGCTTGGGCATGGGGCGGGGATCCGCAGTAGACCCTGCAGCCACTTCCACCAGGCAGGTCCGACATTTACCACCGCTGTTTTTCAGCTTGCTGTAGTAACACATCGCGGGTGGTGTCACTTCACCACCAATCATGCGCGCAGCATTCAGGATTGTAGTTCCTGGTTCTACGTCCACCGTGATATTATCGATGGTTACTTTGAATAGTTTTTTCTCTTCTGACATAATTATATAGTCAACTTCTTTATATTATTCTTTGTCTCACGTCTCACATCTCACGTCTCACATCTCTACGCCGGAATCACCAGCGGATCAGCATAATGCGCCAATCCATAATTCCTCGTCAAACACTCTTGCGGGTTCTTCACATGCCATTCAAATTCATCGCGGAAATGACGAATCGCAGCAGCAACCGGCCAGGCAGCCGCATCTCCTAACGGACAAATCGTGTTACCCTCAATCTTGCGCTGGATATCCCAAAGCAGATCGATATCACTCATCTTGCCTTTACCCATGTCGATATTCTTCAGGATTTTTTCCATCCATCCGGTTCCTTCACGGCAGGGAGAACATTGTCCGCAGCTTTCATGGCGATAGAAGCGGGCCAGGGTATAGGTATTCTTCACCACACACTGGTCTTCATCCAGTACAATGAAACCACCGGAACCCATCATGGAACCGGTAGCAAAACCACCATCACTCAGGCTCTCGTAGTTCATATAGCGGGTTTCACCCTTGGCTGTTTTCAGCAGCAGGTTGGCCGGCAGAATGGGAACAGATGATCCGCCTGGGATACAGGCTTTCAGGCGTTTGCCATTTTTGATACCACCGCAGTATTCATCACTATAGATGAATTCTTCCACGGAGATGGTCATATCAATTTCGTATACTCCCGGTTTGTTGATATTACCGCAGGCAGAAATCAGTTTGGTACCGGTTGAACGTCCCACACCAATCTTCGCATATTCTTCACCACCCATATTGATGATGGGTACCACAGCCGCCAGGGTTTCCACATTGTTCACCACCGTCGGGCGATCCCATACTCCTTTAACCGCCGGGAAGGGAGGTTTGATACGCGGGTTACCACGCTTTCCTTCCAGCGATTCAATGAGGGCTGTTTCTTCTCCACAGATATAGGCACCGGCACCGCGTTGAACATAGATTTCACAATCAAAACCGGTTCCGAGAATGTTTTTTCCGAGCCATCCATTGGCTTTGGCTTCGCCAATTGCCTGCTCGAGGATATCGGGGATCCAGGCATATTCGCCACGGATATAGATATAAGTTGCGTTGGAACCCAGTGCATAGGAAGAAATGATCAGTCCTTCGATGAGCAGATGGGGCAGGAATTCCATCAGGTAGCGGTCTTTGAAGGTACCGGGTTCTGATTCATCGGCATTACAAACCAGGTGGCGGGGAACGCCTTCCGGTTTGGCCAGGAAGCTCCATTTCATACCGGAAGGGAATCCGGCACCACCTCTTCCGCGTAGTCCGCTTTTCTTCACTTCCTCGGTAACCGCATCCGGACCCATAGTCTTCAATGCTTTCTCCACGGCACGATAGCCACCCTCTCTGCGATATACCTCGTA
>CAZJNY010000132.1:0-3553 GCA_964547405.1 uncultured Flavihumibacter sp. | reverse complement strand
TAGTTTAGTTGTCCTGCCTGCTTGCGGCACTCCTCGATAATCTGATCCACTTTCTCGCGGGTCAGGTGTTCTTTATAATGTTTGCCCAGCTGCATCATGGGTGCGTACCCACATGCGCCCAGACATTCCACAGTTTTCAGGGTAAAGAGTCCGTCTGGTGTTGTTTCACCAACGCCAATGCCTAACCGCTGTTTGATATAGTCCACGATATCATCGCTACCATTGATCATACAGGGACCGGTCTGGCAAACTTCAAACAGGTATTTACCTACCGGCTTGAGGTTGTACATGGAGTAAAACGTAGCCACTTCATACACTTCGATCGGTTCAAGCTGCAACAGGGATGCCACGTAATCCATCGTTTCCGCACTCAGCCAGCCATGCACTTCCTGTGCAAGGTGCAATACGGGCAACAAGGCAGACTTCTGTTTTCCTTCCGGATACCTTGCTACGATTTCCCGCACTTTGGCCAGTTTTTCCTCTGAAAATGGTACCATATGATGTGAGATGTGAGACGTGAGATGTGAGACAACCTCATCCCTCAACGTCCTTTCTTTAATTAATTTTTTTATACTTCCATTGGGTGCCCGCCCTCTTCAACCTTCTCCACTCCGTGCCCCAAATCTTAAATCTTAACTCTTAAATCTTAAATTCTCCCTACGCATCCATCTCCCCTGCAATCAGATTCAGACTACTCAGGGTAATGATTGCATCACTCAGCATGGCGCCCTGCGTAATTTCAGAATAAGCCTGGTAATAAATGAAACAGGGTCTTCTGAAATGCAGGCGGAACGGTGCACGACCGCCATCGCTGATCAGGTAATAACCCACTTCACCATTGCCTCCTTCTACTGCATGATACACTTCCCCTTTCGGCATATCGATTTCACCCATGATGATTTTGAAATGCCAGATCAGGGCTTCCATTTTCGTATATACATCCTCTTTTTTAGGGAGGTAATATTCCGGAACATCAGCATGGTAGATGGTAGCTTCTTCGCCTTTGAATTCCTGGATCTTGCGGTAGGCCTGTTCAATAATGCGAAGGCTCTGCCACATTTCCTGATTGCGTACCAGCCAGCGATCGTAGTTATCTCCGGTGGTTCCAACTGCTATATCAAACTCAAAATCTTCGTAGGAAGAATACGGGGCGGTAACCCGAACATCATAATCTACTCCTGCGGCCCGCAAATTGGGACCAGTAAATCCATAGTTCAGGGCTCTTTCGGCACTGATTGCACCGGTGCCCATGGTACGTTCCATAAAAATCCGGTTCCGCTGGAAGAGTGATTCAAACTCCTTCAGTACAACCGGGTATTCTTTCAGGAAACGTTCAATTTTTTCAAACGCGGTATTGGAGAAATCGCGTTCAAATCCACCAATACGACCAATATTGGTAGTGAGGCGGCTGCCGCAGATTTCTTCGTAGATTTCATAGATGAGTTCCCGGTACTGCATCACATAGAGGAAGCCGGTGAAGGCACCGGTATCCACCCCTACAATGGAATTACAGATCAGGTGATCTGAAATCCGGGAGAGTTCCATGATGATCACCCGCAGGTAGTCGACCCGCTTGGGCGTTTTCACTCCAAGCAGTTTTTCGCAGGTCAGGTGCCAGCCCATATTATTGATAGGGGCTGAACAATAGTTCAGGCGATCTGTAAGAGGAGTGATCTGGTATAAGGGTCTGCGTTCTGCAATCTTTTCAAAAGCCCGGTGGATATAACCCACGGTTTGTTCTGCAGAAACGATCCGCTCTCCGTCTACTTCCAGGATATTCTGGAATACACCGTGTGTGGCGGGGTGAGTGGGACCAAGGTTCAGCGTGGTGGTCTGCTTACCGATGGAACCTTCGGGAAGCTTTACGTGTTGCTGGTCTTGTTGTATGAGTTCTGACATTGCTGTCTTATTGTTTAAGGTGTTGCTTCGTGGTTTCTTTCCTCAGATCAGTTGTTTCATCCCCGGCCAAACATCTCATCGTCTTTATCTATCCGGGTCTGATCTTCCAGGGGATATTCTTTTCTCATTGGGAAATAATCCATTTCATCCACATTCAGAATACGTTTCAGATTGGGATGCCCAACAAAATTGACCCCATAGAAATCGTAGGTCTCCCGCTCCTGCCAGTTGGCCGATTCAAAGAGTTTGGTGGCAGTGAACACATCCGGCTGCTGAATATTCGTAAACACTTTCATGCGTACCCGAACATTCTCAGCCATATTGTGCAAATGATATACGACCGCCAGTTCCCTGCCCTGCTGGTCGGGGTAATGAACACCGCAAAGATCTGTCAGGAAGCGGAATTGCAGCTCCGGTTCATCGTACAGGAACTGCATTACTTTGAGGTTCATATCCTTTGGTGCTTCAAAAGTCAGCAGTCCATAAGGCTCTTCGATATTGGTGATGGCTTCACCAAATTTCTCCGTCAGTTTCTGCGTAATAAATTCATTCGTCAATACCATGATGGTGTTGCTGATTTATATTATTGTATGCCGTAGGATTCAAGTAATGCTTTATAGCGGTCTCCATTTCTGCGACGCAGGCTTTCATTTCCAACCAGTTCCTGGATCTTCATAACCCCGTCGATAATGGCTTCCGGCCGCGGCGGGCAACCTGGTACGTACACGTCAACCGGCACTACCTGGTCGATTCCCTGCAACACGGAGTAGCTGTCAAATATTCCACCGGAAGAAGCACAGGCACCAACTGCTATTACCCAGCGGGGTTCTGCCATTTGCAGGTAAACCTGTTTTACTACGGGAGCCATTTTCTTGGCGATGGTACCCATAACCATCAGCAGGTCGCACTGGCGGGGAGAGAATCCCACCCGTTCAGAACCAAATCTTGCCAGGTCATAATGGGAAGCCATGGTAGCCATGAATTCAATTCCGCAACAGGAAGTAGCGAAAGGCAGGGGCCAGATGGAGTTTTTTCGGGCCAGGCCAACGATATCACTCAGTTTGGATGCAAAAAAACCTTCACCCATATGACCATCGGGTAATTCCCCCATGGTCACAATCTTACCACCTTCGTTTTTTACATTGTATTGAACCGGACGTGCCATAGTCTTTTGTTTTTAGATTAGTCCTCCCACTGAAGGGCGCCTTTTTTGATGATGTAATAGAATCCGCATAAGAAGAAACCCACAAACATCAGAACAGCGAGGAATCCATTCCATCCTAATTCTTTGAAATTCACTGCATAGGGGTAGAAAAAGATCACTTCCACGTCAAATAATACGAAGAGGATCGCTACCAGGAAATACTTGATGGCGACAGGTTGACGGGCATTTCCAACGGCATCGATACCACTTTCAAAGTTTTCCAGCTTGTCACTTGTTTTGCGCGAGGGCCCCAGTAAGTGGGTACCGCCAAGGGTCAGGGCAACAAATCCCAGCGCAAACAACAATTGTATTGCGATGGGCAGGTAGTTGATTGTGGTATTGGATGCAACCGCAGTCTGTAAGAAAAAAAGATTCATGCTTTTGCTGTTGTGGGGCAAAAATAAGATAGCCTGCCAAATAAAACGCGGAACATTGAAAATAAGTTCATTG
>CAZJNY010000131.1:0-10480 GCA_964547405.1 uncultured Flavihumibacter sp. | reverse complement strand
TTTTGATTTTTTTAGTCCATTAAAACATCCCGGTACTCCGGTTTTTTCCTGAATACTGCATTTGCAAACGGGCAAAGCGGAAGTATTTTAAACTGGTGAAGCCTGGCATATTCAACTGCTGCTTCCACCAGCTGGTATCCCACATTTTGACCCTTGAGTTCCTCTGCCACTTCCGTATGCTCCAGAATCATTTTATCAAATGCAGGTTTGGTGTATACCAGTTCTGCGATGGGAGCTTCATCTTCTCCGACATAAAACACACCCTTACTTCCCTTTTGCGTATGATGTATAAGCATGTGCGGATATTTTCAGTAAGCTACTGAAAAAAGTTTTGTTCGTTCCATTTTGCTGCTGCATATTTGCAGTGATATGACAAAAAACATTCAAACTATTCAGTGGTGGTGGCATACAAACTCTTCCGGGGTATTGTAATGCTGTGTCCATTGTATAGGATGACATAATTAAAGCCCCGATGTAACCCATCGGGGTTTTTTAATTTTTGCTGGAAATCTACAATTATGAGCAACGAACAAAAGAAGATACGGATTGAGACTACTGTAAAAACCATGCTGGCGGATGTGTACACACCTGTTGGAATTTATTTGCGGCTGAGAGATCGTTTCCGTGATACCATTCTGCTGGAAAGTACCGATCATCATGCTGCCGATAATAGTTTTTCGTTTATCTGCATCAATGCCATTGGCGGAATGGAAATCAGCGATCTGCAGCGGATTGAATACAAATATCCCGGCCAGGCTCCGGAACGTGTTTCCATCCAGCACCCTGAAGAAGTGCCGGATCAGTTGTGGAACTTTATGAAGCGATTCGAAGTGGCTGATCCGGGTGATAAAATTAAAGGATTTGCCCAGGGACTATTTGGATATACAACCTATGATGCTGTCCAGTTTTTTGATACGATCCGGTTTACAGAAAAGCAGGCTGCTGAAACAGCCATCCCGCTTATGCGGTATCGGTTATACCAGTACGTTATTGCCATCAATCATTTCAAGGATGAATTGTATCTCTGTGAAAACCGGATCAATGGAATTGAATCGGACAGCACGATGCTGGAGTCGCTGATCCGTGGCAAGGATGTTCCGGTATATCCCTTTGAAGCAGTTGGTGAAGAATCATCCAATATGAGTGACGATGAATACATGGAAATGGTTCAAAAAGGAATCCGTTCCTGTCACCGGGGTGATGTTTTCCAGATTGTGGTAAGCCGCCGTTTCCGCCAGGCATTTAAAGGAGATGAATTCAATGTTTACCGGGCACTCAGAACTGTCAATCCATCACCGTATCTGTTTTTCTTTGATTATGGCGATTATAAGCTGATGGGTTCTTCTCCGGAATCACAATTGATTATTGACAATGGTAAAGCGGTGGTACATCCTATCGCAGGCACCTATAAACGAAGTGGGGATGAATTGCAGGATCAGCTGGAAACGGAAAAGCTGCTGGCGGATGCAAAAGAAAATGCGGAACATGTAATGCTGGTAGACCTGGCCAGAAATGATCTCAGCAGAATCTGTGACCAGGTGGAAGTGGCACATTACAAACAGGTCCAGTATTTCTCTCATGTTATACATCTGGTAAGTGAAGTGGTAGGCCGGGTACCAAAGGATACCAATCCGTTTACACTACTGGCCAAATCATTTCCGGCAGGCACGCTGAGTGGTGCTCCGAAAATCAGGGCCATGCAGTTAATCGATGAATTCGAACCTACACCCCGTTCCTTTTATGGCGGTGCACTGGGCTTCATGGGCTTTGCCGGTAATTGCAATCATGCCATCATGATCCGCACCCTGCTCAGTAAACAAAATACATTAACCTATCAGGCAGGCGCGGGAGTAGTGGCTGCCAGTAAACCTGCCAGTGAACTACAGGAAGTAAACAATAAACTGGGAGCCTTAAAAAAGGCGATCGAACTGGCCCGGTCAATTCATTAACAGTTGTGAACGAATAAGTACAATCCATCATGAAGATTCTTGTTTTCGATAATTACGATTCCTTTACCTATAACCTGGTGCATCTCGTAGAGAAAATCTCCGGGGAAAAAGTGGACGTTGTCCGCAATGATCAGCTACCAATGGACAAGGCCGCTGAATACGATAAAATCATTCTTTCTCCCGGTCCGGGTATTCCGTCTGAAGCAGGTAGTTTATTGCCGCTGATCAAACAGTATGCGGCCACCAAATCCATTCTGGGTGTTTGCCTCGGTCACCAGGCCATTGGGGAAGCATTTGGTGCAAGGCTGATCAACCTGGCAGAAGTATACCATGGCGTTGCAACACCTGTTCAGCAGGTAGCCAACCTGGAGAAAAAGGAGGGAGATGTATTCAGTGGATTAGCGGAAACGCTTGAAGTGGGTAGGTACCATAGCTGGGTGGTGGATGATAAAGATCTTCCAGACTGCCTGGAAGTAACGGCTGTTGATAAATCCGGCCAGATTATGGGGCTTCGCCATAAAACCTATGATGTTCAGGGAGTGCAGTTTCATCCGGAAAGTGTACTGACGCCCGATGGGGAAAAAATGCTGAGGAATTGGTTGAGGAAGTGAGACGTGAGACGTGAGATGTGAGACAAAAAAAATAAATAATGAAAAAGATATTACAGTTTTTATTTGAACACAAGTCGCTGACCCGGGCAATGGCAAAAGAGGTGTTGCTCAACATCGGCAAAGGGTTATACAATGAACATGAGATCACTTCCTTCATGACAGTGTACCTGATGCGCAGTGTAACCATTGAGGAATTGCAGGGATTCCGGGATGCGTTGCTGGAACTCTGTGTTCCGGTTCGGCTGGAAACAGACAGCCTGGTGGATATTGTAGGTACCGGTGGCGACGGTAAGAATACATTCAATATTTCCACACTCGCCTGTTTTATTGTAGCAGGTGCCGGGCAACAGGTAGCCAAACATGGTAATTACGGGGCTTCATCCATCAGTGGAGCTTCCAATGTGATGGAACAATTGGGCTACCGGTTTAAAAATGATCCTGCTGCCCTTCAGAAAGAAGTATCGCAAACCAATATCTGTTTTTTACATGCACCACTTTTTCATCCGGCATTGAAAGTGGTTGCCCCCATCCGCAAAAACCTGGGCATGCGTACCTTTTTCAATATGTTGGGCCCCATGGTGAACCCGGCGGCGCCTTCCTGCCAGGTAGTGGGTGTTTATAATCTTGAAATGGCAAGGGTATACAATTATCTGCTGCAGCAAACCGGAGGCGCATTCACCATAATTCACAGCCTGGATGGATACGACGAAATTTCGCTGACCTCCGATGCCAAAGTGATAACGAATAAAGGGGAACAATTGCTTACTCCTGAACAAATGGGCAAAAGAATGGTACAGCCTTCCGATATTTACGGAGGAAATTCTGTAGAAGAAGCTGCCGGCATCTTTCTGAAAATTTTGGATGGAAAAGGTAGCTGGGCCCAGAATGCCGTTGTGCTGGCAAATGCCGCCATGGCATTGAATAGTACCGGCGTCTACAGCAATTATGAAGATGCGTACCATGCGGCGGTAGAAAGCCTGGAAAGTGGAAACGCAAGAAAAACGCTTAAAAAACTAGTTGAACTTCAATAAGGCATGAACATTCTTGATACCATAGTAGCAGCGAAACGAAAGGAAGTGGAGGAGCGCAAACGCAGGCAACCACTGGATTTACTTGAACGAAAGCCTCATTTTTTCAGAACTCCCTTTTCGCTTGCCAAATTTTTAAAAGATCCTTCCAAAACCGGCATCATTGCTGAGTTCAAAAGGAAATCACCGTCCAAAGGCCTCATCAACGGAACAGCAGACCCGCGGGAGGTTACCGCTGCCTATGCCAGATTTGGCGCATCAGCTATCTCCATATTAACCGATACCGAATTTTTCGGAGGTTCTTCCCAGGATCTAATGGCCGCCAGGTCGCTGGAGGTTCCCCTGCTCAGAAAGGATTTTATAATTGATCCTTACCAGATTTTTGAAGCCCGGGCAATTGGCGCGGATGTTATCCTGCTTATCGCAGCCTGCCTCACTCCTGAAGAAACCAGGAAACTGGCCATCCTGGCTGCTGAAATGCAGTTGAGTGTATTATTGGAATTACACGATGAGGAGGAACTGGAACATGTGAATGAGTTTACGCCTATCATCGGTATCAATAACAGAAATCTGAAAACCTTTGAAGTAAACATTGAAAAAAGCCTGGAGATGGCTTCCATGCTGCCCGCTGAAGCTATTAAAGTGGCTGAAAGTGGCATTGATAAAATTGCAGCCATACAACTGTTCAAAGAAAATGGATTCGAAGGTTTTCTGATCGGGGAACAATTTATGAAAGCACCCGATCCTGCAAAAGCTTTTGAAGCTTTTGTGGAAGAACTGAAATTGAATAAGGTAGTTTGATCAACGGGACTGATACTCCTGTGATTAATGTAAGTATACCATATTGTGGAACAACTAACACTTAAAAAAGAAATGGAATGATGAGAGTAAAAGTTTGTGGCATGACCCAGCTTCAGCAGGTAGATCAACTGGAAGAGCTGGGTGCTACATTCGCCGGATTTATTTTTTATCCAAGAAGTCCGAGGTAT
This sequence comes from uncultured Flavihumibacter sp., assembly GCA_964547405.1. Lineage (GTDB taxonomy): Bacteria > Bacteroidota > Bacteroidia > Chitinophagales > Chitinophagaceae > Flavihumibacter. The sequence continues at coordinate 5,903 of CAZJNY010000131.1, read as the reverse complement.
GTGTTGAGATACCTTACGACGAATGATCTGAAAAAAGAAAAGAAAATCAACAAGGTTGGTGTATTTGTAAACTCGGGCGTGGAAGAAGTGATTCAGATGGTGGATGAATGCAGGTTGCATATGGTACAATTACACGGTGATGAATCGCCTAAATACTGTGAAAAAATAGCAGACTATGTTTCCGTTGTAAAGGCCTTCCGACTGAGCGAAAATGACAGTATCGAATGGATGATCAAACCCTACCTGGATGTTTGCGATATGTTCCTGTTTGATACAATGGGTGTTGGATACGGGGGAACCGGAAAAAAATTCGACTGGAGCATGCTCAAATCGCAACAGATTGGTAAGCCTTATTTTTTAAGCGGTGGCATAGAACCGGAAGATGTACCTGCATTGAAGGAGTTCGCGACGATGCCTGAAGCCAAAGCCTTGTTCGCGATTGATATCAACAGCCGGTTCGAAACGAGTCCGGGTGTTAAGGATCTGAAAATGATACAGAGTTTTATTAAAAAATTGAATGATTAAAATCTAAATGAATATGCAAACATACCAACAGCCGGATGTTCATGGATACTACGGGAGATTTGGTGGTGCTTATATACCGGAAATGTTGCATCCGAATGTGGAAGAGTTGCAATTGCGGTACCAGGAAATCGTTCAGGAGCCTTCTTTCCAACTGGAATTCAGGGAGCTGTTACGAGATTATGTTGGGAGGCCTACACCATTGTATTTTGCCAAACGGCTAAGTGCGGCTTACCAGACCAATATTTATCTGAAGAGAGAGGATCTCTGTCATACGGGCGCACATAAAATCAACAATACAATCGGACAAATCCTGCTTGCACAAAAGCTGGGCAAAACACGGATCATAGCAGAAACAGGTGCTGGACAACATGGCGTGGCTACCGCTACGGTTTGTGCCCTGAAAGGAATTGAATGCATCGTATACATGGGAGAAAAAGACATTGAGCGGCAGGCCCCCAATGTAGCGCGTATGCGTATGCTGGGTGCAAAGGTAATTCCGGCTACCAGTGGAAGTAAAACCTTAAAGGATGCTACCAATGAGGCCATCCGCGACTGGATCAACAATCCCTCTGACACGCATTATATTATTGGAAGTGTGGTTGGTCCTCATCCCTATCCGGATATGGTGGCCCGGTTTCAGAGTGTTATAAGTGAAGAAACCCGCTGGCAGTTAAAAGAAAAAACCGGTACTGAACTGCCCACGCATGTTATTGCCTGTGTTGGCGGAGGAAGTAATGCAGCTGGTGCATTTTATCATTACCTGGATGAATTATCGGTTCAGCTGGTTGCCGTAGAAGCAGCAGGTCATGGTGTTAACAGCGGACTTTCAGCAGCCACCACTGCACTCGGTAAACCCGGCGTACTGCATGGCAGCAAGAGCCTGGTAATGCAGACCGAAGACGGACAGGTAGTGGAACCACATAGCATTTCAGCCGGACTTGATTATCCGGGTATCGGGCCTCTGCATGCCAATTTATTCGATAGCGGAAGAGGACATTTTCTGGCCGTTACTGATGAAGATGCCCTGCGGGCTGCTTTTGATGTAGCCAGAATGGAAGGAATTATTCCGGCATTGGAAACGGCGCATGCCTTCTCGGCCCTGAGCCAGTTACAACTAAAAGAAACTGACCAGGTAGTTATCTGCTTAAGTGGCAGGGGAGACAAGGATCTCTCTACCTATATGAAACAAATGGAAATGATGGGCATCTGATGGCACAAACGATAACGATAGAATCCTTTGAAGATCGCTGGGCACCGGATTTCAAACGATTGAATAAAGCCTGGCTGGAAACTTATTTTGAAGTGGAACCTATTGATGAGGAGATGCTGAGTAATCCGCGTACCTACTACCTGAATAAAGGTGGCTTTATTTACCTGGCAGTCATCAACGACCAGGCGGTGGGTTCTTATGCGCTCATCAATAGTGGGAACGGATGTTTTGAGTTATCGAAAATGGCAGTGGATGACCGTTTCCGTGGAATGCAGATCGGACATCAGTTGGTAGCTCATGCCATCGCTACAGCGATAGAAAAAGGAGCGAATAAACTGCAGTTGTTCTCCCATACGAAATTAGAAACAGCCCTTCATCTGTATAAAAAATTTGGTTTCCGGGAAATTCCGGTTGGTCAGTCGGTCTATAAACGAAGTGATATAAAAATGGAAAAAATCCTGACGAATCAGGCCTAATGTTATGAGCAGAATTCAACAATTATTTCAAAAGAAGCATACCAGGGTACTGAATGTTTATTGTACGGCAGGGTATCCGAAAGCAGACAGTACCTTGCCTGTTATGGAAGCGCTGCAGGCCAATGGTGCAGATCTGATTGAACTGGGTATGCCATACAGTGATCCCCTGGCAGACGGACCTGTTATTCAGCAAAGCAGTGCAGTGGCACTGGAAAACGGGATGACCATTGCCCGGCTTTTTGAACAACTGGAAAACTTTCGGGATCGTATAACCGTTCCTGTTATCCTGATGGGATATATGAATCCGGTGTTACAATTTGGATTTGAAAAGTTTTGTGCGGAAGCAGCAAGAGTTGGTGTTGACGGATTGATTTTGCCTGATTTGCCGGAGTATGAATTTGAAACAGAATATGGTGCCATTATCCGGAAATACGGACTTGATTTCATCTTCCTCGTTACACCAGAAACATCCGAGCAAAGAGTTCGCAAGCTGGATTTGCTGAGTTCCGGATTTTTGTATGCGGTTTCGTCCTCTTCCACCACCGGTGCCAACAAACAAATGACCAGCGTGCAGGACTATCTGCAGAAGCTTGAATCCTACCAGTTAAATAATCCGGTGCTGGTTGGTTTTGGTATCAAAGACAGAGAAAGTTTTGAAGCGGCCTGTGCACATGCCAATGGAGCCATTATCGGAACGGCTTACATAAAAGCATTGAATGAGGGAAAAGAAGTATCCCTTGCCACCAAAGATTTTTTAAGTACCATTCTTTAGTCTGAGTTCATGGAAATAGCTATTGTAAAATACAATGCAGGGAATATTCAGAGTGTATTGTATGCACTCGAACGAATCGGTGCCACTGCCACTGTTACGGATGAGCTGGACAGCTTAAAGAAAGCCGATAAAATTATTTTTCCCGGTGTTGGAGAAGCAAGCACCGCCATGCAATACCTGCGGGAACGCAGGTTGGATCAGTTGCTTAAAACGCTGGAACAACCGGTGCTGGGAATCTGTTTGGGCATGCAGTTGATGTGTACCCATTCTGCTGAAAACGATACCGAATGTCTGGGTATTTTTGAGGAATCGGTTCAGTCTTTTCATTCTTTAAAAGCATCCGTTCCGGAAGCGGAGCAACATAACTTTAAAATCCCCCAGATGGGATGGAATACCATCAGTGGCCTTAAGACTAAACTCTTTGACGGAGTGCCGGAGAACAGCTACTGTTATTTTGTACATGGTTATTATGCGGCTATTGGTCCGGATACCATTGGGGTTACCGATTATCTTCAGCCCTATAGTTCAGCCCTTCATCGCAAGAATTTTTATGGCGTGCAGTTTCACCCGGAAAAATCTGCCAAAACAGGCGAACAGATATTGCGAAATTTTATTGAAAAACTATGAGTGCAGGGATGCAGCAGGACCTCCGGCAGCTGTCCGATATTCTGGAAGCTGCAAAGCGGGCAGGAGAAGCGTATCTGAATGAACTTCCCGATCGTGCTACTACCACCCATGTGGATGCGCTGAACTGGCCGGAATTACCTGAAACTGGAGCCGGAGCCCTGGATACTCTCCTTCAATTCAAGCAGCTTTTCCTGCCTCATATCGTTGCCAGTGCTGGTCCCAGGTATTGGGGTTTTGTTACAGGAGGAGGTACGCCAGCAGCAATACTTGGTGATTGGCTGACTGCAGTATACGACCAGAATGCACAATTGTCAACAGGGATTGGGGATGCTTCCGCATTGCTTGAAATTCAAACTGGTAAACTCCTGCTGGAGCTGTTCCAATTACCTGACGACTTTATGGGGGCTTTTGTAACAGGTGCTACCATGGCTAATTTCAGCGGACTGGCTGTTGCGCGACAATGGGCAGGGCAGCAACTGGGGCAGGATATTGCCAGGAATGGTCTTCGGGATCCCATTCAGGTTTATTCAGCAGCCCCTCATTCCAGCAGTTTGAAAGCGTTGGCGATGTTGGGAATGGGAAGTGCCAATTGTTCCATCGTACCCACGCTGCCAGACCGGGAAGCAATGAATATGGATAAATTAATGGAAATGCTTCCCAATGACCCAAAACAACCATTTATTCTGATAGCCAGTGCAGGAACTGTCAATAGTGTTGACTTTGATGACCTTAATAAAATTGCTGAACTCAAACAAACCCATACCTGCTGGATTCATATTGATGCAGCATTTGGCGCATTTGCCGCTCTTTCCGAAAAACACGCGAAGCTGCTGAATGGCTGGGAACAGGCAGACAGTATCACCATCGATTTTCATAAATGGTTGAACGTACCCTATGACAGTGCTATGATTTATACAAGAAAAGAACATGCTGTTTTTCAGGTGCAAAGTTTTCAAAATGCTGCCGCACCTTACCTGGGGAATCCATGGGAGCAATTTTCTTATTTGAATTATGTGCCGGAAAACAGTCGCCGGTTCAGGGCATTGCCGGTTTGGTTTAGCTTAATGGCCTATGGTAAATCAGGGTATAGAAACCTGGTGGAGGATTGTATTAGATTGGCTACTGAATTAGCTGGCAGACTTGTCGCGTCCGGGTATTTTCGGTTACTCGCGCCGGTGCGACTGAATACAGTTTGCTTTCAACCGAACCCGTCTACAACCAACAACCTTAGCATCCCTGATATATTGAAGGAATTGAATAAGAAAGGAGTTGTTTTCATGACACCGTCTGTTTATAGGGGAGAATCCTGCATCCGGGCGGCCCTCGTCAATTTTAGAACTACTTCAACAGATATCGATATTGCCATGAAAGCCATAATAAGTGCTGTTGAAAAATTAATTCATCCAATACCCGACACTTCAACATGAACAGCAGGGAAGCTGAAATAAAACCAGTAGCACTGGCAGAAGTGTTAGCAATTCGCCAGGAAGTGATGTATCCCGGACAACCGGCTGCATGGGCAAAAGTGGAAGGAGATGAGAATGCCCTTCACTGGGGACTATACGCAGGCGGGCGGCTTGTTTCAGTAATCTCTCTTTTTAACAGTAATAACTACGGCGGATCCCTTCAATTCCGGAAATTTGCTACCCTGGTCAGTGAACAGGGCAAGGGATATGGAACTTATCTACTGAAGGCAGTGTTAGAGTATGCCATTACCCAGGGATATAAAGCAATCTGGTGTAATGCGCGGATTACGGCACTGGACTGGTACGGGAGATTTGAATTTCTTCAGGAGGGTGTACCCTGGAATAAAAATGGAATAGATTATATCATCATAAAAAAGTCATTGTACTAATGGAAATAATTCCGGCCATCGACCTGATTGAAGGGAAATGTGTGCGTTTGACCCAGGGCGATTATGCCCAAAAAACAATCTATAATGAAAGGCCATTGGAAGTAGCACGTCAGTTTGAAGATGCAGGTCTCACAAGGTTGCACCTCGTGGATTTGGATGGAGCTAAAGCCGGTGCTGTAAAAAACTGGAAAGTATTGGAAGAGCTGGCCGGAAAAACAGCCATGAAAATCGATTTTGGTGGAGGTATCAAAAAAGAAGAAGACCTGAAAATTGTATTTGAATCCGGCGCTGCTTATGCTACAATTGGCAGTCTGGCTGTTAAACAGGAAGCCCTTTTTGTAGAATGGCTCAAAACATATGGCGCTGATAAATTTTTGTTGGGCGCAGATGTAAAAGAAGAAAAAATTGCCATCTCCGGTTGGTTGGAAACTACGGATA
>CAZJNY010000130.1:0-10497 GCA_964547405.1 uncultured Flavihumibacter sp. | reverse complement strand
CTCACGATACTTAGCTGCCATAAATAACTCGCTGATTCTTAAGTGCTTATAAAAAGTGAATGATCGAAATAGACGCGAAGTTACTGAAATTTGAGCGCAACCCGACCTGCACCTAAACCTCTTGCCCGGCAATTTGTAATTTTAAGTGAAGCCTTCTGCTTGTCCAAACACTGCTTTACCTGGTTATTGGGATTCCTCTTCGGGTTTCTGCTTTCCGGATCATCCATCCGGGCAGAACAGTTTATGGTTACCAGCAAAGGCAATGATGGCATTGGTAGCCTGCGGGCTGCAGTTCTTGCAGCTACTGCCAACGGAAGGTTGGTGCGGGATACGATCCTGTTTTCTTTTTCCGGTTCCAGCCTGGTTGATTATACCATTCAGCTCAGTACAGAACTGCCTCCGCTTCCATCGAACCTATTGATTGATGGCAGCATTTCTGCAGGTCCAAAAGTTGCCCGTATTAATGCTGGTATAATTTTGAATTTTACAGGTCCGCTTAGTTTTCAGCGCTTTCATTTTTTTCGCATCCTGGATGCTGCAGACATTTCTATCCGGGGCCTGGTTCTTCAAAACCTGTTAGGGCCTTTTCAATTTGAACTGGCAGTGGGTGGCATTCAACTACGCAACGCAAGCCGCATTCAGATTGGCGAAGAAGGGAAAGGAAATCTTTTTTCCGGTGCGATGGTTGCCCTTGTCAATGAAACCCGCAATGGTATTGAAGCCGGATTTGTGCGAGAGGTTCGCATCGAAGGAAATATAATAGGTCTTACTACTGATCTGTCCAAAGCAGATTATAATGGAATTTACCTCGCCAATGCAAAACGTGTACGCATTGAGAAAAATCTTTTTGTCAATACCGTTTTGCAGGTAACGGAATCAACAACCACCGACGGTGATTTTGTGCAGTTCATCAACAACCAGGCGAATAACATAGATGGACAACCGATTTTTCAGGGAACTTTTTTATTGAAGCTGGATGGCGCTTCAATCAGTAGCGGTACTACTAGAATCGAGAATAACTTTCTTTATTCCATTGACCGGGCCATTGAATTGAAATCCATTCAGCAACCTGTTGTAGCAAGGGCAAATTTCCTGGTTTCAAGTAGTGAAAAAGCCTGTGCTGAACTTCGGTTTGCGTTTTCCATTACCGATTGTAAGGAAGTTACCATTGGTACACCCGACGGTGAGGGCACCAACCGGATCTGGGGTTCCATCTGGCAATACGGAACCGGACAATTAATAATCTGGCAAAATCAGTTGCTGGGAGAAATTCATCCATCGCCGACTGCGCTTCAGGGTACCAATACGATCACCTATTATTTTGAAAATATTCTGAAGGGAAAAACAGATCCCGGTGCCGTTGTTCAATTATATGGAACCAACTGCGCGGATCCCTGTCCGCTTAAAACCTATATCAATGCAGCCACTGCCGATAGTGATGGCAACTGGACCATTTCTCATAATTTTCTGGCAGGCGCGTATTACCTGACTATTACAAAAAACGGTCAAACAGGTGTATTACAACCGATGACCAATCAATCAAACAGCATCCGGTTGAATGATATCAGAATAATTGCAGATACCTGCACTTCCAATTCGGGCTCTCTGGAACTCAGTATTCCCAACTTTGATTCAACTGCAGTACAACTGAAATGGATTTCTTCTTCAGGAGAACTGCTGGGTTCTTCAAAAAGAATAACCGGATTAACTGCAGGTGATTATTTTCTGGTCAGCAGCCAGGGCATTGGTAGCTGTGAAACCACCCTGGGACCCATTGAAGTACCGGCCCTGTCAATTGATTTTGGCAATGTGGAAACAAAAGAAATCTGGACAGATCCCAATACTGAAGTTGACATCGCACTGACAGGCGAACCAGGATTTACTTATTATTTATATGACCAGGCAATAGTAAGCGGACAACCACGGGATAGTTCATTTACAGGAAAGTTTGTAGTAAATGCAGGCACCATTGATAAAACCTATTTCATTCAAATTAAAAAAGGAAACTGCCGGAGTGCTGCCTGGACATTTCATATCCGCATAAAGAAGGCAGCCGGTCTTTTTTTTCCAACAGCTTTTAGTCCGGATGGCGATGGCAGAAACGATACCTGGAAACCTATCACAAATGGTTCCTTTGAAATTTATTCACTTCGGATTTATAATAGATTGGGACAACTGGTATTCGAATCCGGAAATCCGGCAACAGGTTGGGATGGCCGTTTGAAGGGACAACATCAATCTTCCGGTAATTATATCTGGATATTAGAAGCTAAAGACCGAACCAACGTACAACTACGAAAAAAAGGACAACTGCTGTTGATCCGATGATCAACAAGTCTCAATGTGTAAACAACAATTGATTTGCACGTATATCATGCAGGGTAAACTACGATTTGGTAAAAGTAAAGTCCCCAACGGTCAGGTGTATCCGAGAAATGCAGCAGGATTTTCTGTTAAAAATTTCTGTTACAGCCTTTAAGCGACCCTCATTTTTCCACATTTTTTGGCTTTGGCACAATTTCTGGTTAGTATTTAATCGAAAAACAAAACTATATAGATGTCCCGGACATCTTTAAAATATACCGGTTCCAACCGGTAAACTTTCTACGGTTTAGGGTTTAGGGGTTAAAATAGGGGGTTGTCTAGCCCCCTTCCTCATTTTTATGACTCACCTAATTTCTGCCATCCACTTTTCTGCAAATTTCCTTGATGTTTCAATAACAGGTTTACCCGCCCGAAATGCCAGCTTCCAGCGATTGCTTTTCCGTTCGTAATCCTTGTTCACGAAATAGTTGATGCCATTTTTAGTGACTAATTCGGCATCAAAATCTATGTCTTTTGTTTCATCCAGGTATTGCTGAAGCCTTGTTTTGATAAACAATAAATGATTCGCCGGGTACTTTGCCTCCCATCGTTGTAATTGCTGTTGGTTTCCTGCCTCTGCATCTTTTTGCATTTGCGGGAAGTTCTTCCGATACGCGGCAATTTGTTTATTGTTAGGATCCGCGTTAACTGCCTGTTGTTTTTTTAGATCCGCCAGCATTTTTTCAAACATGGGTTTCATTGAGGGATCCGCTTTTTTTACACTTGCTTCCATATCGGCTATACCCTTTTTGCCCTGCTCAATCATTTCCTTCTGCATATCATCCGGCGTTTGAGGCAAAAAAGCCTGCGGCCTTTCTTTTTCTCTCATCTCCTTGTATTCCTTTACAAAAGCAGGACTTTCCACATATTGTTTTACATAAACAAGCAGGCTGCTGGCAACAGCTGCACGATTCCCCAGGGCAATGTTTCTCGCATTTTTTACTCCCTGCTGATCCAGTGAACCCCAGAGAAAACTACCGGTGATCTTCTCATCGGCATTGGCTTTACTAATGCCCAATTGTTTTAAAAAATCATCTGTATAGTGATTGGCAGAACGAAAGGCTAACAGGCCGGTCATAAGGAGCATTAAACATACAGCAAATAGAAATGATACTTTTTTCATGTTCAGGAAAGGTTAATGGTTATAATTGATTGTTTAAAATTTATTGCGAATCTTTAAAGCCGGATGAATTCGACACGTCTGTTTTTCGCGCGACCAGCAGCTATTTTATTATCACCCACCGGTTCGCTTTCTCCTTTTCCATCCGTGTCAATGCGGGCTGCTTCAATTCCAAACTGTTCAACCAGAGAAGCCTTCACTGCGGCGGCTCTTTGTTTTGATAATTCCAGGTTGCTGGCATCATTTCCATCACTATCTGTATGGCCAATAATTTTGATTCGAACCGGTTCGGACTTCAATGCTTCTGCCAGTTGCTTTAAGAGTCCCATGCTTTGTTCTTCTATACGGGCAGATCCTTTTTCAAATAAAATACCGGTGGTAGAAAATTTCCCCTCTGTTATCAGTTTATGGCGTGTATCCGGCAAACCTTTGGCCATCCGGATATTTCCTATGGTATAGCCAACTTCTGCCTCTTCACCCCCATATCTCCTTACTACAAAATAGAGTTGATTGATTCCTGCATCCGGCACAATCGCTTTTGGGAGATCATATAGCTTGTTACCATCCAGCCAGATGCGTAACCGTTCTTTTTGTACCTGCATGGATACATGCAACACCTTATTGAAATAGTCCTGCAGTTTTTCATAGCGTTTCAGATCGGTACTAAGGTATTTTGACCGGTTCTGATAGGTGTAGAGATGTAGCTGTGAATCATCATTTCCAAGTGGCTGGATAGTTAATTCCGTAGAAAATTTCTCTGTATAGCCTTTTAATAATTCATTGGCAGTGGATGAATAGGTACCGGATGAAAGCAGTCCGAATGCCATGGCAGGAAAAGCTGCTTTGACATTGCTTCTTCTCATGATAAGATCAAACTCAACGGTGAAATTGTCTGTGAGCATTTCTGTATTATCTGTTAGATACGTTGCATTCTGAAAGAGCTGGACCCATTTCCCCTCCATGCCATCAATGGTAACTACTTCACCGTTTCCATTCGTATTCCAGTTGATGGGTAATTCACCAATGGGATCCGTACTGAAGTCATTGAAATACACAAGCTCCTCTCCCTGAACAAAATCAAATTTTGACTGGGTGCTGATTGTTTTTCCGGGAACTGCTTTCTTTTCTTTGGTTGTATCCAGCGGATGTACAACTTCTTTCCCCTCAGCTTCAACTTCATCCAGCGTTTTATCGATGGCCTTGTCCAGATGCCGGTCTACCCGCTGGTTTACCTTTGCAGTTGTTTTTGACTTTACCCGGTTGAGTATGCTGTTTTGCGAATAGCCACTCATTAATATTCCAAAACATAGGCTAAGCATTGCAATCCGCTTCATGTTGATTATTATTTAAAGAACAAATTTGATCAGACTTCATCGCCCTGACAATGACGATGGTTATGAACTGCATTTTTTCCAGCATGAAACGGACTGCCATTTTCAATTTTCAGTTCATGCAGAACATTTGACATTTCATGTAAGTTGGTTATGCTGCCTGGGAGGCGTACGAGATATTTGTGCCCCTAAACCTTATAATATGAACCTATCGGGACTGATCCTGGTACTGCTAATTAGTGCAAGCAGTTATGGACAAACGAAAAAACCTGCAAATGTACCAACACCAGTGGATGTCAATCAACTCTTAAAGATGAGTCCCGAAGAACGGGAAGCATATAAACAAAAAATGCTTAGCCAGACAGCTGAATTAGCGCCGCAGGCATTCCCTGACAGAGAAATAAAACCACCAGTAAAAGATGTGAAAAAACTATCCCTGATCCCTTCCAGGCCTCCTACCCGGCAGGAAATTTCCAGTGGATTACAGGCATCCATTCAGCAAATCAGTAAGGGCATTCCTGCACCAAAAATTGAGGAGATCAATACGCAGGTACAAACGCTTAGGGTAGAGCAGATTGATGATAAAGCGATTGCTGCGTTCTACCAGGACAAACCCGAAGAAGGACTCTTATTACTAATGGAAGTCACCAAAAGAGATCCGGATGAAATCAATAGTCTGAATAATCTTGCTTCGATGTTAACGATGTGCGGAGTAGAGCAGAAAGCTATTTCACTATTGATGTATGGATTGGAAAAGGTTCCCAATAGCAGTACCTTATTGAACAATATCGGGCAGGCTTATCTGGGACTGGGTGATATGCAAATTGCCATGAAGTATTTTAATCAATGCCTTGCTATCGATGAATTAAATCCGGAAGCCAATCACAGCATGGGAATGATTCATTATTACAAAAAAGAATACGACCAGGCCATGCAGTATTTCGAAAAGGAACTGAGTGTTTCACTCCGGAGATCAACCCTTGCTATGGCTTACAAAATGGGAAAGAAATTCAATGTGGGAGCACTCGCAAGGAACCGCAATAAATACAAAGGCGCCGGTGAGAAAGATTATTTTGAAGAAATCACGTTAGGTAAGTTTTCCTTACCTACTTTTCCTGCATCCACCAAAGAATTGGCAGCCAGAAAAAATGAATTGCAAACCTATGCAGCCAGTGTGCAGGCAGAAATGTTATTCTGGATGAATAATGCTGTACAGGTAAACCAGGCTGCCAGCAAGGATGCCAATGCCTATCCTGGATTATACGCCGATCTGGTGGAGGCGATGCTGGAAGATCTGGGAAAGGAATTTACACCGGAATACCTGATTCCTTATGGCGAAAGCGAAGCTAATATGGTGATTGAAATGGTTAGCCGAAACAGCCAGGCTATCACAAGGGTGGAATGTCCGGAAGCACCGGCAGGCAGCAGCACTAAGGGACAACAGGAATTTGCCATTGCCTGTTGTGAGAATCAGAAAAGACCATTGGCCGATCGGCTGTTGGGTGAACTGGGAGGTCAGGTAAAGCCTCTTTTTGACCTGGGACAATTGCGCTGGAAAGCGTATATCAATCAACTAGTAGCGATTGTTCAACTCGATCCATCACCAGCTAACCAGGCCGTGGTGTATAATGCAGTTTCGGGATATTTCAATTTCCTGAATTTGGGAATGCTGTTGTATACGGGAGGAGAGGTCAGTAATTTACTGGTCGACTGTGTTCCGGATTATAAGCCAACCGATCTCGACAGTCTTGTGCAGGCCGATCGCGAGTGGCAAATGAGTTGTCCATCCTGGCTGAATATAGAAGTAGACCTGGGAGGTGCCTCTGTGAAAGCGGATTGCAATAAATATGCAATTGAAGCAGGTGCTGCATTGATGGCAGGATTTGAGCATGAATTTAAAACCGGCAAATCGACTATCCTGGTAGGTGTGGGTATCAAGGATAAAATTGCCCGTATTTTAAAGATCGAAGCAAAATCTCAGTTTTATATGAGCTTTGATAATAACAAAGAGTTTTCAGATTTTGGAATCCGCAATACCTATAAACTCGGGCTTAATATCAACCCCCTGCCGATAGGCGGCATTAAAATAGGTGCCAACTACGGAGGCATTGAATCTGTCAACAATAAAAGTCTGCTGACCGGATCCGATGATTATAAAGTCAGCCGGAAAGGAGTAGTAGCCGCCTTGTTTGATTAATCCATTCGCATGTGTTGAGCCAGTTGCTTGGCAGCTGCATCACCTTCAGATTCCAGCCTGTTGATGATCCGATCGCGTTCTTCAGCTGATTTATTCTGGCTCAATTTTTTCTTGCCCTGCAAATCTGTTACGGGTATTTCAAAAGCAACGATGCCCTTCATCATTCCGCTACGGTATTTATCCGAAAGTCCGTTCCACTGATCCAGGTAGGAGGGTTCCACTTCCCGGATCATTTCTTCCAGCAGGGATAGAACCTGTTTTTCCTCTCTGATAATGGTAGCGGTTCCATATGCATGAACAGCCATATAATTCCAGGTAGGAACCGACTCGCGTTTATCATATTCGGTCGGAGAGATATACGCATGAGGTTCTGAAAAAATTACCAGTGAAGGGGCTGAAGCAATTGTTGTAGCCTGTTCATTGGCTGCAGCAAAATGCGACCTCAATAGCACTTTACCCTCCTGTTCAACCACCTGGAAAGGCAAATGAGTGGCAATGGGCAGTCCTTCTTTCACCGTAATGATCGTCGCAAAGCTGTATTGCTTCATAAAACTTATCATGTCGGCGTCATGCTCAAACCGAAAAGCGGCTGGTGTATACATTAGTGCTGTAATTTGAGCTGCAAGTTCCTGTTTTAGCCAATTCATTTATCATGATAAGTTACCCCTGCCTCCATCCTCCCTATTATTCTAAACGAATTCCTCTGGAAAAGGCGACCCACCAAAACAGGCCAGTAACATAAATCCAGAACAGACTGAAAAAAACATGTACTGCTGTTTCAAATCGTTTTCCTTTCCAGTTCACAGAAGAATATCCTGTAAACTGAACAATCCATCGGATAAACCAAAACAAACCGATACCAGCAGCCAGTCTTTTTCCTAAGGTTGTTTCGGTAAGTTCATTTGCACTTGATATACATAAGACTCCCATCAACAGTACCGTTAGTGCAATAAAAAAAGTATGAACAATCATCATTTCACGATTAATGACACTCAACCCTGCCAGCTCTTTTTTCCAATTGAAATACTTTGGAAAAATCAGGTGTAAAAGCGCCAGCAGTATAAGCGCAATTCCTACGATTTGAATTTGCTGAATCATTTTTTTGTCAATATGAATAGACTGATGAAAGCTGTTTGTTTTTCCTCCCGCTCCAATTTCAGTCCGGCCAGTTCAAAACATTTTATCCAGGCAGCGTGAGAATGGAAATGAAAAAATCCAATGGTATAAGCCAGGAAATTTGGCAGATCCCGCAGGTGCTCCATAACTATAATTATGCCACCATCGCGAAGCACCCGTTTTAACTCTGAAAAGAACAAAACACGTTCTTTTGGATTTCTTATTTCATGGGCGGAAAGAAGCACAAATAGTAAATCAAATTGCTGATCATTATAGGGCAAATCAGCAGTATTTACCTTTCGAACCTCCGGTTTAGGCGGATAGATTTTTCTGGCTCTTTCGATAGAAGGTTCGGTATGCAGATGCGGATCATAAAAATCCGCCATAGAAAATCGGAGGGATGGAAATTTATGTTGCAGAATTGACGTGGTTTCATCAAATCCGGCATTCACAGTGAGTGCAGATCCTGCTTGTGGAAAATTCAATCCGTCGAGCCAGTCAAAATCATATAACCTCGAACGATCATAGATATAATGAGATACCACCAGCGAAACAAGCATTCCAACGCATGCTGCCAAAGCTGCTGCCAGCAGGAAATAATAAATCAATCCGGAAAAATAACCAGCTATTCCAATCACCAACAGGATTACAAAACCGGCAACTACATAGAAGGGCCAGTTAAAGCGAACAATATTCCAAACTCCCTGGTAAGGTTTCCTTTTTAGCTCCATGTATCTTTTTTCCCTTTTTTCCAGTAATACGGAATTTCTGTTATCTCAAATGCATTCGCCAATACCGGAGTTTCTATACCAGGGGTTTCCAGGAAAGGGATTTTACACTCCAATACCTGGACAGGTTTGGGAGTCCAGTTGCTTCTTACTCCTTCTACTATTAATACTTTCTTTTCTTTTTCGAGGTAACTGAAAGTAAAAGGCAAGGGGCCGGCGAATCTCCGGGCCTCTTTCCAGTCGGAAAATGGTGAATGTATGGGCAATGGTATTTCCTGTTCAACCCGTCTGAACTTTACCAGCAATCCGGATGAATCAGACTGTATAAGTTGAGTATCCTTTTCCCGTTGAAGCCTGATATCAATTGTGTGGTACTTGTATTGCGTGAACAGCGAACCCAGCCATTCCATCTTTTTTTTATCTGTTTCAGACCTTAGAATATATAGGCCCCGCAAACGTTTTCCTTCGCTGGTTTTATAACGAACAAAAATCCGGTACCCGATCAGAAAAAAATCATTTCCCATAAATGCGGGAAACCCTTTGGGACGCAATTTCCTGGTTTGTACCATCGCTACTGCAATAAATCCATATTTCTCATTTAGCAAATCCAGCTCCAGGCAGGGGGGTATGAGTTGAACGAGTTGTTCTTTCGGAACAGCAAAACTGAGCACTACCGAAGAATCAAAATAGGCTTCAACAGCAAATGGGTGGGTTTTGAGGAATTGCATCATACTAGGAATTGGTTGCTACTGATTTGCCGATCACAAATTCTGTAAAATAAATGAGCGCGATAAAGAGTAGCGCGAATACACTGTTCCAGCTGCCCCAGAGCAGAAGATCCCTGGCCAATAAGTATTCCAGCAAATTCATACTGGCGACCAACACTATTTGAACAATTGCTGCCAGCCTGGATTGATACCGACTAATTATCCATATCGCTATTCCAATTTCTGATAACCCGATTAGCAGGGTTAGGACCCTTGCTTCCTGAAATTGCAGCACCCTTGCTACAATCGCTTCATGCCTTGGAACACCGTTCAATACTTTACAGTACAACCCATTTACCAACCACACCAAAGCAATTAATACCTCCAATATTCTTTTCATAGAATTTCCTTACCCCCCAATATAATACAAAAGACCTGTGTTACCCACAGGTCTTATAATTTCTTCCTTCTCACGTCTCACATCTCACGTCTCACTTTACAACGTCAGCTCCACCCCCGCTGTCACAAAGGCCGGCATACCTACTCTGATACCTTCGGGCCTGCGACTCGCGATGTATCGTTTATCACCCAGGTTCTTCGCACTGATATTGAAGTTTACTTTTTTATTCAACTGATAATAAGCTGTTCCATCAAACAACATTCTGCTATCAATACGACCTATACGTCCATTTGCTGATGGCGCCACTGTATTCAATTCATCCGCAAACTGCTCACTTACATAATTGGCAAAGAAACGAATTCCCAATCCGCCTTTAGACTCAAACCCTACAGTACCATTCCAGATAAAGGAAGGCGCATACGGCAATTTGTTATCCCGAATATTTATCTTATCTGTTCCGCTGGTGATAAAACGATCCACCGAATACACACTTTTTACATAGGTGAAATTGGAACCCAATTGCACACTGTGTTT
>CAZJNY010000129.1:0-10574 GCA_964547405.1 uncultured Flavihumibacter sp. | reverse complement strand
GTTGCATGTAATCGCCCTGCATAAGGGATCGGGGATCCACTGGTGCCAGTTCCAGTAAAACAAGTGTGCCTTCCTTTAATAGTTTCTCTTTTCCCAGTACTGAATAGAAAAAATATCCCAATACCAGGCAGAGGTTGAGCAGAATGATCCATTTACTAATTTTCATTCGGACTCATTTTTTTATGTAGAAAAAAATATAACACCAGAAAGAGTGCACCGGAAATCAGCAGCAGGATGGATTTGGTTAATAAGGTAAAACTCAAATCATAATAATATTGAGAAATAAAATAAATGCCACTCAGAATGCCGAGTACGAATCCTGTTTTGTACCCAAATTGAAAGCTCAGGAGCACTACTAAGATGGCTCCTGATATAGCCGGAGCAAAGAGTGTGGGCAACAGCAGCAGGGTAATCAGGAGTAAATGCGCAATAGGCGGATTCGTTTCTTCCGGATTAAATTGTTTATATAACCCGTTTACCTGGTACAAGATCGTTCCAATTGTTCCAACAGAAGCAATCCAGAATAGCTGTGGTGAAATCGGCGTGGTCATACGTATTCCCAACAGATAAAGCTCACTTAAAAAGGATAGGGTGCTGGCTGTTCGGATGGCGGGGTACAATTGCGCAAGCTTTCCCCCTTGTTGTACAAACCAGGAGTGATGAGTATATACAAAATAACAGGTAGCTGCCAATAGCGGAGTATAGCCCAGCAGGATTTCGTAAAGATTATTAGAAAAAAGTATGGCAATAATGCTGGCATGGATGGATAACATGGCCACTAATGCCAGCACCTGGTTTTGCGTCAGATATAAACTGATAGCGGCGATCGCTATAAAAATCAGATAGGTAAGCGTTTCTGATACGCCAAATTCGTTGAGTCCGATTCCAATCAGGATACCGCCTATCAGAAATAGTGAAATACTGATAGTATCCAGCAAAATACTATTGTACTGTTTATCCAGCCAGATCGCGCCAGCAATAAATCCGATGCCAAAAATGAGTTGAGCAAGGGCCGAATCATATAATCCAGCAATGGCTAAAAAACCTACAAATGCACAACTTGACAGGATCCCGCCAATGATCGAAATGATTTTGATGGGAAGAGATTGTTGCGCAGATGAATGGTTATCAGGATTGTTCATGTGCCCATTTTTTTTGAAGGTCCAGCAGATATTTGATGGTCAGGGTAGCGCTTCCGATGATAAACAGGCTGATAAAAAGGAAGCTGCCTGCATCATGTGAAATCTCCAGAAACCAGGCAGAACCGATAATAATCAGACTTACTGGAATAATGGAAAGATAAAAGATGGAATGTTGACGCAGGCCAAACCAGATCCCTGCTGTATAGGCCAGTGCTACAAACAGTACGAGTAACCAGAAACTGAGGTCCAGGCTGCGGAATATTCCAGTTACAATTCCTATAGTGGAAAAACTGATAGCAGCCAGCGCTACCAGGTTGGTGAACCAGGTGGGAATCGACTTCCCTGCTTTCATCAGGAATTTGCTTACGATCAGAACTACCAGGTTTACGAGGAAGAGAATAGTGAAAACCAGGGTATCCGACCAGTGATTGGCAACCTGATCAGCATATAGTAAAATCGTTGTGTTGATCAGTAAGAGATACAGCACCCATAAGGGAGGAAAGTTGGCCACCAGTACCCAGATCGAAATGAAAACTGTCCAGGCCAGGAAGAAATCATAGGCATTGGCACCGGTTTGATAGATCTGCCCATACACAGCAAACAACACACCTACCAATGCTGCGGCTGCAGTTAACAGGATGTTTCGGATCATCGGATCAAACTGCGGCCTCAGGGAAAGCAGGGTAGTTACAATGAGGAGTCCGCCTGTTAGGGAAAGCTTTGCAAATTTTGGCAGGTCTTCCCAGTTATAGGCAAAAAAGAAAATGATTCCGGCTATTGTAAACCCAATACCCAGAGTCAGCAGCAGGATCCGGATAAAACGGGACCATTCCTGCAGGCTGGGTGATTGATTCATGTTGGTTAAGGTTTTAGGTTGTTAGTTTACAGTTTCCAGTCGGGCCGTTCGAAATGACAGGTATAACCGAAGGGATTCTTTTGCAGGTAATCCTGGTGTTCTTCTTCCGCTTCCCAGAAATCGCCCGCAGGAACTACTTCCGTTACAATTTTGCCCGGCCATTTCCCCGATGCTTCCATTTCTTTGATCAGTTGAAGAGCGGTTTGTTTTTGTTCTTCATCCAGGTAAAAAATGGCGGACCGGTACGACAACCCGATATCATTTCCCTGCCGGTTTTTGGTAGTAGGGTTGTGGATCATGAAAAAATATTCGAGCAGTTTCCGGTAAGAGAGGATATCTGCATCAAAGCTGATGGCAATGCCTTCAGCATGGGTACCATGATTGCGATAGGTGGCATTGGGAACATCTCCCCCTGTGTATCCTACTACAGTATGGTTAACTCCGGGAAGTTGCCGGATCAGTTCTTCTACCCCCCAGAAACAACCACCGGCCAATATTGCTTTTTCAGTTCTCATTGAAGATTATTTTACCATCAAACACCGTTAAAACTACTTTTGTTTTCGCAATATCCATAGCAGGTATAGAAAACAGATCCTGGTTAAACACGATGATATCTGCCAGGTATCCTGGCTGCAATTTTCCTTTGCTCTTTTCCTCAAAGGAGGAGTAAGCGCCACCCTGGGTATAGGCGGATAATGCATCCTGGATAGTGATTCTTTGTTCGGGGACCCATCCGCCAGGTGGCTGTCCCTCCGGGGTTTGCCGGTTTACTGCAATATGCAATCCACGGATTGGATCAGGGGTGGTACAGGCTGGCCAATCACTGCTGAAAACCAGCTCCACCTTGTTTTTCAACATAGACTGCCACATAAAGGAATGGGGTAATCTCTTTTCTCCTACTGCTTTGGCCCATACTTCAATATTGCCCGGATCTGCATGGATGGGTTGCATGGAAGCCATCACGCCCAGTTGAGCAAATCGTGGAATATCCTGCGGGTTGCATTGCTCAATATGTTCAATGCGGTGGCGCCTTGATTTGGTGCCATTTATTTGCTGTGCTTTTTCGTAGGCATTTAAGGCTTCCCGCACGGTACGATCTCCAATGGCATGAGTATAAATCTGAAATCCTTCTTTATCAAACCGGTTCAGGAGTGATTGGTATTTTTCAAGCGGCAACGCAAAATCGCTGTTGGCATGCGTTCCATCGGGTAATGCATCACTATAGGGTTCCAGCATGGGAGAAGTGTGGGATTCAATCACGCCATCCAGCATGAATTTTATACTAACGGCTTTGAGTAGGGCATGCCCCTGGGTGCGTTTTTTTACCTGGATGAATTGCCGGATGTCTTCCTCCTTTGTCTGTTTGCCGGCACTGAAGGCAGTGGAAGTGCGAAGGGTGAGTTCCCCTCTTTTAAGCAGCGTTTCATACAATTCGAATTCAGCAACTGAGCCACTGGCATTTTGAATGCTGGTGATGCCCAGGCGGGCAGCGTATTGCATGCCTGTTCGAAGAGCATCCAGTTTTTCTTCTATAGTGGGAGGAGGTACTATTTTCTCCACCAGGCTACCGGCTGCCTCTGTTAATGCACCGGTTGGATTTCCATCCGGATCCTTGATAATCGAACCGAACCCATCAAATTGGGTAGTGCTTTTAACTCCTGCCAGCTCCATTGCTTTGCTGTTTACCCAGATACTGTGCCCATCATAGGCATCGAGTACTACCGGGCGCCCTCCGCTGATTTTATCCAACGCGATGAGTGCCTGTTTGTTGGGCATGCCTCCTTCAAAAAGATTGTATTGCCAGCCCATACCGTTTATCCATTTTTTCTCCGGATGCTCTTTTATAAATTTCTCAATGGCCAAGAGGGCTTCGTCCAGTGTTTTTGCCTGGTAGAGATCAACGCCTGTGAGTCCCATTGATCCGGAAAGAAAATGCGTATGTGCATCATTGATACCAGCGGTGGCGAGTTGTCCTTTGAGGTCGATTAGTTGCGTAGATTTCTGTGCCAGTTTTTTGATTTCGACGCTTGATCCGATACGAGTGATGGTGTTACCGGTTATAGCAATTGCTTCAGCAAATTCTGCATCATTGCCTGTCCAGATTTTTCCATTGAACAGGATAAGATCAGGCTTTTGACCAAAAACAGCAACAGTGATGCTCAGTAAAAGCAAGAGTAAATTTATCTTCTTCATAAGAAAATAAATTTACTCTTAAAATGGGAGGCTATCTTAGTTTTTTGAAGCAGGCCTTATCAGGATGGCTTGCTTTTCTTTCATGGAAAGGCGGAGGGTACGGTCTGCAATTTTTTGGCGGGATAAAAAGTGAATACCCAATTCATCGATTTCAAACAAGTAAACTTCTTTTATTTTTGACCAGTTGTCTGGCAGTTTCCAGGACTTTGATTGATAACCTGTTTTACTGTATGCGATGATTTCCTTCTTATCACGCCATATGGCAGGTACAAACAAATTATTGCCTTGCCGGAGGATAAATTCCTTATGGCTTATAACAGAATCTTTTAAACTTGAAATCAGTCCGTCGTTATAATATGCAACACGCTGTAATCCACTTCCTTCTAATCGCTCACGTTTGAATTGATTGAGGTAAACATAGGGGAGGGTTCCGGTAAAAAACTGATCTTTAAAAGCATCGTGCCAGTTGGTTATGGTACGAAAATCATCTTCCAGGTCATTGAAACAATCTTCCCCCCGGGTTGACATACCGAACAGAAAGCCCAGCTGCATCTGTTCTGCAGCAAGTTTTGGGAATTGTTTGATAAAGAGAAAGGGGCCACCTCCGGTTGCTATAGAAGCAGGAACATCCATAAATCCCTTTTCTTTTTGATCAAACCAGACGAACCAGGGGGATAGGCCTATAAAATGATCTTTGCCCTCTCTCAAACGAACAAAACTTTCCTGTACAACATCGATTCCTTTGGTTTTAAAATAGCGTATTACCCGGCGCTGATAACTTTCTTCTTCCTGTTGGGGGATATTCAGGTACTGGTTTTCACGCGAAAAATAAGCATCCAGTAAAACAGTTTTGGCTTCCTTAAGAAAAGGGAGCAGCTTGATTAACTCATCAATTCGTTTAGTCGAGTAGCCCTTTTCCCATTCCTGTTTAAAACTGATCAGGTAGGCATCTAATCCATTGTAGGCGCCAATCTTTAAGGGCTCTCCATTCTTTTGCCTGGAAATCAGACCTTCTTTCATATAGGTATCCCAAAGCGGACTATTATTGTAGGCATCTGCCATATTTACATGAACGCTGATGGTGGTATTGTATTTTTTGCATTCATTGTACAGCCAGATCAAAGATTGCCTTCCAGAACTATCCTGAGGTCTTTTTAGAGCATTGTTCACCTCATGCCAGGAGGGATATAAATCATCATGACCATTGTATTGCCAGCCAACGAGGTAAATGATTTTAGGGATTTTATTCGTAATGGCATCTACTTCCTTTACCAGTTTGTACACTTCTTCAAACGTACGACGAACATAGGATCCGCCTTTTCCATCCGGAGTGGCAAGCATTAAATGCATTACCAGGGTTTGTTCGTATTTATATGCATATGGAGATTCCGGTTTTCCGGTTCTTTTCCAATCATAATATTCTCCGGAAATATTTTTCCAACCCTGTGCAATTGTATGTTGGGGTATAAAAAATAAACATACAATGGAATAAATGAAATACAATTTTACTAACCTCATTAAGATAGTTTTGTTAAAGAAGACAATTAAGCAGTGGTAAAGGGCTATAGGTACTGAATATTTTCTTTTAACTACCAAAATTCATTTGCTATCTTTCGGTTATGCGTTTTGTATTATTTATTTATTTTCTGAATATTACCTGCCTTGGTTTTGCTCAACAGCAATCCTCTACAACCGCTCAGGTAAGTAAAACGTATTTCAAAGGCTTTTTCGACCGGGTAAAATCGCCGCAGAAAGGGGCTGATTTTGTGGAAACTGTTACCCCCGGTCCGGATAGTACCACGCATGTTGAAATCCGCCATATTACACTGGATCAGATCGTACTGGATGCCTTTTTGAAAAAGGAAGAGCCGGTTGGTATCTGGTATTATCATCTTGCCAATGGAGGCCGTATCCTCAATTATGATTTTGAACTGGTTTATGGATCGGCGGCACCGGATTCCGGAGATCTTCCCCTCTATATTCCTGCTGAGCTGGGAATCACCAATTATCTCGAGGATGTTCCGGAGAAAAAATACGTTGCTCCAAAACTCGCAACGGGCGATGCAGATCTTGCCGAATTCATGCAGAATAATCTCACGTTTCCCTATTATTCCATGGTCAGCCAGATCTATGGCAAAGTACTGGTCGGATTGCAGATTGATGAAACTGGAACCGTATCCAATGTAAAAATTGAAAATGGGGTGAATGTATATCTCGATAAAGAAGCCTTGCGAATTATGAAAAAAATGCGCTTTAAATCGGCTCCTCAACTGGATGGACAGCCCAAACGGGTGTATTACCGCCTCTATATTTCATTTTTCCAATAAGCTGATTCAGATGAATACTGAGCTACTGATTAACCGTACGGTTGATTTTGTAAAAGAACAATTGGCCAATGCTGAAGGCGGCCACGACTGGTGGCATATTCACCGGGTATGGAAATCAGCCAAAACGATTGCAGAACAGGAAGCCGGTGCCAACCTGCTGCTGGTGGAACTTTCTGCATTACTCCATGATATTGCTGATTCTAAATTCCATGGAGGCGATGACAGTGTGGGTCCCAGGATAGCCGGAGAATTCCTGGCATCGCAGGGTGTTGATCCTGCCATCATTCAGGAAGTTCAATTGATCATTTCGCATATCTCCTTTAAAGGTGGTCATACTAAAGGCAATTATCATTCACTCGAATTGTCCATTGTGCAGGACGCAGATCGCCTTGACGCCATTGGCGCCATCGGTATTGCGAGAGCTTTCAATTATGGCGGATTCAAAAACCGGCCTCTTTATGATCCTGCACAGCCACCCAATCTGCAGAAGACGGTAGAGCAATACAAATTCAACAATGATCCCACCATCAATCATTTTTACGAAAAGCTTTTTCTGCTGAAGGATCGGATGAATACAGCCACCGGCAAGGCGATGGCGCAACAACGCCATTCCTTTATGGAAGCCTATATTGAGCAGTTTTATGCAGAATGGTCGGGACTTCGTTGATTTTATGCAAACGTTTCCATCGGCAGCTTTCATGGTAATTCGGTATTTTCAGGACTTACTAAAATTGAACCATCAAGATGAAGTCCGCTTTACGATTTGCTGCACTGTTCCTCTTCCTGGCTGCCATTCAAACGGGTTATGCGCAACCATCCATTTTACCCAAACCTGAAAAAATAAACGTACCGGCTGGTGGTGAAGCATTCACCATCTCTCCTCAAACTGCTGTGGTAGTGGCAGATAAAAGTCTGCAGTCGGGTGCGGATTTCCTGCAGACCTATCTGAAGGATCGGTTTGGCATGCAGCCGGTGAAAATAAAAAAGGGCAAGCAACTCAATACTATACAGCTTCGCCTGGGAAATACGGCGTCCACAGTGTCTGGCGCCTACCAGTTGGAGGTGAATGGCAAAGAAATAACAATAACCGGAACAGATGCTGCGGGAACATTTTATGGCATACAAAGCCTGTTACAATTGTTACCAACAGATACAGCCGCTGCATTGTCCATTGCTCCGGTACAAATACAGGATGCTCCGCGCTTTCAATACCGTGGTATGATGCTGGATGTGAGTCGCCATTTCTTCCCGGCCGATTTTATTAAAAAATACCTGGATCTGCTGGCACTGCACAAAATGAACCGACTGCACTGGCATCTCACAGATGATCATGGCTGGAGAATAGAAATTAAGAAATATCCTCAGCTAACGGCAGTAGGTGCCTGGAGAAATGGAACGGTGATTGGGAATTACCCGGGACAGGGGAATACCAACCAGCGGTATGGCGGATTTTATACCCAGGCAGAGGTAAAGGATATCATTCAGTATGCGGCGAAACGACATATTACTATTGTGCCGGAGATTGAAATGCCGGGACATGCATCTGCGGCAATTGCTGCTTTTCCATTCCTGAGTTGTTTTCCGGATCAGCCAACTTTCATCAATAAGTATCCCTCTGAACTGAGCAAACAAAAAGGCGGCAAACAGGTGCAGGAAACCTGGGGGGTTCATACGGATGTGTATTGCGCAGGAAATGATACGGTATTCAGCATGATGCAGGATATACTTACGGAA
Source organism: uncultured Flavihumibacter sp. (assembly GCA_964547405.1). GTDB lineage: Bacteria > Bacteroidota > Bacteroidia > Chitinophagales > Chitinophagaceae > Flavihumibacter. The sequence goes on along the minus strand of CAZJNY010000129.1, from coordinate 2,322 downwards.
GTAATCAATCTCTTTCCTTCAGAATACATCCATATCGGTGCGGATGAGTGCCCGAAAGATAACTGGAAAAAATGTCCGCGTTGTCAGCAAAGAATCAAAGACCTGAAGCTGAAAGACGAACATGAACTGCAATCCTATTTTGTGCAGCGGATTGAGAAATTCATCAATTCAAAAGGGCGTGTACTGATCGGATGGGATGAAATTCTCGAAGGTGGATTGGCTCCGAATGCCGTAGTAATGAGCTGGCGTGGGGAAGCAGGTGGAATAGAAGCTGCGAAGCAGCGGCATGATGTAATCATGACACCGAACAGTTATGTTTATTTTGATTATTTCCAGGGGAAACCGGCATTGGAGCCAATGGCTATTGGCGGTTACCTGACACTGCAAAAAGTATATTCCTATGAGCCGCTTCCGGCATCCTTAACAGCTGAAGAGGCGAAACATATCAAAGGGGTGCAGGCGAATGTTTGGACAGAGTATATAGCAAGTGCTGATAAGGTGGAGTATATGAGTCTGCCAAGAATGGCAGCGATTGCAGATATTGCCTGGACTACCCAGCCGAAAGACTGGACCGATTTTACCCAACGACTGGAAGCACAATACGATCGTTATCGGTTTTGGAACTTTAATGCCGCGCAGAGTGCCTACAATGTAAAGCAGTCAGTTGTAATAGATGGCGACCAGGGAAAGGCAACGGTGAGTTTCAGTACGGATTGTTACCAGCCGGAGATTTATTTCACCCTCGATGGATCAGAGCCTGGAACCAAATCTACCCTGTATAAAAAACCATTTGATGTGCGCCGGCCGGTAACTGTAAAGGCTGCCTGTTTCAAAAATGGTAAGCAGGTGGGTAAAACAACCATTCAACAGATTGTGCTCTGATGAAGTTGTTCATCGTTTATACAATAGCGTTAGCAGGTCTGCTATTCAGCAGCAGACCTGCGTTTTCGCAACAATTGAAAGACCGGCCCAATGTGCTGGTTATTTATACGGATGACCTGGGTTATGGAGATCTCAGTTGTTACGGCGCCTCCAAATTACAGACACCCAATATTGATCGGCTTGCGGGGCGTGGGCTGCGATTTAACCGGGCCTATACTACTTCTGCAACCTGCACTCCTTCCCGGTATGCCCTGATGACAGGCCAATATCCCTGGAGAAAATCGGGTACAGGAGTACTACCGGGGGATGCAGCCCTGATCGTACCAACGGATAAAATCAGCTTACCAAAAGTTTTTAAACAGGCAGGATATAGAACCGGTATCGTAGGTAAATGGCATTTGGGGCTGGGAACAGCAGTTGCAAAGGATTGGAATGGAGACATCAAACCGGGACCGAATGAAGTGGGCTTTGATTATTCCTTTATTTTTCCAGCAACAGCGGATAGAGTACCAACCGTGTTTGTGGAGAATCACCGCGTAGTGGCGCTGGATCCTGCTGATCCGATTGAAGTTAATTACAAAGAAAAAATCGGAGATGAACCTACCGGTAAGGAACAACCGCAGTTGCTGAAGATGAAAGCTTCGCCGAATCACGGGCATGATCAGACGATTGTGAATGGGATTGGCAGAATCGGTTATATGAAAGGCGGCAAAACTGCCCGGTGGACCGATGAAGAAATGCCATTGACCTTTCTTTCAAAGGCACAGGAGTTTATAGGGGTGGATTCAAAGCAGCCGTTTTTCCTGTTTTATTCCCTGACGGAACCACATGTGCCCCGGATGCCTTCCACGATGTTTAAGGGAAAAAGTGGCTTGGGATTCAGGGGAGATGCTATCCTGCAAATTGATTGGGCAGTAGGTGAAATCCTGAAGGCATTGGAACAATCGGGACAGGCAGAGAATACCCTGATTATTTTTTCGAGTGATAATGGTCCGGTCCTGGATGATGGATATGAAGATGGCGCGGTAACTCAATTGAATGGACATCGTCCGGCGGGGGTATTAAGAGGAGGCAAGTACAGCATATTTGAAGCGGGAACGCGGGTGCCTTTTATAGTGTATCATCCAAAATTGGTAAAGCCTGGCAGGAGTGATGCTATGGTGAGCCAGGTAGATCTGCTGGCTTCCTTTGCGAATTTCCTGGGAGTTAAAGTATCTGCAGGAGATGCGCAGGATTCTCAAAATCAGTGGGCTGCAATCAGTGGTCGTACTGCAAAAGGAAGGGCTTCACTGGTTTTACAGGGGGCCAGTTATGCCTTGGTGCAGGAGAACTGGAAATACATTGCGCCTTCAAAAGGTCCGGCAGTATATCAGTTAACCAATATTGAATCTGGGCATTCGGAGCAGGCGCAGTTGTATGATTTATCGGCGGATCCCGGGG
>CAZJNY010000128.1:5408-10665 GCA_964547405.1 uncultured Flavihumibacter sp. | reverse complement strand
CCACTGGGCTGCTCCGGATTCTTCAATATGAAAGGGATCGGTTTTTAAATCCTGTCCAATCAAAAAGATACCCGCCACGCCACTTAACCTGGAAGAGAAATCACCGGCATAGCGGATTTCCTGTGTCCATTGCTGGTGTTTGGAAGTGGCTTGTGAAAGTGTCAGCACTGGTAAGCCGGTAAAATCACGGTCATTGGATGGATCCCAGTTCCAATATCTCCAGGCAGTGGTAGAAGTTAGGGTGCCGCCTCCGATTTTAGCATCAATGTTTACGGAAGCTCCTCCCAGCTGGTTGCCCGATCTCCAGGTGGTATTGTGGTCAATTTTGCGATCGAATGGGTTTCTGGAAGGCAATTGGTAGCCCAGGTCAGCAATGATGGAATCAAACTGGCGGTATCCTGCCCGTTGTGTTGTTACTACTCCTGCTATAACCTGCGCATAGCCATCGGGTTTCTGATCGGTTATATCTCCAATAAAGGTGATTTTTAATCGGTCAGTAGGGGTGTAGAGGAGTTGTCCGCGTACGCCGATATTATTCAGGTCATTGACTGATTTTCCGGTGGCTACATTCTCCAGCAATCCATTCCGCTGTGTTCCGGAGAAAGAAATTCGTCCGGCTAATTTTTTGGTAATGGCTCCGGTTACAGAGGCCTTGGCCTGCACAAATCCATAATTGCCATAACTCACTTCAAAATTGGCGCCCGGTTTGAACTTAGGTGCCCGGGTGGTGATATTGAATGCACCGGCGGTAGTGTTTTTTCCAAACAGGGTTCCCTGCGGACCTCTTAATACTTCCACCTGTTCGATATCAATAAAATCGAGGGTTGTGGCTGCCGGCCTGGCATAATACACGCCGTCTACATAAAATCCTACACCGGGATCAATTCCATCATTGGTGAGTCCAAAAGTGGATCCGATGCCCCTGATATTAAGGGTGGTATTACGCGGATTGGAAGAATAGAGCTGAACCGTTGGCACCAGTTCCTTTAACCGATTTACGTTAAATGCACCAGCATCTTCTACCTGCGCACCACCCAGTACAGAAATGGGGATCGGAACATTCTGGGCCGATTCTACCCGCCTCCGGGAAGTGATGACTACATCGGAAAGTTGTGAATTCTCCAGCAGGATGATGGTGATGGAAGAGTCTTTTAACTGGCTCAGCGGTACTTCTGCAGGCGCATACCCCGCTGAACTGATCTGGAGGGTGAAGGGAAGGGCAGGTAATCCGCTTAAGGTGAATTGTCCTTTTGCATCTGCCACGGTTGACCGGGTAGTGTTTTTGATTTTGATGGTAGCCGCTTCCACGGGTTGGCCTTTTTCATCTTTGATGGTTCCGTTTAGCCGGCTTTGTGCTGTGGCAACGTATCCTGACACGACTAATAACAATGTAACAACAATCTTATTCATGGTTCCTTTTGGTTAAAAATGGACAATAGATGGCATATCCTAATAATGTATAAAACATATATTATTAGGTTTTAATGCGAATCGTTCCGAAATAAAACAGGAAAGTCTATTAAGCTTATAGAGAATGTAAAACTAGTCAAAATTTTAATCCTACCAAATAACTAGACTAAAATTTTAAATTTTTCGGTAAATGAAAGGAGAACTGCAGCTATGCCTTATCTTACCAGCTATGAAAGAGGCTTCCGCATGGTATGTATTTAAAGGAATGGACAGGATTGATTCCCCGGCCCTGGTAGTTTTTCCCGATCGGGTAAAGCAGAATATTCAGGCGGCCATCCAACTGGCAGGAGATGTAAACCGGTTGAGACCTCATGCCAAAACCCATAAATCGCCGGAGCTGACCAGGCTTTTACTACAGGCCGGTATTCACCAATTCAAATGTTCTACCATAGCAGAAGCAGAAATGCTGGCAATGGAAGGAGTGCCGGATATATTATTGGCCTACCAACTGGTGGGACCTAAAACAGATCGTTTTCTGGAACTCCGGCAGGCTTATCCGAATACGAATTTTTCCTCCCTGGTGGATAATTCGGAAAGCGCGCTGGAACTACTTGCCAAAGCGGCCGCTTTTCGGTTGCCCATCTCCGTTTACCTTGATCTGGATGTGGGCATGCATCGAACCGGAATGGAACCGGATGCTGCTGCCATTGAACTATTCCTGAACCTGAACCAACGTGAAGGCATAACCGTAAAAGGATTGCACGCCTACGACGGACATATTGCTGATCCGGATCCAGTCCTGAGAAAAAAGCAGGTGGAAGCAGCCTTTGCACCTGTATGGAATATGAAAGCAGTGCTGCAGGATAAGGGATGCCTGGATATAGAGATCATCGCCGGTGGAATGCCTAGTTTTCCCATGCTGGCCAGCTTCCCTGATCTGATTTGCAGTCCGGGTACCTTTGTTTTCTTTGATCAATCCTATTCATTAAAACTGGCAGATACTCCCTTTGTACCGGCCGCTGTTGTCTTAAGCCGGGTCATTTCAAAACCAGGTACCAACCGCATTACAACTGATCTGGGACATAAATCCATTGCATCTGAAAACGGCCTGGATAAAAGAGTGCATTGGTTGAATGTATCCGGATTAAAACCTCTTGGACATAGTGAGGAACATTTCTTCTTTGAAACGGATGCCGCCAATACCATACAGGTGGGTGATTTGTTGGTTGGACTGCCCTGGCATATTTGTCCAACAGTTGCTTTGTATGAAAAGGCCTATACGGTTGAGGATGGGACTATTTCCGGTGAATGGACCATACTTGCAAGGAATCGGAAAATAACTCGATGAAAGCAGCTGACCGGCAGAATGCGGAATTTATGCTCCACAATGCGCAAACCAGTAAAGATTTTGCCGGCAGTATAGGGTTGCTGTGAAAGGATTGGTTAAATTAGAAGTCTAACGAAATTGTTGTATGGGCTTCTGGTTTTTCCGAAAGAAATCTACCTGGGTGGTAGCCGGCCTGGCGATCTCCATCGCACTGTTCAGCAGATGTGGTTCCGATGCCACTGAAGCAATACCGGATATCGTTGATTTCAACTATCATGTGAAACCCATTCTCGTTCAGAAATGTTATCTCTGTCACGGTCCGGATGAAAGCAGCCGCAAAGCAAACCTTCGGCTCGATACCTATGAAGGTGCAACGGCACTTTTAAAAAGTGGAGGCCGTGCCATTGATCCCGGCCATGCAGCCAACAGCCTGGTAGTAGAACGGATTTTTCATAAAGATCCCGACCAGGTTATGCCTACTCCCGAATCCAACCTGAAATTAACAACGCAGGAAATGGCGATCCTGGAGAAGTGGATCGGTCAGGGTGCCACTTATGATCCACACTGGGCTTTTATTCCCCCTGACAGCAGCCTGCTGGAAAAAAAGTATAAGACAAATGCTATTGATTATTTCATTCAGAAAGAACTGGATGAACGGGGTATTAAATCCGCTCCGCGCGCCAACCCCGAATCTCTCCTGCGCAGGGTATCTTTTCTTTTAACCGGATTGCCGCCAACCGAAAAAGAACAGCAGCTCTTTTTGTCAGCCACTAACGATGATGGATATGTGAAGATGGTGGATTATTATCTGCAATCACCCCGCTTCGGAGAAAGATGGGCAAGGCACTGGATGGATATTGCGCGGTATGCAGAAACACGCGGACATGAATTTGATTATCCCATTCAGAATGCCTGGCGCTACCGGGATTACCTGATCCGGGCATTTAATGATGATATTCCGTACGATCAACTCGTGCGGGAACAACTGGCTGGTGATTTACTGGAAACACCCAGGAAGGGACCCGGGAATGAAAACGAATCCATATTGGGGACTACCTTTCTTACTATGACAGAAGGTACCCATAGTCCGGTTGATATACGAAAAGATGAAGCGGATCGAATCGATAACATGATTGATGTAACAGGCAAGGCTTTCCTGGGACTCACCATCAGCTGTGCCCGTTGCCACGATCATAAGTTTGATCCGATTTCAGCAAAAGATTATTATTCTTTTTATGGCGTAATGGAAGGCACACGTTTTAGTCCGCAACCAGTTAACCAATCCTCAAAAGCACAAACGCTCCAACGTCTGCAACAAATCCAGGAACAGGTAAGGCAATGGGCACACCAGCAGTTGCAAGAATCGGGTACAACTAACCTGCTGCTGCAAACGCAAAACCAGCAGCCGGCATTTCCTGCTGATTCCGGCTACCAGGTATTGGGTAATTTTTCCGGTACCGGTCTGGATGCATGGAAAGCAGACGGATCTGCCTTTGGTAATTCAACCACCCTTGGAGATCCGGTATTTAATGATCAGTTTCAGTTGATCGGGTTGCGGGAAGGTATGGCAACCAGCAGGAAAACAGCGACTGGCATTTATGGTGCCCTTCGTTCTCCTGATTTTATCATATCCACCAATTTTATTGGAATGGAAGCTGCCGGCAGATCATCCGTAATCCGGATTGTGATCGATAATTTTCAATTGATTCGCTGGCCGATTTATGGAAATATCGAACAACAGGTAAACGATACCAAATGGAAGCAATATGTATTTGATGTAGGGCAATGGAAAGGGCATAAGGCCTATATAGAACTGATGCCGGGTGTATATGAAAATCATGTTTTCATTCAACGTCCTGATTCGTATGTGGATGCCCGTTATGCTATTGCATACAATCAAAAATGGATAACGCCCATCAATAAGGGACAGGCTGTTTCCGCATTGAACCGGCAGCTCAAAAAGAGAAAAGCAGATCCTTCTGTTCAATCGCTGCTGGAGCAGGAATCCCAACTCCGGCTTCAATTGCGCGATTCCCTGCAATTCTTCTATAGCGTTACTGATGGTTTCGGAAAAAACAGTCCGGTTTTTGTTCGTGGCAATCACCAGGAATTATCTTCTGAAAAAGTGCCGCGTACCTTTCTGGCGGCCCTGGGTACCCAAACCAACAATTTGGATGTACCGGGAAGTGGACGTCTTCAGCTCGCAGAAGCACTGTTGGAAGAAAATAATCCGCTTACCACCCGTGTACTGGTCAACAGGATCTGGCATCATCTCTTTGGAAAAGGAATTGTGGAAACCGTTGACAATTTCGGATTGCAGGGGAAGCTGCCATCACATCCCGCTTTACTGGATTACCTGAGTCTGTCGTTTACACAGCATAATTATTCTATTAAAGAACTGATCCGGACAATAGTGTTATCGGAAACCTTTCAACGTTCCACTATACCGGTGGCGGGTAGTAAGGAAAAAGATCCGGCAACTACCTGGCTCTCTCATTATCCCTTGCGGCGACTGGAAGC
>CAZJNY010000128.1:0-5308 GCA_964547405.1 uncultured Flavihumibacter sp. | reverse complement strand
TAACGAAGAAAAAATTCAATGGCTGTACAGGAATTGTTTTGGAAGAGCGGCTACTAAAGAAGAAATACAGGAAGCTGTGTCATTATTGACCAGCCTAACGCAAAAGAATAGCCGAACTGTGTGGAAGGATTTTGTGCATACCATTTTTAACCTGAAAGAATTCATTTATCTCAATTGATATGAGTCAGTTTCAACGACCATTAAGTCGCCGCGAAATGCTGGGCATCTGCAAATGTGGATTCGGTTCTCTTGCCATGTTGAGCATGTTTGGGAGCCTGTTGCCTTCCTGTTCCGGGGTAGATTCAGGAAAAAACCAGTTACTGGATCAATTGGGAGCAGGCCCGATTCCGCCCGGTTTTGTACCAAGAGCAAAAAATATAATTTTCCTTTACATGGATGGCGGGATTTCACAGGTGGATTCTTTTGATCCCAAACCAAGGCTGGCAAAGGAAAACGGAGAAGACCCTGCCAAAAAATTCAAAATGGATGCCACGCAATTTGGCGATGTGGGCAAGATTCTGAAAAGTCCCTGGCAGTTCAACCGCTATGGAGAATCAGGTATGGAAATCAGTGAGCTGTTTCCGTATATCGGAACTTGTGCAGATGAAATTGCACTGGTGCGGTCTATGGTGTCCAATTTTCCGGAACATACCAACGCAAATTATTTTCTGCATACCGGAAGTGGGCTACAGGGCCGACCGAGCATGGGAGCCTGGGTCAATTATGGATTGGGCTCAGAGAATAGCAGTCTTCCTGGATATGTAGTGCTTGATGGTGGCCTCATTCCACCAGGCGGACTGGATAATTTCAAAAACGGATTTTTACCGGCTACTTACCAGGCTTCCTTGTTGAGAGCAGGTGCGGAACCGCTGGCGAATATTAAACCATTGGATTCCATCGCTGGCATCCAGGAGGAAAAATTGGCCTTTCTGAAAAAGCGGGATGCTCATCTGTTGCAAAGTATGGATGGCAATGATGCCATTGAAGCGGCCATTTCCAATTATGAACTGGCCTATAAAATGCAATCGTCCATTCCTGAACTGACGGAGTTTAAAGAAGAGTCGGAGGCTACAAAGAAATTATACGGACTCGATTCACCGGATCCCAATACCCGTAATTATGCCGCGCAATGTTTACTGGCCAGGAGACTAGTGGAGCGGGGTGTCCGGTTTATTGAGCTTACCTGTCCGGATATTGGGGGCAATGCAGATCGCTGGGACCAGCACTCCAATCTGAAAGACGGACATGAGCGCAATGCGCATGCAGTGGATCAGCCGATCGCAGGTTTGTTGAAAGATTTGAAACTACGTGGCTTGCTGGATGAAACCCTGGTGGTATTTTCCGGTGAGTTTGGCAGAACACCCTTCGCACAGGGAACGGATGGTCGCGATCACAACCCATCGGCATTCAGTATGTGGATGGCCGGGGCGGGAATTAAAGGAGGAACCATTTATGGTGCCACTGATGACTATGGCTACCGGGTAGTAGATAAACCGGTTACCATACATGACCTGCATGCGACCATGTTACACCTGCTGGGAATAGATCACAAACAACTGACTTTCCGATTTGGTGGCCGTGATTTCCGGTTAACCGATGTGCATGGAAATATCATAAAAGACATATTGGCCTGATTAAACGTGTATGCAATTGAATTCTGAATTCTCCTTATTTATCGGGCGCTTTCACCCCTTGTTGGTGCACCTGCCTATCGGTTTGCTGAGTTTTGCGTTGGTCCTGCATCTGATACAATGGAAGAAAAAATCCGAACGGCTAACAGAAGCATTAACTATTTTATGGTTGCTGGCAGCAGTAAGTGGCGGACTGTCCATTCTGACTGGCTGGTTGCTTTCATCCGGTGGTGATTATGAAACGCAAACCCTGGAGCGTCACAAGATTGGCGGCATTCTGGTAGCCATACTTTCACTGGTAGTATTTATAACCTATCTGATGCAGGGGAAAAGCCAGCGATCCGCCTTTCCTATTCTTCGGTTAGTCGGAATCGTTAGTGCTATAGGAACGATGATCCTTACAGGCCACTGGGGCGGTGCACTTACGCATGGTGGTTCTTACCTGACGGAATACAGTCCCTTTGCGGCTTCAGATTCAACAGCTGTAACAAGTGCCGGTAAAAAACAAATCCGCGAGCTGGATTCTGTCTACCTCTTTGAAGATGCGGTAATGCCAATACTGCAGGCCAAATGCGTTAGTTGTCACAGTGAGGAAAAGAAAAAAGGGGAATACCTGTTAACCAATCACGAAGCAATTTTAAAAGGTGGCAAATCAGGCGCAGGCGTAGTACCGGGCAACCTGGCTACAAGTGAACTTTATCGCCGGATCAGTTTGCCGGAAGATCATAAGGAATTCATGCCAACGGATGGTAAAACACCCTTGACGGATGAGCAGAAAGCTATCCTTGAATGGTGGATTGAAACAGGCGCCCACCAACAGCAACGGGTAACCGCATTTGCGCCCAATGCGAAAAGGCGGGATGAACTGGTTCGTTTTTTCAGACTGGATCAGCAGGCGGTAGCCGGACATACAGCACCAGCTCCGGATCCCGCAGCTATTGATGCGCTGATTCAAAAAGGGTACCAGGTAAATCTGCTCACCCGAACAGGCAATCTGCTGGAAGTGAAATTCAACGGAAAGGGGAGTAGCCGACCGGATCTTTCCGTACTGGGGGCAGTAAAGCAACAACTGGTTTGGTTGCAACTGGAAAACTGTCAACTGGAAGATGCGGATCTGTCTGCATTGGCATCCCTGACCAGCCTCTTTAAACTGAATTTAAACCGGAATCCGATCAGTGAAAAGGGCCTGGCTTTTTTGCCGGCTTTAACCAAACTGGAATACCTGAATCTTTATGGAACACAAGTGACGGAAGCTGGTTTGCCATTGTTGACTGCGCTGCCAACCCTGAAGAAATTATATCTCTGGGAGAGTCGGGTGGATCCATCAAAAATAGATTCCTCCAGGCTGCCGGGCAAGCTGGAACTGGTGTTGGCACTGGAACAACAGAAGCCCGAAGCAGAGTGAAAAATAATTTTGCGTTCTTGCCTGAAAACCTTAATTTAACGTTTTACTAAAACGATTTAGTAATCTTCCAACGATTGTTATGCTGGTTTCTCCCCGCCTGCTTTATTCTCATTGTTATGGTCGCTATGCGATCCCTGCCGTAAATGTGTTTACGATGGAGCAGGTATTGGCGCTTTTTGCAGCTGCACATCGCGCAGAAGCACCAATTCTCGTACAACTTACACCCGTTGCCAGGAATTATGCAAATCCGGTTATGTTACAGGCCATGATTCAGGCGGCAGCACATATTTACCCCGATGTAGTATATGCCATCCACCTCGATCATGGAAATGAAGAACATGCCATCGCAGCGCTTGAGCAGGGCTATACATCTGTTATGATTGATGCTTCTCATGATCCCTTTGAGATAAATATTCAACGCACCCGATCCGTTGTGAATCAGGCGCATACTCACGGTATAGTAGTAGAAGCGGAGCTTGGTGTATTAAGCGGAGTCGAAGATGATTTGTCGGTGGAAGAGGCGGATGCCAAATACACGAATCCGCAGCAGGCAAAGGAATTTGTGGAACGCTCCGGCTGTGATTCTCTTGCTGTTGCAGTGGGAACGAGTCACGGTGCGTATAAATTCAGTGGCGGACAAGGAATACAATTTCATATACTCGAACGAATACAGGAATTATTACCGGGCTTTCCCTTAGTACTGCATGGCAGTTCCTGCGTGGATCCGGAAGTAGTGAAAGCCATCAATCAATTCGGGGGCAAATTGAAACCGGATGCATCCGGCGTTAAAGACGAAGAACTGCAGAAAGCCATTCAGCTGGGAATTTGTAAAGTGAATATTGCAACCGACCTGCGCTTGTTATGGACGCGGGATCACCGGGAATTTTTTACCAGTCAGCCAGAATTGATTGATCCGGTAGTGCCCGGAAAAAAATATATGCAGTCTTATGAAGCATTTATGCTGAAGCGGTTTGAGTTGATGGGAACAGCCGGGCAATCACGTGCTTTACAACCCCTGCTACAGGAAATCCAACACACCATAATCGGACAGGAATGAACAACTTATTAATACATCCCAGGAAAGGGGCATCTGTGTACCAGCGGATAACGGCTGCTGATGCCGGCTGGGAGCACCTGAACATGGAAGCCCGCTTATTAAAAAAAGGCGAAAGCTGGACAGGGTATACCGGTGAAGATGAATACGGCTTTATTTTACTGAGTGGTAATTATACCGTGGAAACAAGTCAGGGTACCTGGACCACCACCAATGGACGCAAATCCGTTTTCAGCGGCATTGCGCATAGTCTTTACCTGCCCCGCCATACTGAATTCAAATTGACTGCAACCAGTGAATTACTCGATATCGCTGCAGGATGGGTAAAAGCCAAAGCTGATTTCCCGGCCCGGTTCAAAACACCGGAAGAGGCTGCCATTGAAATCAGGGGAGGAGAAAATGCAACCCGCCAGATCAACAGCCTGATTGAACCGGGTTTCGGTTGTTCCTCACTGGTAGCTGTAGAAGTATATACGCCTGCCGGCAATTGGAGTTCCTTTCCGGCCCATAAACACGATGTTCGTCTGCTGGATGCAAACGGAGAATTGAAAGAAGCCGATCTCGAAGAAATCTATTTTTATAAAATTGACAAGCCCGGCGGTTTTGCATTGCAGCAAGTGTATACCAGTGATCGTTCCCTGGATGAAATCCTGCGGGCCGGCAACAACGATGCCGTGCTGGTTCCGGAAGGCTATCACCCGGTGGTAGCACTGCACGGATACAATTGTTATTACCTGAATTTCCTTGCGGGCAGTGATCAGTCCCTGGCCAATACATCGGATCCGGAACACAACTGGATATTTGACAGTTGGAAGTTTCGGGATCCCAGAATACCCATGGTAACTGCTGAAATGAACAATCAACCCTAAGACCAACCAACATGAAAAAACTGGATTTACTGACCATCGGTCGCTCTTCTATTGATTTATACTCCCAGGATATAGGAGCTGATTTTATTGATATAAAAGGGTTCAATGCATTTGTAGGTGGCTCTCCGTTGAATATCGCAGTTGGAGCTGGCCGGCTTGGTTTGAACGTGGCCCTGTTAACCGGGGTAGGCGAGGATAAAACCGGTGATTTTATTCTGAATTTTCTGAACAAAGAAAAGATTGTCACGGACTATATTCCCCGGATTCCGGGTGCACGCACCAGTGCTGTGATTCTGGGCATTGAACCTCCGGATCGTTTCCCGCTTGTTTTTTACCGCGATAACTGTGC
>CAZJNY010000127.1:0-10799 GCA_964547405.1 uncultured Flavihumibacter sp. | reverse complement strand
TAAGACAGGGCTGTCCATGTGACGGTCCTGTTCTTTTTTTAAGAACCTGATTGCATTTAGTTTCTTAAATTGAAAAGTATCATGAAAACCGTTCTCAACCGACTGCTTAGAATTGTTTTGCTGCTGATTTTCACCCTTGCCGCGAATGCCCAGCAAACCCGATTTCTTGCCCTTCCTGCTACGCAAACAGGACTGAGTTTCTCGAACCCCATCGTTGAAACAGAAGCACTGAATGTACTGTCCTATGAATATTTTTTTAACGGAGGCGGAACCGCTGTAGGTGATATCAATAATGATGGACTACCCGATTTATTTTTTACCGCCAATATGGGCGATAACAAACTCTTTCTCAACCTGGGAAAAAACAAGTTTAAAGAAATCACCCAGCAGGCATCCCCCTTATTAAAAGGAAGAACCGGTGGCTGGAAAACCGGTGTTGCCATGGCCGATGTTAATGGCGATGGCTGGCTTGATATTTATGTTTGTTATTCCGGAAAAGGGGAGGATGCGATGCGTCGGAATCAGCTCTTCATCAATAACAAGAACTCCACCTTCACTGAGTCTGCAGCCAGCTTCGGACTCGATGATAAAAGCTTCAGCACACAGGCTGCTTTTTTTGATTACGACAATGACGGCGATCTGGATCTCTTCCTGTTGAATCACAGCAATAAAAAAGTCGACAATATGGAACTGGCCAGGTACCGCAAAGATGTGGATGAACTGGCTGGCAGTAAATTATACCGGAACGATAACAACAGGTTTACCGATATTTCAGCACAAGCTGGCATCCGGCAAAATCCCCTGACCTATGGCCTTGGTATCGTAGTAGCAGATATCAATCAGGATGGCTGGCAGGATGTCTACGTTACCAATGATTACAATGAACCGGATTACTGTTATCTCAACAATAAGGATGGCAGTTTTAAAGATGTTGCAGGTGACTGCTTCCGGCACCTTGCACAATTTTCGATGGGCGCAGATATTGCAGATTTCAACAACGATGGCTTACCGGATCTGATCAACCTCGATATGTTGCCGGAAGACAACAAACGACAAAAATTATTGCAGCTCCAGGAAAACTATGAATCCTTTGAGCTGATGACCAGTCAGCAATTGCACAAGCAATTCATGCGCAATATGCTGCAGTTAAACAATGGCGATGGCACTTTCAGCGAAATCGCACAGTTTGCCGGCATATCCAATACCGACTGGAGCTGGTGCCCGCTCTTCGCAGATTTTGACAACGACGGATACAAGGATCTTTTCATCACCAATGGCTACCTGCGTGATTATACGAATAAGGATTTTCTCCGTTACTGGGGCGATTATAAAGTGCGAAAAGCCATCGATCGCGAGCCAGCTAAACTAATGGACTTAGTGCAGGCCATGCCCTCAACCAATCTCTTCAATTACATGTTCCGCAATACCGGCCAACTCAGCTTTACCAATCAGAAAGAGAGCTGGGGAATTACTAGTCCGGGTATTTCCAGCTCCGCCATCTATGCCGACCTGGATCTCGACGGTGATCTGGATCTTGTGGTGAACCGGATCAACCAGGAAGTATTGTTCTATGAAAATACATCTGAGAAAAACAGTCCGCCGAATTTTCTGAATCTGCAGCTGCAGTATAAAGACAAAAATCTCTTCGGAACCGGCACTAAAATTCAGGTCTATGCAGGAGGTTCCGTCCAATATCTGGAAGTGAATCCGGCACGCGGATACCTTTCCAGTTTGCCCTACAATCAGCATATTGGACTGGGTAATCAAAAGATGGCAGATTCAGTAGTCATAATCTGGCCGGATCAAAGCCGGCAAATCCTGTCAGCAGTTCCATCCGGGTATCATAAAATTGACTACAAGGGTACTGCATTCGCCATGGCACCGGCAAAAAAAGGAACAACTATCTTTAAACCAGTTGATAAAACCTGGGTGGCCTATCAACATCAGGCAGTTGAAGTCAATGATTTCAAACGACAATTGCTGATGACTTTTATGTATTCGCAAACAGGTCCGTTAATCAAACAGGCCGACCTCGATAACAATAAACAAGCAGACCTGATACTGGCAGGTAATCCAAATGAAGGTCCGGTTATCTACCTGAATCAATCCAACGGACGATTTGAGAAACGGGAGGTGAAACTACCTGCATCAGATTTCAACCGTTTCATCAGTGCTATCGAAGTCGCCGATGTTAACGGTGATGGACATACGGATCTATACCTGGCTATGGGCGGCTATGCCTACCAGGAACCAGGCGATTCCAGTTTGCAGGATATTCTTTACCTGAACGATGGAAAAGGAAATTATACCATCGCACCAACTGCATTGCCAGTGCTGAACAAATCCGCCAAATCCTGCGTAACCGCACATGATATAGATGGCGACGGTGATCTGGATTTTTTTGTAGGTGGCAGAATCATTCCAGGCGCTTATCCGCTCAATCCGGAATCTTATTTGTTGCTGAATGATGGAAAGGGACAATTTTCAAAAGCATCTATTCCCTTTGCCGAAATCGGTATGGTAACAGCTGCCGCCTGGGCCGACCTGGATAAAAACGGGAAGAAGGAATTGGTTTTGACAGGAGAATTTATGGGTGTGCATGCCTTTGAATTCGTCAACGGAAACTGGACGGACAAAACCAAACAGTTCTTTCCTGAAAACCTGAATGGGCTCTGGTTTTCTCTTATTGTCAGTGACCTCGACAAAGATGGCTTCGAGGATTTGATCCTGGGCAATATCGGCTCCAATACACAATTAAAATTTACAGGTAGCCAGCCGCTGGATTTGTACTATGCGGATTTCGATCAGAATGGCTCTGTCGATCCTTTTTTGAATTTTTATATACAGGGCGTTTCCTATCCCTTTGTAAGCAGAGATGAACTGAATGATCAGATGTACAGCATGCGCAGAAAATTCTCTTCCTACAAAGATTATTCCACGGCTACCATGAAGGATATTTTCAGTTCGGATGACCTGGCCAAAGCTGCTAAAAAAACCGCCACAGAAAATCAGACAATCGTATTGATGAATAAAAAGGGGCGCTGTGAGAAACAGGTATTGCCGGCTCCTGCACAATTTTCTATTATTACCAGTATTCTCGCGGAGGATTTTAATAAAGATGGCCACACTGATTTGTTGTTGTTAGGAAATAAATCGGATAACCGGTTGAAAATTGGCAGCATTGAAGCGAATTATGGCTGCCTGCTGGCAGGAGATGGGAAGGGCGGCTTCCGTTATATAAAACAGGACCTAAGCGGCCTGAAACTAAAAGGCGATTGTAAATCCGCCATTGTATTCAAACAGGAAGGACAATCAAGTATAGTGATTGGATTAACCGGACAAACACTTCAACTTTTAAATTACTAATCCGTATGCGCTGGTTGCTTTTGATATTGGTAGTTTGTAATTCCCTTCGCCTTCAGGCTCAGGCCAATCGGTTTGAACAGGAATTGCAGCCGGCTGTTTTTTCACTCACCATGGTGATGATGCATGATGTGGTGAATCCTCCTGCAGCTGCCCGCTTTTATACCTATTGTACATTGGGGGCCTATGATTTCATGTCGAACTATAATTCAAAATTACCGGCACCCTCCGGATATTTTAAACACTATCGTGAATTGGAGATCCGGCCCGATTGGAAAAAACTGGATCCCGGATTTACTGCCATCTATTCCATTTATGAAGCCGGGAAAGCATTCCTGCCCTCCGGCTTTATGCTGGAAAAAGAACTGGCTGCCTTCGAAGAAAAATATCGCAAAAAAGGAATTACTGCTGCCAAACTGGAGTACTCCAAAGAGATCGCCAAAAAATATGTGGCGCATGTACTGGCTTTTAGTAAATCCGATAATTACAATAAACTAAGTACAAGAATCCGCTATACACCTTCAAAGAAGGAAGGCAGTTGGTATCCGACACCTCCGGCCTACATGGAAGCCGTGGAGCCCAACTGGAAAATCATTCGTCCCATGTTGCTGGATTCAGGTGAACAATGCAAGCCCCTGCCGCCGGTTGCTTTCAGCCAGGACAGCAGCAGTGCATTTCATCAACTGGCCATGGAAGTGTACCAGGTTACCAATGCTTCCACCATGGAGCATAAAGAAATTGCCGCTTTCTGGGATTGCAATCCTTTTGCCATTTCCAGCTCGGGACATATGATGGTTGGATTTAAGAAAATTAGTCCGGGTGGTCACTGGATGAATATTGCCTCCATCGCCAGCACAAAAGCAAAATTACCACTGGATAAATCCATTTTGATACAGGCAGTAACTGCTGCCACGCTGATGGATGCATTCATTAGCTGCTGGGATGAAAAATACCGCAGTAACAGGATTCGTCCGGAGACTTATATCAACCGCAGCATTGATTCAAAATGGATGCCCCTGTTGCAGACACCACCATTTCCGGAATACACCAGCGGGCACAGTGTAATATCGGCAGCGGCAGCGGAAGTGCTGACTCATTTCCTGGGCGATCATTTTGCCTATACGGATGATACTGAACTCATGTTTGAATTACCTGCAAGATCCTTCCGGTCGTTTCGGGAAGCATCGCGGGAAGCAGCCATTTCACGATTGTATGGAGGTATTCATTTTCGCGATGCGATTGAAAATGGAGTCAGCCAGGGAACGGCAATCGGAACCATTATCGTGCAAAAATTAAAAACTCCATCATTGGTTGCCAGGTGAGCTGGATAAGACCGGCAATAAAATTCGGGAAGCATGTTCTCCATCGTGCAGAATCCGGATGGTTGCTTTTTTGAAATCTGCTTCTTTCGCTTCATAAATATTCATGAACTGTTGAGGATTTCGATCCATTAATGGAAACCAGCTGCTCTGGATCTGGATCATCAGGCGATGTCCGGGAGCAAAGGTATGCGCCACATCCGGCAATTCAAATTTTACGCGTTCCGGTTTATTGGGTTTGAAAGGCACCGGTACCTCAAACGACTTGCGATATTTACCACGCATGATTTCACCCCGAACCAATTGCTGAAAGCCACTGAGCGCGGTTGTGGTATCATCCGGAAATACGTCGATCAGTTTCACCACAAAATCGGCATCGGTACTGCTTATGGAAACCAGCAGATCGGCAATAACCGGACCGGCGAGGGTTAAATTGCTATCCAGTTCAGGTGTAATAAAACTCACCACATCCGGTCTGCGGGAAGCAAAGCGCTGGTCGTCGATCATGTATTCACGGGTTCTGTTGAAATGAATACCATCTGCATAGGGAACAGGTTTCGCGGGATCACTGATGTATTCTGTGGGTGCTTTTTTCCCGAATACAGGCAGCCAGTCGAGTCCTCCATTGGGTTGCAAATAAAGGGGTGTCATACCTGTCTGTTTGGGTGGCCACTGATCCAGTTTTTTCCAGTTGTTTTCTCCGGAAAAAAAGATGGTGGCTTCCGCAAGTGCGTCCAGGCTTCCCTTGCCTTTAAGATGGTATTGAAAAAAGGGAATTTCAATATGGTTCTGGTACCATTCAGAAGTTTTGGATCCGAATCCAATGGCACCCAGAGAGCTGCCATCGCCACGGGCCCATTGCCCATGGTACCAGGGGCCCATTACAATTTTACTATTAGCACCAGGATTTTTTTGTTCGATGGTCTTGTACAAATTCCAGGCACCGAAACAATCCTCGGCATCATAGAGTCCGCCTACGGTGAGCATCGCAGGCTGAAGATTGCTCATGGCGTTACGGGCATCACGTTCTTTCCAGAAATTATCATAGTCCGGATGTGCAAAAAGATCTTTCCAGAATTGAATGGAATCTCCGGTAAGTTTGAAAAAATTGGATAAGGGGCCAATCGATAAAAAGCTGGCATAATTATCAGCATCGGGAATACGGAGCTGATTAACAGGAGGGGTGGATGTTGGTAACGGTCGGGGGTAACCGAAACCACGCGCATAAAATAAAAATCCATCCATCAGGGCGAGTGCACCATTGTGATGAAAATCATCGCCCATATACCAGTCGGTAACGGGTGCCTGCGGACTCACGGCTTTTACGGCCGGATGCCCGCTGGCAGCAGCCATGGTAGCATAAAAACCGGGATAGGAAATGCCCATAACGCCAACCTTTCCATTATTGTGAGGCAGGTTTTTCACCAACCAGTCGATCGCATCATAGGCATCACTGGCTTCATCAATATCCTGGGGATTTGTTTTATTGGGACGAAAAGGCCTCACATCTTCAAATTTTCCCTCACTCATCCAGCGGCCACGTACATCCTGCAGTACAATGATATACCCCTCGCGCATATAGTATTTCAGATGGGTATCCCAGAATGCACGCCAGTTGTCGATCCCATAAGGGGCGCATGAATAGGGAGTACGGGTCAGTAAAACAGGATGTTTTTCGGTACTGTCGGTAGGCAGGTAAATAGAAGTGAAGAGACGAACTCCATCCCGCATGGGAATATAGGATTCCTGCTTCGTGTAATGATCCCTGATCCAGGCAGAATCCTGGCTGAAGGGGGTTTGTGCAATCGCATATATCGAAATAAAAATCAATATCAGGGAGGCGTACAGCTTAGGCATAGAGCGCGTGATAATTAAAGCATAAAAGTACAGAATTGGAAAAGCATTTAATTCGGTAAATGATTTACTTTGAACTATAATTTTCAATGTATGCTGGAAAGGAGACGATTTTTACAACATTCAGTGTTGAGTTCATTGGCCCTCTTACTCGGTAAGCAGGGATTAACTGCGGGATCAGGTGCGAAAAAAGGCGCGGTAACCAAGCCGGTTGTGATTTCAACCTGGGCACCCAATCAAAAAGCAAATGCAGCCGCCTGGAAAATCCTTTCAGCCAATGGGCGCGGACTGGATGCCCTGGAAAAAGGCATACATGTTACCGAAGCAGATCCAACGGATCAGAGTGTGGGCTATGGTGGATTGCCGGATCGCGATGGCCGGGTTACCGTGGACAGCTGCGTAATGGATGAATTTGGAAACTGTGGCGCGGTAATGTGCCTGGAACATATTTTACATCCGGTGTCTGTAGCGCGACTGGTAATGGAAAAAACACCGCATGTTCAGCTCGTTGGAGAGGGGGCACTGAAGTTTGCCTTGTCCGAAGGATTTGAAAAAATCAATCTGCTGACTCCGGAGGCAGAGAAAGCCTGGAAGAACTGGCTGAAAACTTCCAAATATGATCCCATGATTACCGTTGAACACCTGGAAGAAAGAAACCGGAAACAGAAGAAAAAGGTACCTGGTCAGCAGGACAATCACGATACTATTGGCATGCTGGCGCTGGATATGAATGGTAACCTGAGTGGTGCCTGTTCCACCAGTGGTATGGCCTATAAAATGGCTGGGCGGGTAGGAGATTCTCCCATCATCGGAGCCGGCTTATTTGTAGACAATGAAGTGGGAGCCGCAACCGCTACAGGAGTAGGAGAAGAAATTGTACGGATTTGCGGAACGCATACCATCGTGGAAATGATGCGCAATGGCTTGTCGCCGGAAGAAGCCTGCAAAAAAGCAGTGGAAAGAATTGTAAAACGCAATGGTATTGAAAAAGCCAGGAACCTGCAGGCTGGTTTTATCGCAGTAAATAAACAGGGAGAAGTAGGTGCGTATTCAGTAATCAAAGGATTTAATTACGCGGTGCAAACCAATGAAGGTGCCTATACCAAAGATGCTAAATTCCTGCTCTGATGGAGGTACTGCTGGAAATCATCGCATTTGATATCAACAGTTGCCAGCTGATTGAAAAAGCAGGAGGGGGACGCATTGAACTTTGTGCCAATCCGCCTGAAGGTGGCACCACTGTTTCCTATGGCATGATGCGTGCCGCCCGGGAAGCTGTGCAGATTCCGGTGTTCCCGATTATACGCCCGAGAGGGGGTGATTTTTTGTATAGTCGGGAGGAAATCGAAGTCATGAAATCGGATATCCAGCTGGCACGAGACCTGGGTATGGATGGAGTAGTGCTGGGTTGTTTAAAGCCGAACGGGGTGGTTGATTATGAGCTCACGGCCCGGTTGGTAGAACTGGCCTATCCGATGGAGGTTACTTTTCACCGGGCATTTGACCAGGTGCCCGATCAACTGGAAGCACTGGAAACGGTGATTAAAGCCGGATGCCAGCGAATACTGACCTCCGGTGGAGCCAATACGGTGATGGACGGATTAAGTTCATTGCTGGCCTGTATCAAAGCTGCTCAGGAAAGGATTATTATATTGCCGGGGGCTGGTATTCGATCGGGAAATATTGCCCGCTTACAACAGTTGACTGGATTGAACGAGTTTCATAGTTCGGCCCGCAAAATAACCCAGGGCAGCATGGAGTATAAAAATCCATCGCTCACAGAAGGGGCACAAACCTGGACGGTAGATACTGCCGAGATCAATGCACTCCTGGCCCAATTTCAGTAGGAATGGAAGCATCCCTTATTCTGTTTACCACACTGGCTGTTCTGGTTCGTATATTTTCCAATGCATTCTCCAATGTTTTTCAAAAACAATTGCTGCAGAAAGGGAATGATGCATTGCTGATCAGTTTTTATACTTATCTGTTACTGGCCATTGCCTGCATACCGGTTGTACTTTATTTGGGAGGCTTTACATTTTCAACGGAATTCTGGTTGTATTCAATAGCAGGGGGCCTCGCAGGTGCGGCCGGTAACGCTTTCCTGGTAAAGGCCCTGGAGCGGGGAGAACTCTCCGTATTGGGCCCTATTAATGCCTACAAATCAATAGTGGGTATTCTGACGGGAATGCTCCTCTTGCAGGAATATCCCAACTATGCTGGTTTGCTGGGTATCCTTTTAATTATTGGCGGAAGTTATTTTGTGCTGGATAATCCCGGAGAACCATTTTCTTTCCGCCTGTTCCGAAAAAAAGAAATCCAATACCGCCTGCTGGCTCTGGTGCTGACAGGAATAGAGGCCGTATTCATCAAACGGGTAATGTTGGCTTCTTCCACTGAATGGGCCTTTATCAGCTGGTGTTTTTTTGGTGCCCTGTTTTCCCTGCTCCTGCTGCTGGTCCTTAAAATTCCTGTTACAACCGCCTTGTTTAACCGAAAAAATGGTTCCTTGAAACTGGCAGGACTGCTGGTTGTTTGTGTGGGAGCAATGCAACTCAGTACGATTTTCGTATTGGATAAAATGCCGGTTGGTTATGCACTAGCACTTTTTCAACTGTCCATCATCGTTACTGTATGGCTGGGTCACCGGATTTTTGGTGAAGCCAATCTTCGGCAAAAACTGATCGGCTCCATCATCATGCTAACCGGTTCCGTACTCATCCTTTTCTCCAAATAAAAAACGTGAGAAGAAATCTCTTCTCACGTCTCACGTTTCACGTCTCACATTCTTACTTCACCAACGCTATTTTCAGAATATTCGTTGCCAGGTGTTCCTTAACAGGAGTACTACCGGTATTCACCACTACATCTCCGGCTTTGATAAAGCCACGCTCTTTCAGAATTTCATGCTGATCAGAATGGATATCATCCAGGCTTTCCTCTTCTTCGTAGAAGAATGCACGAACGCCCCAGCTCAGACTCAACTGATTCACCAGGCTGCGCTCTTTCGTGAAAATATACAGAGGAGATTTTGGACGATAGCTCGACAACATGAATCCGGTATATCCGCTCTGTGTCATACCGATCAATGCATGTGCATTTACATCTTTGGCAATTTTACAGGCATTGTAACAGATCGCATCACTCAGGAAAGAAGGAGAGTGGGGTTGCGGTGTCAGGTCTTCTTCGCGGTTATAGTAATAGGCCTTGGTTTCAATTTCGCGGATGATCTTACTCATGGTTTCGATCACCAGCACCGGATACTGACCGGTAGCAGTTTCGCCACTTAACATTACAGCATCTGCACCTTCCATCACCGCATTGGCCACATCAGTTACTTCAGAACGATTGGGCTTCACGCGATCAATCATGCTCTCCATCATCTGGGTAGCCACAATCACCGGTTTGGCACGGTGCATACATTTGCGGATAATATCTTTCTGGATCAGGGGCACCTGCTCCATGGGGATCTCAATACCGAGGTCGCCACGGGCAATCATTACACCATCACTCTCCAGGATCAGATCCCGCAGGTTGGTGATGGCTTCCGGCATTTCAATTTTGGAAATCACCTTGGTCTTGCTCTGGTGACGATTCAGAATGGTTCTCAACTGAATCAGGTCTTCCACTCTTTTTACAAAAGAAAGGGCAACCCAGTCAAGTTTCTGTTCGATGATAAAATCCAGGTCAATCAGATCCTTTTCGGTTAATGCTGGCAGTGAGATCTTGGTATCGGGAAGGTTAATGCCTTTTTTAGAAGACAGTTTTCCACCCACCGTAACTTTCACCTTAACATCATTATCAGAAGTGATCTCAGTTACTTCCACTTCAATTTTTCCATCATCAATAAAGATCCGGTTGCCTACAATTACATCGGCGTGCAGGTTGGGATAACTTACATATATTTTTTCGAGAGTACCAACACATTTGGTATTGGTGAACGTGAGAATATCACCTTCATTCACCATAATGCCATTGTTCTCAATTTCACCAACGCGAAGTTTGGGCCCCTGCAGGTCACCCAGAATGGCGATATTATACGGTTCCGTAGAATTGATCTGGCGGATATGTTCAATGATTTTTGCCTTGTCTTCATGCGAACCGTGTGAAAAATTCAACCGGAAAACATTCACACCGGCACGAACCAGGGCCAGGAGTTTGTCGTAGGTATCACAAGCGGGACCAACAGTGGCTACAATCTTGGTGCGTTTAAAAGCATGTTGCCTGCCTGCTTCTTTATCCATTTCCTGGTGCAGGTATTTA
>CAZJNY010000126.1:0-10919 GCA_964547405.1 uncultured Flavihumibacter sp. | reverse complement strand
GGTATCCCCGGTGTGGCAGATGTTAGCAGTTTTGGCGGCAAACTCAAGCAATACGAAGTAGCGGTTATGCCTGACCGTTTGAAAAGTATGAACCTCACCATTGCGGATGTTTTTTCTGCATTGGAAAAGAATAACCAGAATTCCGGAGGTGCTTATATTGAACGCAATAAGGCGGCGCTGTTTATCCGCACAGAGGGACTGGCAACTTCACTGGATGATATCCGTTCCATTTACATAAAGAATACCAGTAACGGATTGCCGGTTTACCTGCGCGATATCGCAGAAGTAAAAATCGGTCATGCTGTTCGTTATGGCGCCCTGGTAGACGCAGATAAAGGAGAAGTTGCCGGTGCAGTAGTATTGATGCTGAAAGGTGCCAATGCCTCCCAGGTGGTGAAAGATGTAAAAAAGCGGATTGCTATTATTGAGCAATCATTACCAGAGGGAGTGCAGCTAGAAGTCTTTTACGATCGTACTAAAATGGTCAACAATGCCATTTCCACCGTAAAGAAAAACCTGATCGAAGGTGCTCTGATTGTGGTTTTTATCCTGGTGTTATTCCTGGGGAATCTAAGAGCCGGACTCATTGTTGCGTCCGTAATTCCACTGGCCATGCTGTTCGCAGTAATCATGATGAACATTTTTGGTGTATCCGGTAACCTGATGAGTTTGGGTGCCCTTGATTTCGGACTCATTGTGGATGGCGCCGTTATCATTGTGGAAGCTGTGATGCATCGGCTTTATCATAGTAAAACTTATGAAAAAGCAAGGCATATCAGCCAGGATGAGATGAACACAGAAGTAGAACATGCTTCCGGCAAAATGATGAATGCGGCAGTATTCGGCCAGATCATCATCCTGATTGTATACCTGCCTATTTTGTCGCTGGTTGGAATTGAAGGCAAGATGTTCCGGCCCATGGCCATGACCGTTAGTTTCGCCCTTATTGGAGCCTTCCTGCTTTCTGTAACTTATGTACCAATGATGAGTTCGCTGGCATTAAGTAAAAAACTCAATCACAAGCCGACAATTTCTGATCGGTTGATGGATAAACTGGTGAACTGGTATCGGCCACTGCTGCAAAAAGCACTGACAATTCCTGCCTGGTTGGTTGGTGGAGCACTGGTGGTTTTCCTGTTTGCCCTTTTCCTGATGACCCGCCTGGGGGGAGAGTTTATTCCTGAACTGGAGGAAGGTGATTTTGCAGTGGATACCAGGGTATTGGTTGGCAGTTCATTGACCACTTCTATTGAGGCATCCCAGCAGGGAGCCGGATTGCTGCTGCGTAAATTTCCTGAGATAGAAAAAATAGTGACCCGGATTGGAGCAGCGGAAATACCAACCGATCCCATGCCCATTGAAATGAGTGATATGATCATTCAGTTGAAGCCAAAAGAGGAATGGACCAGCGCTGAAACCTATGATGAACTGGCGGATAAAATGAGTCAGGAACTGGCTACTATACCCGGACTCACAGCCGGTTTCCAGTTCCCGGTACAGATGCGTTTCAATGAACTGATCTCCGGTGCAAGACAGGATGTGGTGTGTAAGATTTTTGGTGAGAACCTGGATTCATTGTCAGCCTATGCACATCATCTTGCCGGAGTAGTACGGAAACTGGAAGGGGCTGCAGATATTTATGTTGAAACGGTTACCGGACTGCCACAAATTGTAGTCACCTATAACCGGGCTGCGATCTCCCGCTACCAATTGCAGATTGCAGATATCAATAACCTGATTCGCGCTGGATTTGCAGGTGAATCGGCCGGACTGATCTACGAAAATGAAAGACGCTTCGACCTCGTGGTTCGATTGAGTGAAAAAGGCCGGCAGGATATCAGCCAGATTGAGCAGTTGCTGGTGCCTACTCCAACCGGTTTGCAGGTGCCCCTGTACCAGGTGGCTGATATTCAGATCAAGGAAGGACCCAATCAGATTCAACGGGAGGATGCCAAACGACGGATCGTGGTGGGCTTCAATGTCCGGGGCAGAGATGTGGAATCAGTAGTAAGTGAATTAAACAAAGAAGTCAATCGCAGTTTAAAATTTCCAGCCGGTTATTATGTGCATTACGGCGGACAGTTTGAAAACCTGCAGCAGGCGAAAGCTCGTTTGATGATTGCCGTACCTGTTGCCTTACTGCTTATTTTTTTCCTGCTGTACTTTTCTTTTGGATCCATCAAATACGGGCTGCTTATATTTTCCGCCATTCCATTATCTGCAATTGGAGGTGTTATCGCACTCTACCTGCGTGATATGCCTTTTAGCATTTCAGCTGGTATCGGATTCATTGCACTTTTTGGTGTGGCAGTTTTAAACGGGATCGTACTGATTGCAGAATTCAATCGCCTTAAAAAAGAAGGCAATCATTCATTAAAGGATATTGTTATGGAAGGAACCAGTTTGAGATTGCGTCCGGTATTAATGACAGCATCTGTTGCTTCCCTGGGCTTTTTGCCGATGGCGCTTAGTCACGGTCCGGGTGCCGAAGTTCAACGCCCGCTTGCAACCGTTGTTATTGGCGGATTGTTAACGGCAACCATTCTCACGCTCTTTCTCCTTCCTGTTTTGTATGTATGGATTGAAAAGAAATGGGGTATTGGTAAAAAGGCAGCAGCCATGCTTGTACTCTTTCTTGCCGGATTCGGGTCTACTAACATACAGGCACAAGTGATAAATGAACATCCTGTTCCACTTGATTCTTTACTGGTACTTGCAGAGCGGCAAAACCTGGGTTTAAAAGCGGCCAGGCAGCAGGAGGATTATTTTAAAGTGCTGCAATCAGGAACGGTTGAGTTACCGAAAACCGCACTGGGTATTGAATATGGTCGTTTCAATTCCGTGTTCAACGACAATCGGCTCTTTTTGAACCAGGGATTGCAATTGCCTGCAGTGTATAGATCTCAAAAGAATCTGTTTGCGCAGCAGGAGCGGTTGCAGGAAGCGGCAACGGGTATTCAGACCAATGAACTCAAACGAGAAATCCGTATGCTGTATCTGCAATTGATTGATATTCGGGAGCGGGAGTTGGTTTTGCAATCACTCGATACGGTGTACAGCCGGTTTGGTAAAGCAGCAGCATTGCGTTTGGAAACCGGCGAGTCTAACCAGTTGGAAAAAACAACGGCGGATGCCATGCTGGAACAATTGCAATTACAGTTGCGTCAGTTGGTACAGGATCGGCGGGCCATTCAACAGCGATTAATGTCCCTTACAAATACTACTGATTATTTCCAGCCTCTTTACCAGGATCCCTTACTGGAACCTATACAGGCGGCCGGGTTAACCGGTGCACCGGGGCTCCGGTATCTGGAGCAATTGGGAGAAGTTGCAAGAGCTTCAGGTAAAACAGAAAAGGCGCAGTTACTGCCAGAGTTTACAATAGGTTATACCAATATGTCAATTGTTGGTTACCAGACCAGGAATGGAGTTGATGATCTGTATTTTGGTCCGGGTTACCGCTTTCATTCTGTCAATTTTACGATGGGGCTTCCTTTGTTTATGAAAGCTACGCGCACCCGGGTTAAAGCCGCTGAAATCCAGGCGGAGCAGGCATCTACGCAGGCTTCCGCCTTGCGGCAGTCGCTTCAGTACCAGCAACTGCAACTGGAAGAGGAAATGAAAAAATCGCGTGATCAGATCAGTTATTTCAGGCAATCCGGAAAAAAGCAGGCGGATGCGCTACAGCTGCAGGCCCGGGCAGCTTATGAAAACGGAGAGATTGATTACCTGCAATGGACAATGCTAATGAATCAGAGCATCAACATCCGGCTGAATTATCTGGACGCCGTGAAGGCTTACAATATGCAATTGGTTGAAATGAACTTTGTAAATGGAAATTAAGAACAATGAAAAAATTATCAATTATATATTCGGTATTAGTTGTTGCGGCCTGTAATACTGCAGCACCTAAATCCGAAACAACAGCATCAGAATTGTTGACTAACCAGGTTGAACTGGATAGCAGCCAGCTTCGGATGGCAGGAATTGTTACCGGTAAAGCGGAATCAAAAGACATCAGTAGCACACTAACTGTAAACGGAGTGGTGGATGTACCCCCGCAGAATATTGTATCGGTGAGTTTTCCGTTGGGAGGGTATTTAAAATCAACCCGCTTACTACCTGGCATGCGGGTCCGAAAAGGAGAGGTGATTGGTACCATTGAGGATCAGGCACTGGTGCAATTGCAGCAGGATTATCTGGTTACCAAAAGTAAACTGGATTATCTTAAGCAGGACCTGGAGCGCCAGCGGATTCTCAATGAGAACAAAGTGAACGCGGATAAAGTGTTGCAGCAGGCGACTACAGAAGTGGAAAGCCAGCAGGTATTATTGAAAGGATTCAGTGAAAAACTGCGACTGGTAGGACTGCCGCCGGAACAACTGACAGCTGAAAATTTATCACGTTCGGTTGCGCTTCGTTCGCCTATTAATGGATATGTGTCCAAAGTAAATGTGAACATTGGTAAATATGTAAATCCTACCGATGTCTTGTTTGAACTCATCAACCCGGATGATATGCATGCAGCCTTGACTGTTTTTGAAAAGGATATGGCCAAACTTCGAATAGGCCAGCGCGTTAGTATGCAGTTTGTTGATGAACCGGAAATTGAATATCCGGGTGAAATTTTAATTTTTACCCGCAATGTGGATGAAAACCGAAGCGGTACCGTGCATTGTCATTTTGAGAAAATGCCGGATCACCTGATGCCGGGAATGTTTCTGAATGCCACTGTATTTCTCGATAAGCGCAAAGCACTTACTGTGCCCGAAGAAGCAGTGGTACGGTTTGGTAACCATCAATACATTTTCCGCCAGCTGAAGCCATTGACTTTTGAAATGGTGGAAGTAACAACAGAACCGGCTGGTAAGGGATTGCTTGCCATCAGCAGTACTGCTTTGAATTTGGAAAAGGAGCAACTGGTAATCGCCAATGCCTATTCGGTATTGGGAAAACTCAAGAATTCCGCGGAAGAGGAATAATCAACGATAGGCTTCCCGAACGGGAGCCCAGCTGTCAATTACCTTACAGTCTGTCAATGCGATAGCACTGTGAGGTATATTGGCAGGAATAACTTCTACATTTCCTGCCTTGAAAATGGTTGTGTTTTCGCCGATCGTCATCTGTAGTTCTCCTTCCAGGATATAGGTGATCTGTTCGTTTTCGTGTTCATGAAGTGGTAGTACAGCTCCTTTCCGGATTTCCCAAACCGCCAGGGAGGATTTTTCTCCATGCAGAAATTTTCCGAATAATCCGGGCAGGACTTCTTTTGCAGTGATATCATCAAGGTGTTGCATACAGGATTTTTTATTGTTCAAAAAAGCAGACAGATCCACCCACCCATTCTTTGTCTTTATTATAGCGGACACCGATCATTTTACCTTTGCTGAGGCGTGCCAGGTTGATGGCAGGTTTGGGTCGGTCCCATCCTTCCTTCCACAGATACATGATCCGGATTTCCGCTTTGGCAGGTATATCAGGCGTAGGAATGATAGCTGCATACTTTACTTTTTTCTGCAGAATCCAGTTTTGGGGATCTTTAATGGCGCTTATATCATCCGGACTAATATCAATCACTACTCCTTGTCCGGCAAAGGAAAACAATGGCTTGAGTACGTATTGGCTCAAGTCCGCCGGCAGACTATCCAACTCGTTCAGGAAATAAGTAGGGGGGATATAGGGGTGTTTGATAAAAGGCATGGTGAATTTGCTGATCCGGTAAAACCAGTTGGGATGCGGAACCCATTCAACATCGAAATCCTGCGTGATATCAATATAATTCCCCAGCTGATCTTTCTGCGCGTTCAGGTCATCAAATATAACACGATTGTATATGCGCTTTACACGAATTCTTTTACCCTCTTTTGTATAATAAAGCGTCTTCCCTTCCTGTTCAAGTTCGGTTATGCATACCGGTTGGATGCCAAGATAGGTTTGGGTACAGTAAAAATCGATCCTGGTTTTTTGTTCCTGGGGTTTGATTTCCAGCAGGATTACTTCTTCCGGCTGATGCGTTCCCAGAACAATGGAACGCAAATCATCCAGGTAGGTTTCTTTGGTATATCCACCAAGGTATTGTGAAAAATTCTCCGGAATTTCAAAATGACGTCGCAATACTTCCGGATAATAGACCTGGAATCCGAACAGGGTAGGAAAGCCCTGCATTTCTATCAATTGTGGTTCCAGTTCGTTCTGTTCATTTTCGCAGACACCGAAATCAAATGCAATCATGTGCGCAAAGGGCGTTTCATTTGGTACCCTCTCAGCAGGAGGAATGCTGCGTTCGGTAATTGTTTTGAAATCCGGCTCCAGTATCCGGTCTACAATACGTTCACAGGCATCCAATACTTTTTGTTTAAACGCTTTATCAGCAAGTATAGGAGTTTCTGCAACACGGAATTCTATCTCGCCAGGATAGGCACTGTGCAAGTCCTTTAAAAATGCTTCGTATCGTTCTTTGTTGAATTGCTGGTTAAATGAAGTTCTCCAGGATGAAACCATAAAATTTTGCCTTTGTCTGAAGATACAGAATTGCCGCTTTTATCCGGCCTCTGCAAAGGCTAATTGTCCAATTGCATGATTCAGAAAATTGGGAAGCACCTGGGAATAAGTGTACAGAATTTTATCCGGATCATTCAGGTGTTCGATCATGCTCTGCCATTTTTTAAACCCATGGCTTTTAATAACAGTTTCCTTTTTATCGGCGCGCTGCAGGTACATGCTCATGCCAATGGCATCCGCTTCCGGATGGAATTGGGTGCCAACCATGTAATCGTTAAAACGAAACGCCATCATGGCCCGCTCCAGCGGCACATGCGGTCGTTCCTTTTCAATTGCAAGTATCCTGCCGCCCATCTGGCGGATTTTGGAATAATTGGGTTTGATTACCTGGAAATCACGGCTGTCAACTGCATAAAAAGGGTCTTTCAGGTTTTGAAAAACAGGTTCTTTTTCTCCGCCGGGCAACCGGTGAACCGGGAATACGCCAAAGGCGGTGGATTTTCTGGCGGTAACTTCTCCCACACCATAATGCCGGCAGGCGAGCTGATAGGAATGGCAGATAAAAAAAACTTGTTTTTTGCGGGGATGAAAGGGGTTGTTATTGAATTCTTCCACGGATGTAAGCCAGCCAAAATAGGCCGCTTCCCAGGCAGATCCTTCACTCTCCAGGGGCGAGCCGGGGCCACCGCTCGAGATATAAACATCATAACTTAGGTCAGGCGTCTGCTGCTGCAGGCGAACTTCAAATTCATCCCATTCCAGATCCAACTGATGCTGATCTGCATACAGGTTTAAAATTTCGCGGATACAGCGCATACCCTGATTTTCCACCCCTTCATACAGATCCAGAATGGCTATCCTAATCTTTCCCAAATCCATTGCCATAGCTGCAAAAATAAAGATTTCTTCTTTAGAACACCTTCTGTCCGCCTACCCAGGTTCCGAGAACCCGCGTGGAGAGCAGGGAGTCTTTAGGAGCGGAAAGCAAATCGCGGTCGAGCAGGATGAAATCTGCCAGTTTACCGGGTTCAAGGCTGCCCTTTTCGGATTCTTCAAAATTGCTTTTAGCCGCCCAGATGGTCATGCCCCGGATGGCCTGCTCTCGGGAAAGTGCATTTTCGGGCTGGTATCCGCCTTCCGGATATCCTTTTGAATCCTGCCGGAATACTGCTGCAAAAAAGGTTTTAAAGGGAGAAATATCCTCCACCGGGAAATCTGTTCCCAGGGGAATCCAGCCATTTTGATCCATTAATTGTTTGAATGCATAGGCCCCTTTTTCTCTTTCGGCACCCAGTCGTTTCCCTGCCCAGTACATATCGGATGTGGCATGTGTGGGTTGCACGGAGGGAATAATACCATGGGCGCCAAACAGGCCAAAATCATCGGGATTAACTACCTGCGCATGTTCAATCCGCCATCTCCGGTCCGCTTGTCCTTTCAGATGCTTCTCATAAATTTTCAAAATAGTCCGGTTCCCGCTGTCTCCGATTGCATGCGTATTCATCTGGAAGGGAGAGCTGGCGAGCAAAGCGGCCACGGAATCAAAATGTTCGGGGTTGCTTAACAGAAATCCTTTGTTGCCGGGATCATCTGCATAATCGTGCAGCAGGCAGGCTCCTCTTGAACCTAATGCCCCATCTGCATATACTTTGAATGATCGTACATTGAGAAAGGGTGTTTTAATAATTCCTTTTGGCAGGATATACTCATAATTCCGTTTGGCATCGCTGAGCATGGCGTAAACCCTCATTTTCAGGTCGCCGGCTTTTTGCAGGCTATCAATAAACTCCACTTCGGTATAATCAAGGCCGCAATCGTCAACAGTGGTAAGTCCCACTGCGAAACAGTTTCGTTGCGCATCCAGCAGTGCCTCTTTCATCTGGCCCGCTGTGGGGGCGGGTATTTTTGAACTCACCAGGTCGATGGCGTTGTCGATGAGTATACCGGTAAGCCGCCCGTTTTTTACTTCAATGGTTCCGCCGGTTAACCGATCACCCGCCTGAAGTCCCGCCAATTCCAATGCTTTTGCATTAGCGATGGCTGCATGCCCATCAATCCGGCTTAATAAAACAGGGCGGTCGGGAAATAACCGGTTCAGCGCTTCATTGGTTGGGAAGTTTTGCGTGGGCCAGTCGTTCTGATCCCAGCCTCTGCCAATCAGCCAGCCATCGGGTTGACTGGCATGGAATTGTACAAGGCTGTCCAGGATTGCTTCCCAACTGGTAGTGCCCACCAGGTCGGCTGTTTGCAGCCCTAACCCATACCGGTAAAAATGACAATGCGCATCAATAAAGCCAGGATAAATATAGTTTCCACCAGCATCCACAACTTCACTAACCTGGTATTTTTTCAGCAAATGCAAATCCTCTCCAAGTTCCAGAATTTTTCCATTTCGGATAACCATTGCCGTTGATTTGCTGAACTGGCTGTCAACCGTATAAATGACGGCATTTCGAATCAGCAGGTCTGCACCGGTCTTATCCGAACAGGCCCAGGCACCCATCAGCAGAAGGGCAGCGATATAGAGGGAAGATTTTTTCAAGTGCGGATAATTTGATTATAAAACAATACCAAAAACGGTATCAATAACCAGCGATAATAAACTGTTGCGAAACTGTTCAATACGGATTACAGATAAACCTGTCTGCTTGAGCGCGATCATCTGGGCAAGGTCTTTCTGACTAAGCACCAGCCACTCAAAATCGCGGGTAGTCAGTTTTCCCTCCGCCAGCAGGATGGTCCAGCGTTTCAAACTTTCTTTGGTTTCGTCGAGAAATTTTCTGCCATCCTTAATGGCTGCTTTGGTGTAGTTTTTTACGAAGAGTTTAGCCAATTCTTCCACCTGCTTTTTCAGGGTTTTGAATATCTCCTCAAATGGTACAGTTTCAGCCATATGGATAGCGAATGGTTTATTTATTGTTGTAATTCCTTTGGCGTAATCTTACCGCTTTCCAGTTCAGCCAGCTGGTCAAAAGCCCTGCCTACAATGATTTTTGCTTCTGAAATAAAGGTGGTGCCAAGCTGGCCTTCTTTTTTCCAGCGGGATAGAAATCCTCCCAGCAGGTTTTTTTCAGGATTCCGGAGCAGGTCCCACATCTGGATCCGCAACTGATTTTTCTTCCGATGCACTTCGTATTCGTAAAGTTTATCGAGCTGGTC
The DNA here is from genome assembly GCA_964547405.1 of uncultured Flavihumibacter sp. Classification (GTDB taxonomy): domain Bacteria; phylum Bacteroidota; class Bacteroidia; order Chitinophagales; family Chitinophagaceae; genus Flavihumibacter. The sequence goes on along the minus strand of CAZJNY010000126.1, from coordinate 1,259 downwards.
GTTTAATTTCTCAATTTCTTTTTCCTGGGTCGCAAAAGGTTTCTCTGCCTTGTCCATCAGTTTGAGTGCATCCACTTTCAGGCTGGTGGATTCTTTGTAAACAAACTGATCGTAAGGGGCTGTGGTAACACAGGAACTCTGCAACAGCCAGATACTGCTCAGGAACAGCAATAGAATTACAGGCAAACTTCGTTTATGCAGAACCGGTAGTGTGTTAAATGCCATAGAGAAATTGATCTTTGATATAATCCACTACTGAGATCATGTTGTTGTTTTCCTGGTAAACTTTCATCTGGCGGTCAGCTCCGGTACCAGTATCCAGCAGGTTGGGTACCAGGGAAAGAATATGGCGGCTACCCAGCTCATCCACAACATCGTCTACAAAATCCAGCAACTCATAAATGAGTACCCTGGTATTGACTTCTTCTTCTTTTCCAAAGTCAATCAGTCTGCCATCGATGCCATAGCGGCTTGCCCGCCATTTATTTTCGTTTATTAGTGCCCGTGAGTACTGTATAAAATTCAGGTTATTGGTCCGCAGTTTATAAATCTTTGCGCAGATAGCCTGGAATAAAGCGGCAATGATGATGGTTTCGTGGGTAGTCAGCGGAACATCACAGATCCGGAATTCCACCGTATTAAAAAACGGATGCACCCGCAAATCCCACCAGATTTTTTTGGCATTATCGATACAGTTGGTCTTTACGAGCATTTTTATGTAATGGTCGTAATCTTCAATGGTGTCGAAATATTCAGGTATACCTGTCCGGGGAAATTTGTCAAAAACCTTTGTTCGGAACGACTTATAACCAGTCAGCCTGCCTTCCCAAAACGGGGAGTTGGTACTTAATGCGTAGATATGGGGCAGGAAGTAGCGGGTGCTGTTGGCGATATGGTTCGCCATTTCCCTGTTTTCCATTCCTACGTGAACGTGCAGTCCGAAGATGAGGTTGCTTCGGGCAGCCTCCTGTAATTCATTAACGATTTCACTATACCGGACATGGTCGGTAATGAGCTGACTTTCCCAATGACTAAAGGGGTGGGTTCCTGCAGCCCCCATCGCAAAGCCAAGATCTCCGGCCACTTTGGCAATGGTATTGCGCAGGGTGGCAACATCCTTAAAGGCTTCGTCTATATCTTTGCAGATATCAGTGCCCACTTCCACCACGGCCTGGTGCATTTCTGCTTTTACTTTGTCTTTGATGATTTTTTGTCCCTCCAGTACAATTTTCTGTTCATGGCTTTTCAGCTCGCGCGAC
>CAZJNY010000125.1:8077-10953 GCA_964547405.1 uncultured Flavihumibacter sp. | reverse complement strand
TCTCACGTCTCACGTCTCACATCTCACGTCTCACTTTCCCCTTCATCACCTCAAATGCCCGCTCTTTCAGTGAGTCTGTAGTGTCGTTTTCGGTTACTTCAATCGGTTCAAGAAATTCAATCAGTAGGGGATGCGGCATCAGGTAAAAACCTTTGTCTGGTGGGTTTACTATCCGGGTGTAGGAAATAACACCAGGAATGATGGGTGTTTTGGTATCAATAGCAAGCCGGAAAGCTCCGTCGTGAAAGGGTTTCAGCGGTTGATCCGTAGTATTTCGGGTGCCTTCGGGGTAAATGCACATATGAAGTCCCATTGCCAGAACTTCTTTCATTTTGGTATAACTTTCCTTGCGGCTTCTGTCGCTTTTGCGATCCACCAGTACACTGCCTAATTTATAGATCATTCCAAAAACAGGCACTTTGGCCATTTCCGCTTTGGCAATGGTTTTATTTCCACCCGGTATGGCCGGAGAGGAAATCGGCACATCCATTAATGCATTATGATTGCAAATAACAATATATGGCTGTCCTTTTTTGAAGTGTTCCTTTCCCCTTACAAAAAGCGGGCATCCAATCCCGGGTAAAAAAACGGCCATCCAAATCCTTGCATAACGTATAAATCGATGTGTCCGTTTTGGTTCTTCTGTGGTAAGACAAAACAATGCTACCGGAATCAGAAAAAACAACATCGTTATACTAAACAAAACAATGGCCCATACTGCCCAGATTCTGCCAAATACATCTTTGAACCAATTCATGTTGTGAAGGTAGTTTACAATGACCAATCAATCGGGTCGATACCATTTTTGACAAGGTATTCATTGGTTTTGGAAAAATGCCGGCAACCAAAAAAACCTTTTTCGGCACTAAAGGGAGAAGGATGTGCAGCTTTTAATACCAGGTGTTTGGTTTCATCAATCAGTACCTGTTTTTCCTGTGCAAACCTGCCCCAAAGCAGAAATACAATATGTTCTTTCCGTTCGCTGATAGCACGGATAACCGCATCTGTAAAATCCATCCAGCCGATTTTAGCATGACTGCCCGGTTCATTGGCTCTTACGGTTAGCGCCGCATTCAATAACAAAACACCCTGTTCGGCCCATTTTTCCAGGTTCCCTTTCCGGGGGAGCTGCAACCCGATGTCCGCTGCAATTTCTTTGTAAATATTAAGCAGGGAGGGTGGTGGTGTCACTCCATCGGGAACCGAAAAACTTAATCCATGTGCCTGTCCGGGATTGTGATAGGGATCCTGTCCCAGTATGACCACTTTCAGCCGGTCCGGGGGTGTTTTATCGAATGCCGTGAATATCATCGACCCGGGGGGATAAATGATTTTTCCGGCACTGCGCTCCGTTTTAAGATGCGTTACCACCTGCAGGAAATAAGGTTGCTTAAATTCCTCTTTCAAAAATGCTTTCCAGCCGGCTTCAATTTTAACCTCCATTAAATCTTGGTTTAATTCTGAACACAAGTTAGGATGGAACGAAAATCAACGTAAATTATATTTCCAAAATCAACAATTATGATAGAAAATCTGCTAAACCTGATTCGAGAAAATGCTGGAGACAGTATTATCAATAATCCTGATATTCCGAATGAACGCAACGATGAAGCCATTCAGGCTACTGGTGCTTCCATTCTTACAGGCCTGCAGGGCATGATGGCCCAGGGCAATGTAAAAGAGGTACTGGGAATGTTTGCCCAGGGCCAGGTGGACCAGCAAAACCCGGTTGTACAAAACCTTTCCGGCAATGTGATCAGCGATATGATGGGTAGATTTGGCATGGATCGTGGAAAAGCCGGCTCCCTGGTTGGAAGCCTGTTGCCGGTGATTCTTAGCCAGTTGGTGCGCAAAACCAATGATCCCTCCAGTAATGGCTTCAGTCTGGATGGCTTGTTCGGGCAATTAAGCGGCGGTCGAACATCCGGAATGAACCTGGAAGGACTGGTGGGTAAACTGGCTGGTGGCGGACTGGATCGTGATGGTGATGGGGATGTGGATTTCCAGGACCTTGCCGGCATGTTCACAGGCGCTGGCAGCGGTGCGGGAAATGGTAATGCAGGAGGCAATCCACTGGATGCCCTGAAAGGAATTTTCGGCAGATGATTTTTGACATAACCCTAAACCGGAGCACTTGGCTGCTCCGGTTTTTTAATTCAACAACATGACCAACAGGAGAAATTTCATCCGGCAATCCTTAAAAGCCGGAGCAGGTGTTTACATCGGAACAATGGGGCTCAGTGCTGCATCCTATGCCCGTATTTTAGGCTCCAATGACCGGGTAAACGTAGGCGTGGTGGGCTTTTCAGATCGCTTTCGGCAATCCCTGCTGCCCAGTTTTATGAATCATTACAAGGAATTGAATTTTGATATGGTGGCGGTCTCCGATATCTGGAAACGCCGCCGCGAGGAAGGAACTTCTATGTTAAAAGAAAAATTCGGACATGATATTAAATCCTGCCTGAATAACGAGGACCTGTATGCGCAAAAAAATATCGATGCAGTCATTATCAGCACGGCTGATTTTCAGCATGCCGTACATACCATCGAAGCCATGAAGGCCGGAAAAGACGCCTATACTGAAAAGCCGTTTGCTGAAACCATGGACGATAACAATGCTGCCCTGGCTGCCGTAAAGCAGGCTGGCAAAATTGTGCAGATTGGCTCCCAGCGCAGAAGCGGACCCAATTATAAAGCGGCTGCCAAATATATCGGAGAAGGAAAATTCGGTCCCATTACCATGGTGGAACTGACCTGGAATGTAAACCAGCCCGGCCGCTGGCGCCGCCCATCGCTGGTAGCCCAATGCCAGGAAAAAGATACCGATTGGAAACGCTACCTCATTAATCGTCCTTTTGAAAAATGGGACCCCCGCA
>CAZJNY010000125.1:0-8067 GCA_964547405.1 uncultured Flavihumibacter sp. | reverse complement strand
CCGAAGCCGGCTGGCGCCGCCCCGACCTGGTGGCATCCATTCGTGAGCAGGATACCGATTGGAAACGCTTTCTTATCAATCGTCCTTTCGAAGCCTGGGATCCCAGAAAATACCTGGAATACCGGCTGTTCTGGCCTTATTCCTCCGGAATGCCCGGCCAATGGATGAGTCATCAGATTGATACGGTTCACTGGTTCTCCGGACTTGCGCATCCCCGGAGCGTAGTGGCCAATGGCGGTATTTATATGTGGAAGGATGGCCGCAGCAACTGGGACACTACCACGGCTGTATTTGATTATGGTCCGGAAAATGATTCCGCCAATGGATTCCAGGTCATCTTTTCTTCGCGTATGCATAACGGTGATGAACGTCCGGCTGAATTGTATTTCTCCAACGGTGGTGAACTCAACCTGATCACCAATAAAGTATCTCCTTCCGGTGGATTGCGGAAAAATCATGCAGATGCCATGAAGATGCAGCCGAATCTGCTACCGGAAATGAACCTGGTTGCAGAAAAAGTGGAAGTAGCCGCTTCTGCCAATACAGGGGGTGATCCACTAACGAGTGCGCATATGCGAAACTGGATGGAATGTGTTCGCAGCCGGAAGCAACCCAATGCACCCGTTGAAGCGGGATACAATCATTCCGTTGCCACCATTATGACCAATGCGGCAGTGCGTACCGGCGGTAAAGCCGTATTCGATTCCGCTACCAAACAGGTATTGGTGGATGGAAAAGTTTTTAAATACTAAGCAGGCAATGAAAAATCTATATATCGGTTGTGCAGTACTGTTAGTACTGCCAACTTTTTCCTTTTCTCAGTCTGGCCAACTTAAATGGGTTAATAAACCAGCACAGAAAGTTCATGAACTGCGTTACAATAACAAGGTATTAACGGCCTATCGCTATGATGATTCCATCATGAAACCGGTATTGTACCCGCTCAATACGGTATCTGGTAAAACGGTAACCCGTGGTTTCCCGATTGCACCAAGGCAGGGCGATCGCACAGACCATCCGCACCATGTTGGTTTGTGGCTTAATTACGAAGCAGTTAACGGATTGGATTTCTGGAATAATTCACCAGCAATCCCGTTTGAACGCAGAGCTTCCTATGGTTCCATTTACCACGAATCTATAGTGGGGCAGGAGGTCAATGGCCATCAGGCCATGCTGTCTGTAACAGCGAGTTGGCAAAACAAGGCAGGAGAAACGCAGGTTACGGAAAAAACAACCTATCAATTTGTAGTAGAAGGAAATCAATGGTATGTAGACCGATTCACCACGCTTACAGCGGCGGCTAAAAAAGTAATATTTAAAGACGTAAAAGATGGGATGCTGGCCATTCGTGTAGCCCGTGAACTGGAACATCCTTCCAAAGAAGCCAGTTCCTTTATTGATGCTAATGGTATTGTAACTAAGGTAGATCAATTGCCTTCCGACAATATAACAGGCATGTATACCAGTAGTGAAGGGCTGACCGGTGATGCGGTATGGAGCACCCGCGCCCGCTGGGTGATGCTTAATGGAAAAATCAGTGGAGAGCCAATAACGATTGCCATGGTTGATCACCCATCAAATATCGGGTACCCCACCTACTGGCACGCCCGAGGATACGGACTTTTTGCCTTGAATCCCTTAGGTGCTGCCGTGTTCAGTAATGGGAAAGAAACCCGCAATCTAGTATTGGAGCCTGGTCAGTCTGTGGAGTTCAGGTACCGGATAATTGTTAAGGGAGGGAATAACCTGACGGCAGCTGAATTGAACAGGCAGGCTGATTCATTTGCCCGTTAGATCAGTACAATAAACCAATGCCATCCGGATTCATGCCTGTTTGGCCACGCTCCACTATTTTTAAATCAGGCAGGCTGACTTTGATCACCTCATTGGTATTGCTGAGGGCAACATAGGCAGCGCGACTATCTGCTGCAATGATAATTCCCATAGGAATTCCACTCGGATTCAGCCGCGTTTTTAGTTTTCGGGTTACTGCATCATATAACAACAATTCACCGTTTCTGGAATCAGAAACCAGCACCCATCGCTGATCCGGACTGAATTTTATACGGATCGGCATACCACCGGTTGCCAACTCCGCTTTCTGTTGAAGCGTGGAGGCATCGAAAACTGTAATTGTTCCCTGCTCATTGGAACCGACCCAAAGTTCCTGGCCATCCGGACTGCAATCGATTCCCTCAGGTTTCAATCCGGCAGGGATCTGCCGTATATGCTCAGGCAAATCGGGTTCGTCTATAGCTATTCTGGTTACCGTATTGGACAATCTGTTACTGGTATATAATACCGGATCCCGTGGATGAAGTACTAATAGATGTGTTCCATTTTGTCCTGTTCCCTGCAGCCAGGTAAGTTTCAATGTTTGTAAATCATACCGGCCAACCATCCGGCTCCGCTCTGCTGTGAAATATAGGGAATGTCCTTTCAACGCTACACCATGCGGCTTTAGAACAGGTCCTAAATCTACCCGCTGTATTTCTTTGCGCTGCTTCAAATCAATGATGGATAAACTGTTTCCGGGCTGCTGGTTGCCATAATTGGCAACAATGGCCCATTGTTTGTCGGGGTACACGACCAGTTCATGCGGACTTTCACCAGTTGGTACCCTATACATGGGGGTTAGGTCCTTCGCATCCAGAACAGATAAACTGTTGTCTGATTTATTCAGCACCAGAACCTGTTTTTGGGAAAAACATACACTTTGCATTACCACCAATCCAATAGTAATGAGGAAGATTTTTAGAAGCCTGCTTCTTTGTTTCAGTGATTTCATGGTAAAAATGAGTTAGGGAAGGAAAACCGGCACCAATCATTCCATAAGAAATTTACATAATTTACCCGAAATCTGATGGTGATGAAACGTATTCTGGTGATTGCTTTGCTCTATTATTGTTATGCCTGTAAACCGGTTGAGCCGGTTGAAGTTACTGCGTCAACGATGGACTCAGTTTACGAAGCAATTAAAACTCCTTTCAAGTATGGTGTGGTTTTCAACCACCCGGATACCTCCAAAATGATCGACAGTCCTACGATCTTTCGTTGGGAAGACCATTGGTACATGACCTATATCGTTTTTGATGGCAGAGGTTACGAAACCTGGCTGGCGGAAAGTGCGGATTTGCTTAGCTGGACTACCCGCGGACGACTGCTTTCTTTTACGGATTCCGGTTGGGACGCACAACAAAAAGCAGGTTACCTGGCCTTGCTGGATATTAACTGGAACGGAAGCTGGTCGCCCCAGGCATATGAAGGAAAGTATTGGATGTCTTACCTGGGTGGTTCCGAAAAAGGATATGAAGCAGGCCGGTTAGGTACCGGTATGGCCTATGCGAATAATCCGGTGGATACCGCTGAATGGACCAGGCTGTCTGAACCTGTGCTGGCTGCTTCGGATGCCGATGCCCGTTGGTACGATAACGGAACCATTTTCAAATCCAGCATTATTGCAGATCCTGCTCAACAACTCGGATACCCGTTTCTGATGTTCTACAATGCTGCCGGTGATACCGCCCGCTATGAAAGCATTGCTGTAGCGGGTTCAGCGGATATGAAAAAATGGACAAGGGTTGGAGCAGAACCTGTAATTACCAGAAAAACAAAAGGGAGTATTTGTGGCGATGCACAATTGGTCAAAATGGGGAATCTCTATGTGATGTTTTATTTTGGTGCTTTCTGGCCCGATCGTTCCGGCGCCTTCGAACGCTTTGCCTGTTCCTATGACCTGAAAACCTGGACCGAATGGAAAGGCAACAGCCTGGTGGAGTCTTCTGAACCCTATGATGAAACCTATGCCCACAAACCCATGGTGATCAACTGGAAGGGCACCGTATATCATTTTTACAATGCCGTTGGTAAACAGGGCAGAGTGATCGCTCTTGCCACTTCAAAACCGCTTAAATAATGGTACAACTAATTAAAAAAACAGGTTGCCTTTTATTCGGTTGCCTCTTTGTGTTAGTAGGGATGGCAACTCCTGTACGGATTGCCTGTGTGGGCAATAGCATCACCTATGGTTCAGGTGTTGTAAACAGAGAAAAAAACAGTTATCCTGCTCAATTGCAATCCTACCTGGGTGCGGATTATGAGGTTCGCAATTTTGGCCTGGGTGGTACCACCTTACTGAAAAAAGGAAACAAACCCTATTGGGCTACAGAGCAATTCCGGCAATCGCTGCTCTTTCAACCCGATATCGTTTTCATTAAACTCGGAACAAACGACAGTAAGCAAATAAATCGTCCCTTTCTGAAGGAATTCAGCAAGGACCTCACTGCGCTTGTCAAACAATACCAGGAACTGGCTTCCCGTCCGCGTGTTGTACTACTGCTACCCCTGCCTGCCTTTACTACAGACAGTACAGGAATTTACAATCCGGTAATCCATCAACAGATTCATCCTGTAATCAAAGAAGTCGCGTTTGCCTTGCAGGTGGAACTCATTGATTTTTATCAGCTTTTTATCTCTCAGCCAAACCTCTTGCCAGATAATATTCATCCCAGTTCATTAGGTGCAACGGTGATGGCTAAACGCTTATACGAACTGGTAAAAATGGAACAGGTTCCGGCGCCTGATTGGAAACGATTGGGTTCTCTATCAGGAGAAGCGACCAGTTTTCATGGCTATACCCAGTTTAATGGAAAATTCAGGGATCATACCATTCATGTGGTACAACCCCGAAAAACAGCGAAGGGGCGTCCCTGGATCTGGCGGGCCAGGTTCTGGGGGCATGAACCGCAATTGGATATTGCATTGCTGGAAAGAGGTTTTCACCTGGTTTATTGCGATGTATCAGAACTGTTTGGGAATGCAAAAGCCATCGGGATCTGGAAAGGTTTTTATGATGAATTGCAGAAGATGGGCCTTGCTCCCAAAGCGGTGTTGGAAGGCATGAGCAGGGGTGGCATCTATATCTATAACTGGGCGCTTGCTCATCCGGATAAAGTTGCCGCCATCTATGCCGATGCTCCGGTACTGGACCCCAAAAGCTGGCCGGGAGGAATGGGCAGTGGAAAAGGCAGTAAAGAGAGTTGGGAATTATTCAAAAAAGCGTACAACCTAACGGAAACCACTGCCCGAAAGTTCAACCAGTCGCCGTTGGATAAAGCGGAGCAGATTGCGAGCCTGGGTATTCCATTAATCCATGTGGTAGGAGAGGCGGATGAAATTGTACCAGTGAAAGAAAATACATCGCCGTTTGAACAACGCATCCGTGCCGCAGGCGGACATATTACCGTTATCCGCAAGGAAGGGGTAAATCACCATCCGCACAGTTTACAGGATCCTACTCCCATCCTTAATTTTATACTTCGGGCAACGGGATATAAAATCAATTTTGCGGCACTGGCAGCGCCGGGTAGTGAATACCGCATGGGAGCAGGCTGGAAAGAAAATGCCGACTGGTGGAAACAATACCAGGACATCGATTCAATGCTGTTGGCGGGTGCTGGTAAAGACATTGTTTTTTTGGGCAATTCCATCACCCAGGGAATAGGAGGGGATCGGCCGAATGTAACGCATAAACCAGGCAAACCTTATTTTGATTCCCTGTTCTCCGGGTACAAGTGGATGTCTGCCGGAATCAGTGGTGATCGGACTCAACATATTCTATGGCGATTGCAGCACAGTGGATTTACGGAAGCAAAGCCCAAATGCATCGTATTAACCATCGGTGTCAATAATATGATCGATGATAGTGCGGAAGAAATTGTAACCGGAATTACCGCCTGTTACAATTGGATTCGAAAGCAATTGCCTGCTACCCGCCTTATTCTGATTGGCCCCCTTCCTGCCGGTTCAGAAACAAATGATTTCAGGCGCCAGCAATATGAAAGTATTCATCGCTTACTGGAAAATCAAAACCTTACCGGTATGCGCTACCTGCCCCTGCACACAGCATTTCTTTCTGTTTCGGGTGCGCTGGACCTCAATTATTTTTCGCGGGATGGTGTTCACCTGGTGGAAGGTGGTTACCGGAAATGGGCGGAACTTCTGAAGCCTGTTATACTGGAGGAATTGAAGGCAGCTCAATAATTATCGAAGGGTGCCAAATAGCTGGGTCCAGTAGTTTTTCTCCATACCAACCCCGACATAAGTAAACCGGGCATTCATAATGTTTTTGCAATGACCTTCACTGTTGAGCCAGCCATTCATAACAGCCGCCTCACTGGTTTGTCCACGGGCAATATTTTCACCATAGGCACTCCAGTTAAATCCCTGTGCTGTAATCCGGTCGCCGGGACTGCGGCCATCCTTACCCGTATGGGAAAAATAGTTATTAGATTGCATGTCTACTGAATGGAGATAGGCCGCTTTCGCCAGTTTGGTATTCCAGGCCAGCTTTCCTACGGGAGGCATAACAGTATTTCCACAGGTACATCCCTTGCTGCGTACATCATTGATTAACTTCAGCATGTTGGTGGGATTCACGTTATAAACGAGCGTAGTGCCGGAAGGAGGGGTGCCGGATCCTGCTGGTAATTCTTCAGTTGGTTCCTCAACCGGAGGCTCCGATTCTTTCTGGCAGGCAACCAGCACAAATAACATGGATACAAAAAATAGTTGTTTCATAGTGGGTGGTATATCCTTAATCGGTATATACGGAGCAATTAGTATGCCTGTGCAGCCTACAGATGCTAAAATTTCGATAAATGGATATACTTACTAACTCACCGCTCGCCTGTTGAGCCATTTTCGAATGGGGGCATCATACCATTTCAAACTGGCATAAGCTAAAAGGATACTGCCTGCGAGAATCAGCAGGGCAACAGGCCAGGTTTCAGTAAACGTTATTCCTTTATTATTGCTAATCCATGCAACATAAAAATAAACCAGTGGATAATGTACCAGGTAAAGCGGATAGGAGATATCTCCCAGAAATTTACAGAGCTTCTTTTCCAGGGGTGATTGGTCTGTTCCGCTTGCTCCTGCATAAACAAGGAGGGGAAACACCAGGATAATACAAACCGCTTCGAAGACCCCATTCATCCACAGTTGATTGGCTCCTCCTATGCGTGGCATATACAATACAATCGCTAATCCCAGACTGCACCATAAAAAAGAATGTTTGATTTGGGTGGGTTTTGCAATTCTGGAAAGTAAGAGTCCTGCAAAAAAGGGAAACATCATACTGGTAAAGCCAATGCGCAGGTGCTCCGCATTGAGTGTCCAGCCACCACTCAGATCACCATTGGAACTGGTAATGGCCAGGTGAGCAAGGGCAATGGCGGATACCGGTACAAGGATCGCGAGGGCCCAATTGGAAAATTTCCGGATGCCTATGGCATAGAGAATATTGGCGATGTATTCAAAAAAGAGCGACCAGCCGACACTGTTCAATGGATGCATTTCCTGCCAACCCCTGATATCCAGCGACAGGGGCACCGGCAGAATAGTATATCCGATAAAAAGCACCAGCAGCATTTTCCAGATGGGTACCGTATGAATAAGCGGCCATATCGTTGAATCCGTAAAGTAAAACCCGATGGCACCCAGGGTCATTCCAAGTATCACCATTAGTTGAAGCCGTTCGATCCGGCGCCTGAGAAAATTGCCAATGGTCATTTTCTCCCAGCGATCATCATACGCATAACCGATCACATAACCAGAAAGTAGAAAGAAAAAGTCTACAGCCAGGTATCCGTGATTTACCAGTATATCGAGATGGCTGGTACCTAATGGTTCTGTGAGGTGAAAAGTTACCACAATGATGGCCGCTATACCACGCAACCCATCCAAAACCGGATAATGAGGCCTGGTACTTGTAATTGTTTGCCGGGAACGGTCTGCCTCAATATTCATGGGTTCATTCAATTATCAATGCTAACTAGGTATCAGTAGAAGTTTAAAAATAGGTAAGTAGGCGCGGCCTTATCCGGCAATTCGTATCAGAATATATACGGATAATCTCATTGTAAGCCCTATGATGAATGGATGCAGTGGTGCTAAAAAAAAGAAACATCCCGTTATGGGATGTTTCGCGAAGTGAACCGGATTGGATTCGAACCAATGACCTACTGCTTAGAAGGCAGTTGCTCTATCCAGCTGAGCTACCGGTCC
>CAZJNY010000124.1:0-11033 GCA_964547405.1 uncultured Flavihumibacter sp. | reverse complement strand
CTAACGTAGATTTTAATGAGATGCTGGTGGACAATGCGGAGTTTCTGCGCCCTTTTGCAATCACGTTAACGAGGGATAATGAAGCAGCTCAGGACCTGTTCCAGGAAACCATGTACCGGGCGATTGCCAATCGTGAGAAATACAATGTAGGCACGAATATCAAGGCATGGTTATATACGATCATGCGGAATATATTCATCAATAATTACCGCCGCAAAGCCAAGCAGAATACCATTTTCGATCATACTCCCAATGATTTTCTGCTCGATTATAATCAGGTAACTACTGCCAACGCAGCAGAGGCCAACCTGAAGATGAAAGAAATTCATGGATACATCCATAAGTTGCCGGAAATTTTCCGCAACCCCTTCCTGCTCTATTTTGATGGTTTCAAATACCACGAAATTGCTGATATGCTGGGTGAACCACTCGGCACCATCAAAAGCAGGATTCACTTCGCCCGTAAATTGTTGAAAGCGCAGATAGAGAGGTGAGAATAGGTGAAAAGTGAAAAGTGAAAGGTGAATGGTGAAACGTGAAATCAGATAACACTCTTTAATAATATAAATATTAGTGGAATGGTGTTGTGAAAGGGTTATTTTCACCTTTCACTTTTCACCTTTCACATCCTCTTCCATGCCCCAGGTTATCATCATCGGTGCCGGCTTTGCCGGATTGTCTGCTGCAAGTTTTATGGCTAAAGCCGGTTGGAAAGTTACTGTGCTGGAAAAAAATGACCAGCCCGGTGGGAGAGCCCGGCAGTGGAAAACCGATGGTTTCACCTTCGATATGGGTCCCTCCTGGTACTGGATGCCCGATGTCTTCGAACGCTTTTTCAATCAGTTCGGAAAATCAGTCAGCGATTATTATGAACTTGATCGCCTGGATCCTTCCTACCAGGTTGTATGGCCCAATGGTGAGATGAATATCCCTGCGGGATTACCTGCGTTGAAAGAATTATTCGAATCCATAGAACCGGGAGCTGCCAATGCCCTGCAGCAATTCATGGACGAAGCAGCTTATAAATACCAGGTGGGGATGAATAAACTGGTACATAAACCCGGACAATCAATTACAGAATTCATCGACTGGGATCTGGTGCGCGGAGTTTTCAAACTGGATGTATTCACTTCCATGAGAACACATGTGCATAAGTTTTTCAAAGACCCGCAACTGCGCCTGCTCATGGAGTTTCCGGTAATTTTTCTTGGAGCAATGGCAGAAAATACTCCGGCTCTCTACAGCCTGATGAACTATGCAGATGTGGTTGGTGGTACCTGGTATCCAAAAGGCGGTATGTATTCCATCGTACAGGCCATGTATCAACTGGCCCTGGAACAGGGCGTTGAATTTCATTTCAACGAAGAAGTCAAAGAGATCAGTCTCCAACGTTCACGGGTAACCGCAGTTAAAACAGACAGATCCGAATACCTGGCAGATGCCGTAATTGGAGGTGCAGATTATCATCATATTGAAACCGCATTATTGCCCGCCAGTCACCGTTCCTATTCAGAAACTTACTGGGATAGCCGCGTGATGGCGCCGAGTTGCCTGCTTTATTTTGTCGGATTAAACAGAAAGCTTTCTAACCTTCATCATCATACGCTTTTTTTTGATACCCCTTTTGAAAATCACGCCAAAGAAATTTATCAGCATCCTGCCTGGCCAACCGACCCGCTTTTTTATATGAGTGCAGTGTCGGTTACCGATCCCGGTTCTGCTCCTCCGGGAGGTGAAAACCTGTTTTTACTCATTCCCGTTGCCGCGGGATTAAAGGATGATACCCCTGAAATCAGGGAACATTATTTCAATTTGCTGATGGATCGACTGGAAAAAAAACTGGGTCAACCGGTTCGGGATGCGGTAGTTGTTAAAAGAAGTTTTGCACATCGTGATTTCGAAAACGATTATCATTCGTTTAAAGGAAATGCCTATGGACTGGCTAATACACTTAAACAAACTGCCATTCTGAAGCCATCTTGTAGAAGTAAAAAGGTTGAGAATCTCTATTATACCGGACAATTGACTGTTCCCGGTCCGGGTGTTCCTCCAAGCCTGATCAGTGGAGAACTGGTCGCAAAGGAAGTTATTCGGAATTTTTAATTAACTTAATAAAAAAGCCGGATTCACGCTTATGATGCATTTGTTTCATTTAGTCTGCGAGCAGAGTAGTAAAATAACCACCGAACGATACAGTACTTCGTTTTCGTCGGCTATTAAGTTACTGCATTTCGATCTGCGTCAACCAATTTTCAATATCTATGGTTTTGTCCGCTTTGCCGATGAAATCGTGGATACATTCCATGAGTACGACAAACTTAGTTTGTTGATGGAGTTTAAAGAACAGACTTACCAGGCAATCGAACGGGGTATTAGTCTGAATCCGATTTTACACAGCTTTCAGGCTACTGTCAATCGTTACAATATTGATCATGAACTGATCGAAGCTTTTTTCAGAAGCATGGAAATGGACCTGGATAAAAAAGCGTATGATCATCAGGGTTATATTGATTATATCTATGGTTCCGCAGAAGTAGTGGGATTGATGTGCCTGTATGTATTTTGTGAAGGCGACCGCTCTCTTTATCAGCGCTTGAAGGATCAGGCAAGATCCCTGGGTGCAGCTTTCCAGAAAGTGAATTTTCTGCGTGATCTTAAAGCCGATTTCAATGGACTGGACAGGGTCTATTTCCCCGGTTGTGATTTTACCAATTTTACAGAATGTGATAAGTCGAAGATCGAAGCGGATATCCAGCACGATTTCGATGAAGCCTATAAAGGCATCATGCAGCTTCCGGTGAAAGCCAGGTTTGGAGTGTATGTGGCCTATAAATATTATCTTTCCCTCTTCAAAAGGATCAAACAGGTGAAGCCACAGCGGATTCTTGTGGAGCGAATCAGAGTCCCCAATTACCGGAAAGCCGCCATCGTGGTGCGCGCCGGATTAAAAAATCAACTGGGAATGATCGGGTAGGAATTTTACCGGTCGGGTGAAACACCCGCCCGGTAAAATTCCTGGAAGAAAGGAGAAAAGGAAGAAAGGAAGAGGGAGGAGGGAAGAGAGGAAGACGGAGATTGGCGTCTCACATCTCACATCTCACATCTCACATCTCACAAAAAAAATACAATGGAGCAGTCAAATATGCTCGTCCTTGTTAACGAACAGGACGAACCGAGGGGTACGATGGAAAAAATGGAGGCGCATCGAAAAGGTGAACTACATCGCGCTTTCAGTGTTTTTATTTACAATGCAGCCGGTGATATGCTGTTGCAGCAGCGGGCCTTGAATAAATACCACAGCGGTGGATTATGGACCAATGCCTGTTGCAGCCATCCCTATCCCGATGAGGCAGCACAGGCTGCAGGAAGGCGGCGTTTGCAGGAGGAAATGGGTTTTGTTACCACCATTCAACCGGCTTTTGAATTTGTTTACAAAGCCGCATTTGATAATGGCTTAACAGAATATGAATATGATCATGTTTTTGTTGGAGAATATGACGGCCCTATTCATCCGGATCCTGCTGAAGTAAATGATTATTGTTTTTTGTCGACAGCAGAAATAGAAGCGGCACTGGCATCACACCCCGCGAGATTTACCGCCTGGTTTCACCTGGCATTTCCTAAAGTTCAGCAATGGAGAAAACAAACTGAAGTATGCATTGGTTAATTTATTTTGGCATTGTTCTGCTTACCTTCCTCATCATGGAAGCGGTTACCTGGCTCACTCATCGGTATGTAATGCACGGCTTTCTCTGGTACCTGCATGAAGATCACCATAGAAAGGGTCCGGGTTTTTTTGAAAAAAACGACTGGTTTTTTGTGATTTTCGCTATTCCAAGTATCGGCATGATTTTGTGGGGCACACTGGATGCCTCCATGTGGTGGATACAGGCCATTGGCTTTGGAGTAATGCTCTATGGGTTCGCGTACTTTATGGTGCATGAGATCATCATCCACCAGCGATTCAAACTCTTTACACGCAGCAATAATATTTATATCCGCGCCATCCGGTGGGCGCATAAAATGCATCACAAACACCTCGATAAAGAGGATGGTGAATCCTTTGGGATGCTGGTAGTACATCAGAAATATTGGGAGAAAGTAAAAAAAGACCGTGAAAACACCCGTAATAAAAAGGGATAAGCTGTCTATCTTGCTAAGCAGCTAAATCACGGTTAATGTCTACACATCTTTTTCAATATAAGCCCTACGATTACAAATATGAGTACGACTATGTGTTTGCAGGCGCGGGTGCCGCAACGATGAGTCTGCTTTTAAGAATGCTGGTCTCGGATCGTTTCAAAAATGCAAGTTTTCTTGTTGTAGATAAGGACCGGAAGGAGGGTAATGACCGGACCTGGTGTTTCTGGGAAAAAGAGAATGGTTTTTTTGAAAAACTGGTTCATAAATCCTGGGACCAGCTCTGGTTTCATGGTCCGGGTTTCTCCAAAAAATACCGGATCAAACCCTACCGGTATAAAATGATCCGCGGAATTGATTTCTACAGTTTTTGCATTGATTATCTGAAGAAACAATCCAATGTGCAATTGCTTTTTGAACCGGTTCAGCGTATTGAGTCCTTACGAGAGGGAGCACGCCTGGTTCTTGAGAACAATGAAACATATTATGCCAAAAAATACCTGTTCAATTCCATTCCTTTTGAACAACCTGCCGTAGCTCCGGGTAAACATGAATTGCTGCAGCATTTTAAAGGCTGGGTGATTGAAACAGATACGGAATTTTTTGATCCTTCGGCCTGTACCCTGATGGATTTCCGGATCAGTCAGGAACATGGTGCCTCTTTCGTTTATACCATGCCGTTAGACAAGCGAAGCGCGTTGGTTGAATACACCTTATTTAATGAAGCATTACTTAACGAAGAGCAATACGAGGAAGGTTTAAAAACCTATGTGCGTGATTTTCTCAAACTGGGCCAGTATACCATAAGGGAAAAGGAATTTGGAATCATCCCGATGACCAACCGGAAGTTTAATCCGGGTAAGGGAAATATTGTAAACATTGGTACCACAGGCGGACAAACAAAGCCTTCCAGTGGCTATACGTTTCAGTTTATCCAGCACAATAGTGATGCTATTATTTATTCGATGCTGAATTACGGACATCCGCGTCCCATTCTGGAAACGCATGAAGGAAGGTTCCTGTTTTACGATTCCGTATTACTCGATGTGCTGGTCCATAAAGAACTGGGGGGTGCAGAAATATTCACGAAACTCTTCAAACGAAATTCAGCAAAACGCATCTTCCGCTTTCTTGATAACCAGTCCTGGATTCCGGAAGAATTATTGCTGATCAGCAGCCTGCCCGTTGGCCCTTTCCTGCGCGCCGCCAAACGCCAGCTCTTTCCAAAATCTTAGGGTATTCAATTTACCCGTCGGGTACCCGACGGGTAATTGAAAAACTTGTTTAATATTGAAGGGCAAAGCAATTTCCCGCCATGAACCTCAATATTGATGAACTCCTGACTGTTAGTTTTACCCTTTTTGCGGTAATTGATATCCTCGGGTCGATTCCGCTGCTTATTTCACTCAAAACAAAAATGGGTGAGATACGCGAATTCCGGGCTACCCTCATCTCCGGTGCACTGATGATTCTTTTTCTGCTGGTTGGAGAGCGTTTCCTGGGTATCCTTGGCGTTGATGTGGGTTCCTTTGCAGTTGGGGGCTCCATCGTCATTTTTATACTCGGACTCGAAATGGTACTGGGTGTGGAGTTTTTCAAAAGCGAAGGCGATCCCAAATCCGGCACACTGGTACCCATTGCCTTTCCTCTGATTGCCGGATCCGGTACCCTTACTACCATCATTTCATTACAGGCCAACTACCCGGTATGGACAGTGGCACTGGGCATTCTTTTTAACCTCGTAGTGGTTTATATCGTATTGCGATCTCTCAACTATATCGAACGGCTGATCGGCGCAGCCGGCCTCATTGCGATCCGGAAATTTTTTGGGGTGATTCTGCTCGCGATTGCAGTGAAGATATTTGCTA
The DNA here is from genome assembly GCA_964547405.1 of uncultured Flavihumibacter sp. Lineage (GTDB taxonomy): Bacteria > Bacteroidota > Bacteroidia > Chitinophagales > Chitinophagaceae > Flavihumibacter. The sequence goes on along the minus strand of CAZJNY010000124.1, from coordinate 5,025 downwards.
CGAATGCGAGTGGGTTGATAAAGTGAGACGTGAGACGTGAGACGTGAGACGAAGGAGACGGGAGAAAGGGGAAACGGGAGAGAAATGAGAAGGGTGGTATGATCTTTTTGCAACAGGTAAAAAAAAGCGTATGAAACAGATTTTTATCGTGTTGCTGGCGGGCTTTTTATTTGCCTGCGGCGATAACCAGTCGGACCATTCAGATGATCTGATGGTGGCTCCGGAAGATACTACTATTACCAGCTATCCTCCGGGTAATACGCCGGTTCCGCCAAATGTACAGCCCTATGGTGATGCTCCAGACGCAGATACCACCGTTGCTGATAGTGCTGCCGGTCAAAAATCCGGTAGGTGAATGCTGAGTTAGCGTCCGCCAGGCTGTGGAGTTCTAAGGTACAAGGGGCTGGTCCGCAATAAAATGCAGACCCGGCTGATTAAATGGATGAAAGAGCAGGGCGATGCCGGAGCTGAAACAGATCGTGTTTATCGGTGAATTCCGCTCAAATGGTCTTAAGTAATTTTAAATCAATAATTTAGGTTTTCATAAAAACTCCTAATTGGGCACTAAATTAGGAGTAAATGGAACTTTATTCCTAATTTCGTATTTAATTAGGAATAAATATGAAAAAGCCCGAACCGCCCCCTTATGTGCCAGCATCCTATAAATACGGGGATGTTCTGGATGACCTGATTAAAAAGGGTAAGTATCGGGAATTCATCGATATTACCCAGAATAGATACCTGTATTGGGATAAATGGAAATATCTGGCAAAAGATTGGAGTATAGATCCTAAACAATTATGGGGTGCGGTAAAGTCAAGCAGGCTAAGTGGAATAAGATTATACCTGGACTCACTTCCAACCTGTAGTATTTCATCTCCTGCTATTGTCCAGGAATTACTGCATGAATGTGATATGAATCTGGGTGGGAATATGCAGGGGGATTCTATCGTGCCAGCGGATGAGAAAGACCGTTACCTTATCAGTTCATTGATGGAAGAAGCTATTGCTTCTTCGCAGCTGGAGGGTGCTGACACTTCCAGAAAACTTGCCAAAGAAATGCTGGCGAATAATACCCGGCCAAGGAATATTTCAGAGCAGATGATAGTAAATAACTATGCTGCCATGCAGTGGATTGTACAAAACAAAAAACTTCCCATAACACCTCAAAACATTTGTACGTTACATGCAATAATAACCAGCAATACCTTATCAAATTCAGCAGAAGAAGGTGTATTTCGTACTGATAATGAAGTGGTCGTTCGAAGCACGCAAACTGGGGAAATATTGCATCAGCCTCCTGCATATGAGGAATTGGAAAAAATGATATTGCAGTTTTGTGCATTCTGCAATGATGAAAAGAAAGAATCCTATTTCATTCATCCGGTATCTAAAGGAATTATCATTCATTTTTTGTTAGGATATATACATCCATTTTCAGATGGAAATGGCAGAACAGCAAGAGTTTTGTTTTATTGGTATCTGATAAAAAAAGGATATTGGCTGATTGAATACATGTCTGTATCAAGAATAATACTGCAATCGAAAGCAAAATACGCCCGTGCTTACCTATATACGGAAATGGATGAATTTGACCTTACCTATTTTATTGTTTATAATCTTCAATGCATAACAAAAGCTTTAGAAGATTTAAAAGCACATATTAAACGAAAAACATTGGAGAAACGAAATCTCCTGGGTTTATTAAGAAATACTGAATGGAATAGCAGACAACTATCATTGTTACAGGAAATTCTAACGGATCCTGTTCAGTCGTTTACTGTAAACGGTATACAGAATACCTTCAATATCAGTAACCAGACGGCTCGAAATGATTTGAATGATCTGGTGTCAGCTGGCTTGCTATTGGAAAGAAAAGACGGCCGAAAAATTTTATATGTTCCGGTGCAGGATATACAATCAAAAATTGAAAAGAATCTTTAAGAAAGACCGATGCCTATAAAGAGGCCGTCCTTTTAAAGACGGTCTCTTACAACCCTTTGCAATCCACGTAAAGCATTTTTTTTTGTCTGCCCAAAACGATTGTATTCCCTTCCTGGTACAACCCACCTGTTTGCCTTTCCATCTCCTTTATCCGCCCAATACCGAACGCCAGTCCTCTTTTGTCATACTGCTGAAAAAGGCTTTCCCGCTTTGTATGAGTCCGGCTGAAAGTTCTCTTTTGCTTTGCTGGAGCTGACGCATTTTTTCTTCCACCGTACCCGGACAAATCAATCGTACCGCCTGCACATTCTGGTGTTGCCCGATGCGATAGGCACGGTCAATAGCCTGATCCTCCACAGCAGGATTCCACCAGGGGTCTACCAGGTACACATAACTCGCTGCAGTCAGATTCAGTCCTACACCTCCCGCTTTCAGGCTTAACAGAAAGACCCGCACTTCGGGATCCTGCTGAAAGCGATCCACCGCCGCCTGCCTGTTTTTCGTAGCTCCGGTAAGTGTTTCATAAACGATGCCCAGTTTGTTCAGCTCAATGGCTATCAGATCGAGCATGGAGACAAACTGAGAGAAGATCAGGATTTTATGCCGGGGCGATTTGTTTTGCACCTGTTCGATCAGCACCTCAATTTTTGACGAACCTTCTCCCTGCAACTGATCGGCCTGCAATAGACGCGGATCATCACAGATCTGCCGGAGTTGCGTTAAGCCACGCAATACATGAATGGAATTGCGCAGGATATCATCTTCCAGTTTGTCTTCCAGGTAATCTCGCAGGTCTTTTTCGTATGCTGCATACACGGCACGTTGCGCCTCACCCATTGGGCAATAAAGGATTGGTTCAATTTTATCGGGCAGTTCCCGGATCACCTCTTCCTTGGTGCGCCGGAGCAGAAAGGGCCTGATTTTTTGTTGCAGCTCTTCCGAACGCTGGCGGTTTTCAAAGCGGTCGATGGGTGTGGAGTAGATATCCTGGAAATATTTTTTATTCCCCAGCAAACCCGGACAAACAACTGAAAACTGCGCATACAGATCCATGGTATTGTTTTCGAAAGGAGTACCGGTGATGGCTAAGCGATTCTTAGTTTTCAGCATTTGTACCGCCTGGTATCGTTGCGAGTCGGGGTTCTTGATCTGTTGGGATTCATCCAGTAATAGATAACCAAACTGAAACCGCCGCAGGTAGGTAATATCTGTTAAAAGTGTTCCATAAGAGGTGAGGATGATATCGTACTGTTCAAATGCTTCCGTGTTTTTGGTGCGATTGGCACCATGCAGGATCAGGCAGTTTAATGAAGGTGCAAATCGCTGGATTTCTGCCTGCCAGTTAAAGAGCAGGGAAGTGGGTACCAGTAACAGATGGGTGGATTTGCTTCCGCTCTCTTTCAAATGCAACAGAAAGGCAATTACCTGCACTGTTTTACCTAAACCCATATCATCTGCGAGTACACCTCCGAATTCATTTTCATGCAGAAAGTGAAGCCAATTCAGTCCTTCCTGCTGGTAAGGGCGCAATTCGGTATGCAGTGTAGCTGGAACAGCAACCGGTTCAATGGATTTAATATCGGTTAACCGTTCCCGGTAGGTATGAATTTTTTGGTGAGCATCCTCGTCCAGTTCCTCCTGTGTAAATAGCATACTCACTTCCTCAAACCGGGTGCCGGGCATTACCAGGTCTTCTCCCATCACCGAAGCGCCAAAGAAAAACTTCGAAAACCGATCAATCCATTCTTCCGGTAATAATCCCAGGGTGCCATCATCCAGTTGCACATACTTGCTTTTGTTGCGGATGGCTTTTTGGATTTGCGGAAGGGAAGCCTGCTGATCGCCGTATTTGGCATTGATTTTTACATTGAACCAGTTGAGTCCGGATACTACGCGAACCGTAATGCTTCCCTTATGCGCACTCTTTTTATTTTCTTTCAGCTGATTAAAACCGAAGATGGAAATGCCTGCCGCCCGCCACTGCGCAAAAGCAACCAGGAACCAGTCTTCATCCAGGAAGCGATCGCGGTGCAGGTAGAAATAAGGCAATTCATTTTCCAGTTGTTCCATGAAATGCGGGTGTTGTTTAAGCACCATGGAAAGGAAAGCATTTTCGGCCCCATCATTGCGATGCAGGGCTAACAATCTGCCTTTACTATTGGGCAGGTAAACCATTTTTTTACTACGCAGTGGCACTTCCATGCTGCCATAGCGCATCATGGGCTGGATGGTAACATATTGTCCCAGATCTGCCAGGTAGATCAAACGTTCAATCGCCCCTATCCATCCCGCTTCCTTCAATTCTTCTTCCGCAGCGGACTCGATAAAATGTCGTTCAACCCGGATCCTGTTCTCCAGTTTGGAAAGAATTTTCTCCTCAAAAGCGGCGAACTGGTCTTCCTGTAATTGCAGGAATTGCCGGGTGGCAAACACCTGCAGCAGTTTGAGCACAGTCAGATTTGCAACCAGCATAAGCTGATTTTCCTGTAGCAGAAAGAGTCCGTATTTCAACGGGAATTGCTGCGGATGAAATTTTTGGTTGCCCAATTCCAGTTCGGGACTCACCTTGTAAAACGGGCTGGCTTTATAAATATGCAGGGAAAGCTTTTCAACCAACCCGCCTACCTGCACTTCTCTCAGCGAACCGGCGCTTACATTTTCAGAAAACTCCGGGTCGTGGTAGAAAAACCGCAGTCTGGCCGGATTTTTAATAATCGAACGCAAACTGCGTATATCGGTGTTGGTTATGCCGGTTGTTGGTGGCGTCTGGAAGCGGTTGATGGCAGCATAAAAACGTACCGTATCCACTTCGTTGTCTGCCTGCTGGGCAGCATCTGTGGCGCTGATATAGGATAAAGGATTCCTGATTTTTCCTGCCTGGGTAAGTGGTGCATCATAGAGTTCAATACACAGCGATTTATGAAACCGGAATTGCTTCAGCACCACGATGCGGATACAGTTGCCCTCAGCTGTTTGCGGTGGCTGTTCCTCAGGCACCAATAAAAGTTCTTCCAGATCCCGGATAGAGTCCATTCTGCAATAATACGGCTTCGCGGGTTCTGGTTATAATCCGCCATAAGT
>CAZJNY010000123.1:0-11088 GCA_964547405.1 uncultured Flavihumibacter sp. | reverse complement strand
GTGGAAGCCGTGCATGCCAAAATGGAAGAAGAAGACCTGACTCCGTACAAAGCCACCAAACGGGTATTGAATGAAATCAGCGGTGCGATCATCGCCATTACCCTCTTAATGACAGCGGTATTTGTACCGGTTGCCTTCATGAGTGGTCCGGTTGGCGTTTTTTACCGCCAGTTTTCCATTACCATGGCCAGCTCCATAGTAATCTCAGGTATTGTAGCACTCACCCTAACACCGGTACTCTGTGCGATGATCCTGAAAAACAACCACGGTAAACCAAGAAAGAAAACACCTATCAACCTGTTTATCGATTGGTTTAACCGGAAGTTTAATGGCCTGTTAGGTTCTTACACGAAGTTGCTGCGGGTGATCGCGCATCGCAGGGTATTAACCTTTGGTATGCTGATTGCCTTTTGTGCCAGCATCCTCTTTACCACAGCGGCACTGCCTTCCGGATTTATTCCGGGAGAAGACCAGGGAATGATCTACGCCATTATCCAAACGCCACCCGGCTCAACGCTTGAACGCACGAATGATATCGCCCGCAAATTGCAGGAGATCTGTGAGAAGAATAAGGGCGTACAATCCGTATCAGCATTGGCAGGGTATGAAATCATGACGGAAGGTCGCGGTTCGAATGCAGGCACCTGTTTAATCAACCTCAAAAACTGGAATGAACGAAGTTCATCTGTTCATGAGATCATTGAAGAACTTGAAGCAGAAGCGAAGACAATTCCCGGTGCCACGATTGAATTTTTTGAACCACCGGCAGTTCCGGGTTATGGAGCAACAGGTGGATTTTCCCTGCGATTACTTGACAAAACCAATACCGGAGATTATAAGGCATTCGGTGAAGTAAATACGGCATTTATGGCTGCGCTGGAAAAAAGAAAAGAGTTAACCGGACTCTTTACCTTCTTTGCCGCCAACTATCCGCAATACGAATTGGAAATCGACAATCAGGCAGCCATGCAAAAAGGGGTATCCATTGGTAAGGCGATGGATAATCTTTCGATTTTGATTGGCAGTACCTACGAACAGGGCTTTATTCGTTTTGGTACTTTTTTCAAAGTATATGTGCAGGCCGATGCGAAATACAGGGAGATGCCCAGCGACCTGATGCAACTCTATGTTAAAAACAACCGGGATGAAATGGTGCCCTACTCTGCCTTTATGAAGATCAAAAAATCACAGGGCATGAACGAAATCACGCGGTACAACATGTACACCTCCTCTGCGATTAATGGATCTCCGGCAAAAGGATACAGCAGCGGACAGGCTATTGATGTGATCAAACAGGTTGCCAGGGAAACCTTACCAAAAGGCTATGATATCGACTGGCTGGGACTTTCAAAAGATGAGGTACAGAGAGGCAATGAATCCCTGTATATTTTTCTTATCGTACTTGGATTTGTGTACCTGGTGCTGGCAGCCCAATATGAAAGTTTCATTATTCCGCTGGCAGTAATTCTTTCCTTACCGGCTGGAGTATTTGGCGCCTTCCTGTTTTTGAAAATGATGGGACTCGCCAATGATATTTATGCGCAGGTAGGATTGGTAATGCTGGTCGGACTCCTGGGTAAAAACGCCGTATTGATTGTAGAGTTTGCGATTCAGAAAAGACAGGAAGGATTAACTGTTCTGGAAGCGGCGATTGAAGGCGCCAAAGTTCGATTCCGTCCGATCCTTATGACCTCCTTTGCCTTTATTGCGGGCTTATTACCGTTATTGGCAGCAACGGGTCCGGGTGCAATCGGCAACCGAACAATCGGAGCCTCCTCCGCCGGAGGCATGTTGCTGGGTACCGTGTTTGGAGTGATTGTAGTACCCGGACTCTACTATGTATTCGGAAGCCTGGCAGACGGACGTAAACTCATCAAAAAAGAAGAAGACACCCCATTAACTGAAGAATTTTCCCATCATGCAAAAAAGAAACATCCAAAAATACAGCTGGATCGTATGGACGATGCTGCTGCTGAGCAGTTGTAAACTGCCAGAGCTGGTGAACAGACCCGCCAGCAAAACAGTACCGGAACAGTTTACCAGTCCGGTTACCGACAGCACCAACAGTGCGTCTGTTAACTGGAAAAACATCTTTGCTGATCCCGACCTGAGTGCATTAATAGATACAGCACTGGCGCACAACCAGGAGTTGAACATACTCTTGCAGGAAATCGAAATGAGCAAAAATGAAATCCGGGCCAGGAAAGGGGAATTCCTCCCCTTTGTAGGAATCAAAGCAGGTGCCGGAGCAACCAAGGTTCCCAGGTATACCAATATCGGGGCCTTGGAAGCCACCACGGAAATCAAACCGGGAAAAGAAATGCCGGAACCGCTGGGTGAATTTGGTATTGGTGCCTATGCCAGCTGGGAGCTGGATATCTGGCATAAATTACGCAATGCTACCAAAGTAGCCAGTCTGCATTACCTGGCTGGCACAGAAGGTAAAAATTTCATGGTAACCAACCTGGTAGCGGAAATTGCGTCCTCCTATTATGAGTTACTTGCACTTGACAAACAACTGGAAATTCTGCAACAGAATATATCTATTCAGCAGAATGCGTTAGAACTGGTAAAAGTGCAAAAAGAAGCAACCAAGGTAACCGAACTGGCAGTACGCAGATTTGATGCACAATTGGCGAGTACCCGCAGTATGGAATTTCATATCCGGCAGCAGATAACGGAGACGGAGAACCGAATTAATTTTTTATTGGGCCGGTTCCCCCAACCCATTCCAAGAAACCGGGGAGATTTTGAACAAAGCCTCGTTCCCGCTTTGCAAACGGGACTACCCACCCAGTTATTATTTAACCGGCCGGATATCCGGCAATCAGAATTGGAACTGCAGGCTGCCAACCTGAATGTGCAGGTAGCCAGAGCTCAGTTCTATCCATCGATTGGTATTCAGTCGGCCATTGGATTGGGTGCATTTAATCCGGGTTATTTATTTAAAGCACCGGAATCGATGCTGTTTTCCCTGGCGGGAGACCTGGCGGCTCCACTGATTAACCGGAACGCTATAAAAGCGTCCTACCTGAATGCCAATGCCAAACAAATGCAAGTGGTGTATGAGTACGAACAAAAACTCTTATCCGCATTTCTGGAAACCAAAAACCAGGTATCGAATATCAGCAACCTGGAGAACAGTTATCTGCAAAAGAAACAACAGGTAGAAGACCTTGTTTTGTCAGTAGATATCTCGAATCGTCTATTCAATGCAGCAAGAGCGGATTACACGGAAGTGTTGTTTACACAGCGGGAAGCGCTGGAAGCCCGGTTTGAACTGGTAGAAACCAAACTCAAACAATGGCAGGCTTCTATCAATTTATACCATGCGCTTGGAGGTGGATGGAAATAACAAAAAAGGGTGGCTCATGGCGAGCCACCCTTTTTTAATAGCATACAGCAGCCAAAAAGAAAGGTTGCCACCGAAAACGGCGACAACCTATTGGAGCCAACTCTAACTGCTAAGCTTATTCGTAACCAGGGTTCTGAACCAGGTTGGGATTGGCGGCAAGCTGAGTTGCCGGAATTGCGTAAATTTCTTTACGTGGATCACCGGTAGGCTGATGATCCCACCAGGTACCATTTGTAAAGCGTCCAAAACGAATAATATCTGCTCTGCGTTTGCCTTCGAAGATGAATTCACGTCCCTTTTCAGCGAGCAATTCATCCAGGGTCAATGTTGCAGTAGTGTATTGCGCAGCTGGCCAATCTGCTGCTGAAAATGCCCGGCGCCGGCTGGCGTTGATCAAATCAACAGCCTCCTGATTGGCTACGCCACCATTTTTCCGCATAATTGCTTCCGCCTTTATGAAATAGATTTCAGTAAGGCGATAAATGATGTAATGATTCTCCTGGTAATTCGGATCATCGAGGGTTCCGCTTTTGTATTTATGGAAACGGGCACCGCTGTTTTCCTCTCCTTCTGCCATACTTCCTTCACTGGTCAGATCACCCTCACTTTCCCGGCGAATACTGTTCACATATGCAAAGGGTTGTCCATTGTACTCTTCCGTACCCTTAATTTGTTCATTCGTTCCATATTTATACTGAGGACCAAACAGGAACCATTCTTTTTTGCGAAGGTCATTTTCCGCATACGCATCATATGCAGTAGGAACCACAACAAAAGCATTCCATCCGCCATACCCTACTTTCAGCACTTCACGGATATTATCATATCCCATAAAGAAACCACCCCAACCAAAAGTGAAACCACCTTTACGGCTATAAGCAAACTGAAACAATGCCTCTTTCGCATTTTTGTTAGTGTTTGAAAATGTTTCCGTCAGGTTATCTGCCAAAGCAGGACCACCATTCAACCCACCGGATTGACCATTGATGATTTTATCACAAGCCGCAATGGTTTGATCCCACATTGCAGTACCGGTAAAATATTCTGCATTGAGATAGAGTTCCGCCAGCATGGCATTTCCGGCAGCAGCAGAAACCCTTCCAACAAGTGCACTTGAATAAGGAAGCAGTTGCGGTACATAGGTCTCCAGCTCTTCCTTTACAAATGCAAATACTTCTGCTCTTGACTGAGTTGCCGGATTCAGAGGATCACCCACTTTAACGGCGATGGGAATATTCCCCCAGAGTTCCATCATTTTCATATAATGATAGGCTCTTAATACCCGCAATTCAGCAACAATTGCATTTTTTTCCTCAGTGGAAATACCGAGCATCTCATAATCGAGGCCTTCCAGATCAGCCAATGCAGCATTAATCATTCCTACTCCGGTCCAAATCAAGGTCCAGGCCGAACGCATACGTGGTTCATTGGCTGTCCAGGTATGGTAATGCTGCCGGAAGTGATCACCACCATCATATCCATGTCTGCCTTTCTGTGGCCAGGCAAGTTGATCTGCAGATAACTCTGCGTGATAGTAATACCCATTTTGTCCGGTTGGTGCGAGCCAGGCCTGCATATGAGTAAACGGGCGCAGGGCAGCCTGCATTACTTCTACTTTATTATTATAAAAGTTATTCTTATTGAGTTCACTGTATAGTGTCTCATCCAGTTTGGTACAACCACTGAAGGACGTAGCCATCAGAACGGTTGCCAGCAAACCCCATTTTGTAAGCTTCATTTTTTTCATGCGTAACAATTTTTAGAATCCAACAGTAAGACCGATAGCAATTGATTTTGTACGGGGGTAAAACCCTCTTCCATCCACACCGGTTTCAAAGCCCACATCCTGCAATTCAGGATCAATACCGCTGTAACCCGTAAATGTTGCCAGGTTTCTACCGGTAACATATAAGCGCATATTGCGGATATGTTTGGTATTGAAATTAAAATTGTACCCAACAGTAAGGTTGTCCAGTTTTACAAAATCGCCTTTCTCCAGGTAATAATCGGAGTACTGCGGAGCGTCATTCAATTCATTGTGGGTAGTAACGGCACTTTTCAACAGGTTGTTCGGCAACCAGTTTTTATTACCAAAATAGAGATCCTTGGTATTCAGGATATCGAACATGAATTTCCCTCTGAAGAAAATAGTAAGATCAAAATTCTTATAGGTGAACCGGTTGTTCAGGGCCAGTTGTAATTTGGGAACACCATTTCCAATAACAGTAAGGTCATCATTATTCATCTGGTTGGCGGGTGCTTTTGAACCGTCAGCCTTATAGAACTGCCATTTGCCATCTTCAGTAAATCCGGCGAATCGTTTTCCATAAAAATTACCAACTGCACCACCTTCTTCCAACCGGAATGCATTACCCAGCGCTCCGGGAGATGGCAATCCATAGAACTCCAGCCAGTTCGCTTTAAAAACATCATTAGACAATTGTGTCAGTTTGTTTTTCTGGGTATTACCGGTAAAATCTACATTCCACTGGAAATTCTTTTGCTGAACCGGAATAGCAGACAATTGCAATTCCACACCACTGTTTCTGATCGAACCCACATTGGTATAAATCAAATCACGTACAAAGGATGGCTGTTGCGCGTTGTAGTTGTACAGCAGGTCCTTGGTATTTCTGTTGTACACATCAAAGGAACCGGAAATACGGTTATTCAGGATGGCAAAATCAAGACCGAAATTCCACTCGGCTTTTTGCTCCCAGCGAAGATTCGGGTTCGGGTTTCGAACCGGACCATAGGTTTGATAGTACACTCCATCCTGAGGATATACGCCCCCGGTGCCCAGGGTAACAATGGACTGGTAATTGGGAATGCCCTGGTTACCGGTAACACCATAGCCTATGCGAAGTTTCAGTTGGTTGATCTGGCTTATGTTCTGCATGAAAGCCTCATCAGAGATGATCCAGCCAAGCGAAACTGCTGGAAAATTGCCCCATTTATGATTGGCACCGAAGCGGGAGGATCCCTCTCTTCTCAAGATGGCAGTCAGAAAATAACGATCGGCAAATGAATAATTAACACGACCAAAAAATGCGATCAGGGTATTATCAACTTTATTACTTCCCATGCCCGGCCGGGGAAGTGTGGTATTTTGAATGGCACTGCCGGCTCCGAGATTCCAATCCAGGAAACCATCCGTTGTAAAGCCATTGTTGTTAACATTGAATGTTTCAGTGGTCTCATACTGATAGCTATATCCGGCCAATGCAGTTATATTGTGTTTGTCTGCAATTTCACGGGTATAATTCACTGTTGACTCCAGCGTTCTGCTCCAGTTCAGAAAATTGGATTTTGACGCATAGGCCATTCCCTGGTAGTCACTGTTAGGACGCTGATCCCAGTCTCTTCTGGATCTATAATAGCGATCATTGAAAGCATTTCTTACATAAGAAACAAATGTACTGGCAGTCAGTCCTTTCATTAATTTGAGGGAAAGCATGGCATCTCCGGAAAAAGTCTGTTGATCCCTTTCGGAAATCCGGTACGCCAGTCTTGACAGCGGGTTGTAATTATTAAAACCCTGCGTTTCAAAATAGGTCCCGTCCGGATTATAGATCGGTGCAGTAGGATTCCGCTGGATGGCCTGTTCAAAATCGCCACCACCGCCACCAAGCAGATTGGCTTTGTTAACATTGGCAGCAATATTTACTGAAAGGCTCAACCGGTCATCCAGGCCTCGCTGGTTCACATTCACCCTTCCGCCAAACTGCTCTCTTCCATTTTGTTTGGCAATACCATTTGCATCGTTGTAAAAAAGGGAGGCGCGGTAATTAGTTTGAGCTGTACCACCGGATGCTGAAAAATTATAGTACTGGCTGAGGTTGTTTTTATCAATCAGTTCATCATACAAATCAGTACTGGCGCCAAAATCCTGTGAAGGCGCTACAACACCATCTGCTATCAGTTTACGAAAGTCTGACGCCGTCAGGTATTCTGGTTTGCGGTCAACATATTCTCTTTGGAGATAGGTGGAGAAATCATATCTGGGTGCTCCTGATTTACCTTTTTTGGTAGTGATCAGGATTACACCGGCGTTTCCCCTGGTGCCATATATCGCAGCGGCAGAGCCATCCTTCAACACATCAAAAGATTCAATATCGTCCTGCTGTAACAAATCCAGATTTCCACCCGGAATACCATCAATAACAATCAGCGGTGTTCTTGTACCGGTTAATGAGGTAACTCCTCTCAGCTGGATTTCAGCACCTGAGTTAGGATTATTCCCCTGCGTTCTGGTAATACTTAATCCCGCTACTTTACCCTGTATCAGGTCAAGTGGTGAACGCGTTCCGCCTGGGTTGAAATTGGTAGATTTTACAGTGGTAACCGCAGAAGTAATTTCTTTCCGTTTCTGTGTACCATATCCTACCACCACCACCTGATCAAGACTCTGCACATCATCCCGCAGCTGAACAGCAACATTGCTGTTCTGGCTTACGGTGATTTCTGAAGACTGAAATCCGAGATAGGAAATCACCAGTACATCACCGGATTTGGCAGCAATAGTAAAGCGGCCTTCTTCATTTGTGGTGGTACCAGTTGTGGTGCCCTTAATTATCACAGAAGCCCCTACTACCGGTGTGCCATTAATAGCACTGGTAACAATACCGGAAATCTGTTGCTGAAAAAAATAATTGGAAGGAATGGTTGGTTTATGCACAGGATCTGCCCAACCGGTAGCCGGAAAGGTACATATGGCTGCGCAAAACAGCTGGAGGACACGCAATGAACTGCCCCCTGCTAGAATAATTTTTTTGCTCATTATTATAACAGTTAGATGTCAATTAATTCGCTGTTTGCATGCAATCCGTCGCGATATTTTTTAAAACTATTTAACATATGAGCAACTGCATCCCAATAGAATTCAAACAGATTGTTAACGAAAATTAAATGGCTATACGGGTACGGGGAAGACTCTATCTTTAACATTCAATCGAAAGGATGAAATCATCCATACAATTACATAAAATAATTGCACTGTTAGGTTTTATTGTACTTGTTTCAGTACAAAGTTTTCTTATTTACAATACCTATACACTCAAAAATGATGAGTTCTATGCATCCGAAAAAAACACGCTAAAGGAATTGTACCGAACCAGCATCCGGAATGATAAAATTTTCCCGGGTGGACAGGCAATTATGGATCGGTATCTGATCAGGAACATGGCTAGTCTGGATGCTGTTCGTAAAACATCAGCTGAACAGTTTCTCATTGCATCAAAATTGGTAGTGGATAGCATGTTGCAGGAACTGAAACAAGCCAATACGATAAATACTTTAATGGCCGCCTATATCAGAGAAAAGGAGTTGGACACCACACTCGTATGGGCATCTACACTGGAATCAGTTAGTGTCACTTTCGATGGCCACCAGTACCATCCTGTTTTCCAGCGTAAGAATGACCAACAGGGTGTCCTGATCAACGGTGGATTGAAACAACTTAACAAACAAAATGAAGTAACCTCAATAACAGTAAGCGCACCGGAACCTTATAGTTATGCCGCAACTTTTGCCCTGTATGCCGATACCCCTTACCGCTTGTTACATATACTAAAAGCCATGACGGTTCCGCTGGTGATTTCGCTGGTCGCCATCCTTGGCATCATGTTTATATATTACATTACTTTCCAAAACTGGATCAGGCAGAAAAAACTGGCGGAACTCAAGTCAGATTTTGTGAATAGTATCACGCACGAATTACATACACCGCTTTCAGCAATCATTGTAGCAAACAAAAGTCTTCAAAATGGCCGGATACTGGAGGACAAAGAAAAAATACTGCCACTTACTGCTGTAATTGACCGGCAAAGCCAGCGATTGAAAACATTGTTCGGACAAGTGCTGGATCTGACCGTTATGAATGCCTCCAGCCTGCAAAAGGAACTAACAGTACTGGAAGAACTGACGGAAGAATTATTATTGGATTATCGCCTACAGCTCACCAATAACCAGGTCTCTATTTCTTATATAAATGAATCCGGCTCCAATAAGGTGTTACTGGATAAATTCTGGGTAACTACCATGTTCAATAATATAATAGATAATGGTATCAAATACAATAACAACCGGCAAAAAGAAATAAAAGTATACACCAAATTAACGCATAACAGGCTCCTGCTCATTATTTCAGATAATGGCATAGGGATACCGGATAGCATCAAACGCCATATTTTTGAAAAATTCTATCGAAATACCAAAGGCCTTACCAATAAAGCAACCAATGGACTGGGACTGGGACTATATTATACAAGGCAATGTATCAATGCCCACAAATGGGACCTGGAGATAATTTCGAACGAAAACACCGGATCTTTTTTCATCATTAAAATTTCCATTGAGGATTAAAGCACCCATGCAAAACAGAGTATTATTTGTGGAAGACGAACTGGACTTAGGTAATGTAGTAAAGCAGTATCTGCAACTCATGGACCTTGAAGTAGACTGGCATACCAATGCTGAAGATGCTTTTCTTGCTTTTGATTCAAACCGGAAAGGATATGATCTGCTAATGATTGATGTTCAACTACCGGGAATAGATGGATTTGAACTTGCCCGGAAATTTTCCCAGGTTGACAAGCAAACACCCTTTCTTTTCCTCACTGCCAGAAATGAAAAAAAAGACCGGTTGCTCGGTCTTGGTCTGGGTGCAGATGATTATATAAGTAAACCCTTTGACATTGATGAACTGGTGCTAAGGATCCGTAATATCATCCGAAGAAACAAGCCTGCAGATGAACAAATCAAACCAGCTACGGATCTATGTATCGGAGATATTATACTCCACAAAGAAGTATTTAAAATTTCCATTGGTAATTCAAGTTTGAAAGGATCCCTTACGCCAAGAGAAATGGAGTTATTGGAGTTTCTATACCATCACCGGAACGCAGTATTAAAACGGGAAGATATACTGGTGCAACTCTGGGGAGAAAATGATTATTTCCTCGGACGAAGTCTGGATGTTTTCATCTCCAGGCTCAGAAAACTAATCGCATTATCCACTAAAGTAAAAATCGAAAACATATACGGCGTTGGATTTATTTTTTCTGTGCAGGAGTAGAATTTGGTCGTATTCCTCCTGTTACAGTTTTTATTCTTTGCGTTTCGTTAACCAGCCTTTAACAACTCCTCTCCTGCTTAACCGGCAGTTTAGTTTTACAAAACCTGGTTATGAACAGAAAAGATTTTATTCGTTCCGTATCGCTTTCAACCATTGGGATGGCTGCAATTTCGCCACAAGTACAGGCTGCAGCACCAGTTACAGCCAATCCGAATCGTTTTCCTGAGCTGGCTAACCATAAAATAAAAGCGATTCGGCTGGGAGAAATAAAATTCAGCTGGCCGAGACTGGTAGGAAAAAATGCCAAACTGGATGTGCATGGTCAGCATCACTCCGAGCGGATCATTCAACTGGAAACAGATCGTGGGGCAATAGGATGGGGACAAACAGGTTTCAGAAATGAACAGGATGCATCTCCATTAATTGGCAAATCCCTCTCTGATCTGATTGATCCTGCAACAGGAATATTAACCGGAATTGCGCGTCATGCAGACATAGCGCTTTATGATCTGTGCGGAGTCATCCTAAATCAACCGGTGTATAAATTATTGGGCGCGAAAGGTTCCCTGGAAACACCTGTTTACAGCGGGATGATCTACCTGGATGAGCTCGAGCCTGCTACAAATCCGGCCGGACTGGAAAAAGTGCTTACCAACTG
>CAZJNY010000122.1:0-11150 GCA_964547405.1 uncultured Flavihumibacter sp. | reverse complement strand
TTCCCTTTCTGTGGAAGGACTGATTCTTTTCCCCTAATTTTGCCGCACTTATTTGAATATATGCGCTTAGCCTGGTGGAAAATCCTTTGCATCCTGCAGCTACTCCTCATTTCAGTAGCCGGCTTCCTGGGCGATGTACCCGCCAAACCTATTCTGAATGAAACCATACGGAATTATTATTTCCATGTGCCCATGTGGTTCGGAATGATGATCTTTTTTACCGTTTCTGTTGTTAATTCTGTTAAATACCTGAGAAGCGGAAAGCTCAAACACGATAGCCTGGCTGTTGAATACGCCAATGTGGGACTGCTGTTTTGTGTGCTGGGATTATCAACCGGAATGATCTGGGCCAACTATACCTGGGGCAAAGCCTGGAGCAATGATCCAAAACAAATTGGAGCGGCAATCGCGTTGCTGATTTATTTCGCTTACCTGGTATTACGGAATTCCATGATTGATCCGGATAAGCGGGCAAAAATCGGAGCGGTCTATAACATCTTTGCGTTTGCGATGCTCTTTCCAACCATCTGGATTATTCCCCGGTTGCTGGAGAGCCTGCACCCCGGTGGAATGGGCAATCCGGCCCTGAACCCGGGCGATGTGGATGCCCGCATGCGATACCTGTTTTACCTGGTGGCATTTCCGGGCTGGACCCTGCTGGGTGTCTGGATTGCCAGCCTCTGTATCCGGATCAAAAATTTGGAAGAAAAAAAACTTCAACATGCGTAATATAAAATGGCAGGCCCTGATAGCGATTCTTCTGCTAGGCTCAACCCTTTGCATGGCCCAGGCTCCGATGAATGGAGATGAGCCGGTACAAATGGCCGATGCAATGCATGCAAATGGAAAGATTTATGCGGTAGTTGCCGTAGTGGTATTGATTGTTACAGGTATCCTACTCTACCTGATCCGACTCGACAGAAAAATAAGCAGACTGGAAAAAGAAGCCTGAGTTTTTTTCGTTAAGTAAGTAGACGATTGCGTAAACACATATAAAAAACACCTAACAAAAACGAACATCATGTCTGGACATCAAGAGTACAGCTTCTTTGGAGCAGTAGAGAAGAGTTTTGACAAGGCAGCCAGGTTCACCAACTGGGATCCCGGGATCTTAGAACAGATCAAGCAGTGTAACTCAGTTTACCGGATGCATTTTCCCGTGAAAATCGGCGATAAGATTGAAGTTATTAAAGCATACCGGGTACAACACTCGCATCACAAAACACCCTGTAAAGGAGGTATCCGTTTCGCCACAGCAGTAAACCTGGACGAAGTGATGGCCCTGGCAGCGCTTATGACCTACAAGTGCGCTATTGTAAACGTTCCTTTCGGAGGAGCTAAAGGGGGGATTTCTATTGACCCCAAAAAATATACTCCCTACGAACTGGAAAAAATTACCCGCCGGTATACCCATGAACTGATTAAGAAGAATTTTATTGGTCCGGGTACCGATGTACCTGCTCCTGACTATGGAACCGGAGAACGCGAAATGGCCTGGATTCTCGACACCTATATGAGCATGAAACCAGGCGAAGTAGATGCGCTCGGTTGTGTAACAGGTAAACCTATAACACAGGGTGGTGTACGCGGACGTAAGGAAGCAACCGGACTGGGTGTTTTCTATGGCATCCGGGAAGTATGTAATATGCCCGATGTTATGCAGCGCCTGGGACTGGATCTCGGAATTGAAGGAAAAACAGTAGTCGTACAGGGACTCGGTAATGTGGGCTATCACGCATCCAAATTCTTCCGTGAAGGTGGTGCCAAAGTGATCGCTATTGCTGAATACGAAGGAGCGATTATGAACCCCGATGGCCTGAATGAAGAGGAAGTATTCCAGCACCGCAAAAAAACCGGATCCATTCTGAATTTCCCGGGAGCGCTGAACCTCGCCAACTCCAATGATGCACTGGAACTGGATTGCGAAATCCTGATCCCTGCTGCATTGGAAAATGTAATCAATGGCGATAATGCCCCCCGGATCAAGGCACGCATTATTGGTGAAGCAGCAAATGGTCCGCTTACACCTGA
This sequence comes from uncultured Flavihumibacter sp., assembly GCA_964547405.1. Lineage (GTDB taxonomy): Bacteria > Bacteroidota > Bacteroidia > Chitinophagales > Chitinophagaceae > Flavihumibacter. The sequence goes on along the minus strand of CAZJNY010000122.1, from coordinate 9,119 downwards.
AGCAGATGAGGTTTTTGCTGCCAAAGGAACCCTGGTAGTTCCGGATATGTACCTGAATGCCGGAGGTGTAACCGTATCTTATTTTGAATGGCTCAAGAACCTGAGCCATGTGCGCTACGGGCGACTAGAAAAGCGGTTCACAGAAAACCAGAACAAGAACATCCTGAACCAGATTGAAGGACTGACTGGTAAAAAAGTAGCCGACAATCATAAAATCATGATCGAGCACGGTCCGGATGAAGTGGACCTGGTATATTCCGGACTGGAAGAAACCATGATCACTGCAACCCGTGAGATTATGGAATGCTGGAAGCAATATCCGGAGATCCCTGATATGCGTACGGCCGCCTATGTGGTTGCCATCAACAAAGTAGCTACCAGCTACAATGAACTGGGCATTTTCCCATAATCAAACCTGTTTAATTTTTTCAAAGGTGTTAGTGTCATCACTAACACCTTTTTTAATAGGCGGGAAAGTCGGCAAGCACTACTAATTTTCCCTCTGCACGATGATAAATCATGGCTTCCGCTCCATTGGTGATAACCAGGTAAGGAACAGGAATCGCCAGGTTATAGCGCAGTAACTGATGTAGTACTTCTTCACTGAGTTTTATTTCCATGGCTTTGCACTCCACCATCAGCCAGGGCTGGTGCTGCCGGTCATATACCAGCAAATCAAATCGTTTGTTGAGTTCTCCGAGCTGCATGTTTTTTTCCACCGCAATAAAGGACTGCGGATAGGCTTTCACCACTAACAGGTACTGCAGCACATGTTGCCGCACCCATTCTTCCGGAGTAAGAAGAATCCATTTTTTGCGTACCGGATCAAATACCCTGCGCTGTCCATTTACCTCTTTCCATTGCAGGTTGATATCGGGGTAAACCATTCGGATCATTTGTCAAAGCTATGATTCGAAAATCGTATATTGCTGAAATTGATTGGCCGGAAAGGAAAAACTGAAACGATGAAAACGAAAGAAGAAATAGTGCAGAACTGGTTGCCAAGATATACCGGGCAACCCCTGGAAAATTTTGGCAAGTATATCCTGCTTACCAATTTCAGTAATTATGTGGAATGGTTTGCCAAATGGCATAAAGTAACAGTAGAAGGAATTGGCAAACCCATGCAATGTGCCACAGCAGAAGATATCACCATCATCAATTTTGGGATGGGTAGTCCAACTGCCGCCACGGTCATGGACCTGGTAACCGCCATCGAGCCAAAAGCTGTTTTATTCCTGGGAAAATGCGGAGGCCTGAAGAAACGGAATAAAGTAGGTGATTTGATTTTACCGATTGCTGCCATACGGGGAGAAGGAACCTCCAATGATTATTTCCCTCCGGAAGTGCCCGCGCTGCCGGCCTTCGCCCTGCAAAAAGCGGTATCCACCACCATCCGTGATTATGGGGTTGATTACTGGACCGGTACCGTTTACACCACCAACAGAAGGGTTTGGGAACACGATGAAAATTTTAAGGAATACCTTCAGCAGGTTCGTGCCTATGCAATTGATATGGAAACTGCTACTATTTTTTCAGTTGGCTTTTATAACAAGATTCCAACCGGTGCCCTGTTGCTGGTAAGTGATTCGCCTATGATTCCGGAAGGCGTTAAAACTGAAGAGAGTGATAAAAAAGTAACCAGTGAATTTGTAGAACGCCATATCCGGATTGGAATTGATTCATTGAAACAACTGATCAATGACGGACTAACGGTAAGGCACCTGCGCTTTTAAAAGCTACCACTATGCGTATTCTGATACTCCTGACCGGTTGTATCCTGACCATTGCAGGAGGTGCCTGTAAATCTGCCGCTGTACCAACTACAACCGGTACTGTGCTCACTGGCAAACTGGTGATCAGTGAACTCTGCAATCATTATGTAGTATCGGTACTGTCCGGCTCTCTTCCATCCGCAGCAGTTACAGCCAGTTATCGGGATGAGAAAAGAAACCTCACCTATACCAATGTATTTACTGTTGAAAGCAAATGCAGTTTTGAGAAAGCCGGCATTAAAGAAGGAGAGCAATTTTCATTTGAACTGGCAACGGCAGGTTACCAGGAAAACTGCATGGTATGTATGGCTTATTACCCCACTCCTGCTAGCCGCCTGAGTATAGTCAATATCAAAAAATTAAATCCCTGATATGCAGGAAGCATCGCCCCTGTTGTCAGTGGAAAACCTTCGTGTGGGCTTTGTTCAGCAGGCAGCCACCCATACGGCCTTACACGGAATCAGTTTCCAGGTAAACCGGGGTGAAATAGTTGCTGTAGTAGGCGAATCCGGCTCGGGAAAATCAGTAAGTTCCTTATCCGTATTACAATTACTGCCTGAAAAAACGACCCGCTATCTTGAAGGGAAAATAAATTTTTATCGATCAAGTGATAGAGTTCCGCTCAATTTACTGGATGCACCTAAATCAACACTACGTTCAATTCGGGGAAAGGAAATTGCCATGATTTTCCAGGAGCCCATGTCGGCCCTGAATCCTGTTTTTACCTGTGGTAACCAGGTGATGGAAGCCCTCCGCACACATACCGGATTGTCCGTAAAGCAGGCGCGGCTCAGAACCATTGCCCTGTTTCAACAGGTTCAGTTACCCGAACCGGAACTGGTGATGAATAAATATCCGCATCAATTAAGCGGCGGACAAAAACAGCGGGTGATGATTGCGATGGCGCTGGCCTGTGAACCCTCTCTGCTCATTGCAGATGAGCCAACCACTGCGCTGGATGTTACCGTACAAAAAAGCATACTGGAATTATTGACTAACATCCAGGAACAAACGAAAATGGGACTGTTGTTCATTACGCACGATCTGGGACTGGTGCGCGATTTCGCAGACCGGGTAATCGTGTTGTATAAAGGTCGAATTGTAGAAGAAGGCAGCTGCAGCGAATTATTTAATCATCCGAAACACCCCTATACCAAAGCATTGCTTGCCTGCCGGCCTATCCTCTATGAAAAAGGACAGGTTTTACCCGTGGTAGATGATTTTTTATCCGGCAAACAGCAGCACACCGAAGAGCCGTCTCAAACTATTGAAAACAATACCTCCCATCCTGAAGATCTCCCGCCACTGCTTACAGTAAATTCCCTGAGCGTCTGGTACCCCAAAAAACGCCGCCTCTTTGGTAAACCGGTAAGTTTTACGAAAGCGGTGGATGGTATTAACCTGGTCATCTACAAAGGGGAAACACTGGGAATTGTTGGAGAATCCGGTTGTGGAAAAACCAGTTTTGGAAGAGCCCTTCTGCAACTGCTTCCCATTCACCAGGGTAGTATAGCGCTATCCGGCGTGAACCTGACGGATCTTTCAAAAGCACAGCTACGCCATTACAGAAAAGAAATGCAGCTGGTCTTTCAGGATCCCTATGGCTCCTTAAATCCACGGATACCGATTGGGGAAGCCATCCGGGAAACCCTTCAGGTTCATCACCCGTCTATGTCACCTGGCCAACAAAAAGAAAGAGTGATGGAGTTACTTCAAAAAGTGAAGTTGCAACCGGAACATTATTACCGGTATCCGCACGCATTCAGTGGTGGACAGCGGCAACGCATCGGAATTGCCAGAGCACTGGCACTTAACCCGGCTTTTGTGGTATTTGATGAAAGCGTAAGCGCCCTGGACGTGAGTGTACAGGCACAGGTATTAAACCTGATCAATGAACTGAAAGCGGAATTTGGTTTTACCGCCCTGTTTATTACCCATGACCTGGGGGTGGTAAAATACATCAGCGACCGGATCCTGGTAATGGAAAAAGGACAAATTGCCGAGCTGGGCCCCACTTCATCAGTTATTTCGAACCCTAGCTCATTGGTAACCAAACGTTTACTGGAGGCGATCCCGGGTCGCTCCAAGATCTTGGCCAAATGAAGTTTAACACCTACCTTTGCACCCATTTAAACATCATGCCGTAACATGATATCAATGCCGGAGCCGTAAGTCCGGGTTGTGTTGGACACCCCCTCTTCCCTGGATGTTGATATGTGTCGTGTGGCTGATGGTTGTAAAAACCATTTTATACATGAAGCTATCCCAGTTTAAGTTCGATCTCCCCCTTAATCTTATTGCCCAGAACCCTGCGAAAAAAAGAGAAGACAGCCGCCTGATGGTGGTACATCGCAAAACCGGAAATATTGAAAACAAGACCTTCCGGGATATCCTCGATTATTTTGATGACAAGGATGTGTTCGTTGTGAACAACACCAAGGTTTTCCCTGCCCGCATGTATGGCCGCAAGGAAAAGACCGGTGCCAAGATTGAAGTTTTCCTGCTCCGGGAACTCAACAAGCCCAATCGCCTCTGGGATGTGATTGTTGATCCTGCCCGTAAGATCCGGGTTGGAAACAAACTCTATTTTGGAGACAATGACGAACTGGTAGCAGAAGTAATTGATAACACTACCAGCCGTGGTCGTACCATTCGCTTCCTTTGGGAAGGTACGGATGAGGAGTTCCGTCAGATGCTGGAATTCCTGGGTGAAACCCCGCTTCCCAAATACATCAAGCGCAAGCCGGATGAGGAAGACAAAGAGCGGTACCAGACTGTTTACGCCAAATATGAAGGAGCGGTTGCTGCACCAACAGCAGGTCTGCATTTTAGCAGAGAACTGATCAAACGCCTGGAGATCAAAGGCATTCGGTTTTCTGAAGTAACCCTGCATACCGGCCTGGGAACCTTCCGTCCGATTGAGGTGGAAGATCTCTCCAAACACAAAATGGACGCGGAGTATTATCGGATAGATGATACGGCCTGCCAGATCGTTAATAAGGCTAAAACCAATAATCACCGTATTTGCTCAGTTGGTACTACTACCATGAGGGCGATTGAATCTTCCTTTACGGCAGAGAAATTATTGAAACCATCAGAAGGCTGGACGAATCACTTCATTCACCCGCCGTATGAGTTTTCCATTGCAGATTCCCTGGTAACTAATTTCCACCTGCCTAAAACCAGTCTGCTGATCATGACCTGCGCATTTGCGGGATATGACCTGGCGATGGAAGCCTACAAAAAAGCCATCAAGGACAAATACCGTTTCTTCAGTTATGGAGATGCGATGCTGGTGATTTAACAGAAGAGCTACTGAAATTAGCAAGACAGTAATTATATTCATAGGATGAAAGCGAAACAAATGAAAGCGTTCATCCTATTTTTTTTGATGTCAACTCTGCACTTTTTAGCAATTGGCCAGGATGTGTTTGAACTTTATCCGGCAGATTCGATTCCGAATTCCAAACCATCGTCTTTGGTGGAAAAGTCTGAAACAGCGGGCAGTGGCCGGTTAATCATTTCGAATGTTACAAAGCCTACACTTACCGCCTATTTACCGGATCCCTCCAAAGCCAACGGCACGGCAGTGATTATTTGTCCGGGTGGTGGGTACAGAGTACTGGCAGCTGACCATGAAGGCGCCGCAGTTGCAAAAAAATTCAACGAGTGGGGAGTAACCGCATTTGTGTTGAAATACCGTCTTCCTTCAGACGAGAGCATGGAAAATAAAAGCATCGGTCCATTGCAGGATGCACAGCGGGCTATCCAGTTTGTACGCGAAAAGGCCAAACTCTGGCAACTCAATCCCAAACAGGTGGGGATCATGGGATTCAGTGCCGGCGGACATCTGGCAGGATCTGCAACCGTGCACTTTGACCAGGCAAAGATTGCTAATCCACTTAAAACATCCTTACGCCCCGACTTCTCCATACTGGTATATCCGGTAATCAGTTTTACGGATGAATTTTCGCATAAGGGAAGCCGGGAGGCATTACTCGGACAGGAACCAGATCCTGCCCAGGTAAAATTTTTCTCCCTGGAAAACCAGGTAAGTAAGAAAACGCCGCCGGTATTTCTGGTACATGCCAAGGACGACCGCACGGTAAAAATTGACAACAGCCTTAAGCTGAAAGAGGCCCTTGATAAAGCAAGGGTTAAAAATGATCTCTATACTTACGAAAAAGGCGGACATGGCTTTGGCATGAACAATCCTTCCAGTGATGTCGAATGGATGAAATTCGTTTACCAGTGGATGTTCGACCAGGACCTGATTCTTAAGAAACGATAGTTGACCGCTGGGTCAACCTATTCTTAAAGACCAAAAAGACCGGAGTTCAGTAATTGTAGGGTCTGCTGCTTGTAACCGGAAGGGATGAGCAAAGAGACATTGTGCCTGCTGCCACCATAGCTCACCATCCTTACAGGAACCTGCTTCAGTGAATCAAAAAGACGACTCAGGATATCTTTTGTTTCTGCGATTTCATTGCCCACAATAGAAACAATTGTCTGGTCGCGATCCACTTCCACAGAACCAAATGGCTCCAGTTCTTTCACGATCTCTTTCAGGAAAGTATCACTGTCAATAGTAACCGATACAGCAACTTCCGAAGTGGTGATCATATCAATGGGTGTACGGTATTTTTCAAAAACTTCGAAAATCTTCCGTAGGAATCCATAAGCCAGTAACATGCGGCTGCTCTTGATTTTAATAGCGATGATACCATCCTTGGCGGCAATCGCTTTTACACCAACGGAACCGGCTTCCTTCGTGATGGTAGTACCCACAGCTTCCGGCTGCATGGTATTCAGGAGTTTAACCGGAACACTTTCCTGCTGTGCCGGCCAGATACAGGTAGGGTGCAGGATTTTTGCACCGAAATAAGCCAGTTCGGCGGCTTCCTCAAAACTCAGTTGTTCAATCGGCAATGTTTTATTAACGACCCGGGGGTCATTGTTGTGCATGCCATCAATATCGGTCCAGATTTCACACACTGTGCTGTTGGTGGCAGCAGCCACAAGAGATGCTGTATAATCACTTCCCCCCCGCTTCAGATTGTCCACTTCACCTCTGGCATTGCGGCAGATATATCCCTGGGTAATAAATAGTTTTTTGTTCGGATGTTGTGCAAGGATGGCATTCAGTTTATGACGAATGGCCGCCACCTGTGGTTCATCATTCGCATCAATGCTCATGAACTCGAGAGCGGGCAGCAACGCATGATCAATACCCTGCTCTTCCAGGTAAATGGAAAACAATTTGGTACTCATCAGTTCACCCTGGGCAAGAATGTCTTTATTCAGGGCATCGTTGAAGGAAATCCTGGTAATGATATTCAGGAATTCAAAATGTTCGCTGATTTGCTGGTTGGCTTTGGCACGGGTTTCTTCTTTTTTCAGCAGATCAAGAATGAATTGTTGGTAATGCGCTTCCAATTTGTCCACGATCTGTTTAGCACCCACTTTATCACCCTTTGAAAGTGCTTCACCAATAGAAACCAGCGTATTGGTGGTGCCACTGAGGGCACTTAAAACAACCATCCTGGACTCCCCGTCTTTGGTTATTAACTGGGCTACCTGGTGCATTCTCTCCGGCTTCCCAACAGAGGTACCACCGAACTTCATTACTTTCATCTTCCGTTGATTTGTGATGGGCCTGAAAGCCAACCTTTTTAAAATTATTAAACAAAATCAGCGATTCCCTGATTAAGCGGCAGCGAAATTACACTAATCGTAGTGGAATTGAAAATTTTTGAGCAAGTGATTGAAGATCTTCTATTACAGGATCCAGTAATGGAATTCCCTGCTCCCTGCGCACAGCTTCCAATTCTCTTTCAGGGTCACCTGGCACCAGCACCGAGGGTTCTCCCGCCACTGTTTTTGCTCCCCGGAAACGTCGTATCCACTGGTCCATATCTTTTTTAAATTCAGCTGCCGGACGGAATGCATCAATTCTCATCGCCCCAAAAAAATGACCGATTCCTTTGCCCGGCATACCGGTAGGCATGGGCACATAGGCGGGGAAGGGTGGCACCCAGGGACCATAATTGGCTCCGCTTAGTACCGCCGAGAAAATATCTACAATTGCTCCCAATGCATATCCTTTGTGACTGCCATGTTCACGGTCTCCACCCAGGGGAAGCAGTGCCCCGCCATTCTTAAGTGCATGCGCATCTGTAGTGGGATTACCATCTGCATCCTGTATCCAGCCAACTGGTGCTTCCAGTTGTTTCCGCTGTAAAATCTCCAGCTTTCCATTCGCTGCTGTGGTGGTAGCCATATCCGCCACAAAAGCTGGTTCTTCGCCGGCTGGTATAGCTACGCAAATCGGGTTGGTTCCCAATAATCGTTCGGTTGAAAAAGTAGGTGCCACCAGTGCCGATGCATTGGTCATACTGATGCCAATCATCTCCTGTTGCAAGGCCATCATGGCATGCCAGCCGGCTATTCCATAATGATTGCTATTTTGTACACTTACCCAGCCTGTTCCCACATTGGCTGCTTTTTGCATTGCTACCTGCATGGCATAAGGTGCTACTACCAGGCCCAGTCCGCTGTCTCCATCCACCACGGCCGTAGAAGGTGTTTCATGAATGATTTTAATAGCTGGTGTTGCATTCACTCTGCCTGCTTCCCATAACCTTATATATCCACTGAGACGAGCAATGCCATGAGAATCGATCCCTCTCAGGTCTGCACTTAATAAGACTTCTGTTGCTGTGTTAGCATCTGCTACTGTACATCCGATCGATTGAAATAATTGCCTGGTAAAATCCACCAGATTTTCATACCGTACTACTGTTTCTGCCATGCTGCAAAGAAACAATAAAAAAAGTGCACCCAACCGGATGCACTTTTTCAAAACATGTTGAATTTGTATTAAAACGGCAGGTCGTCTCCTCCCTGGTCCATGCTTACAGGAGCTGGTCCCATCGCAGGTGCGGAATAACCGCCGCCCTGATTATACCCCTGCTGTGCCGGAGCACCGCCCTGGGCATATCCTCCACCCTGTGCATAACCTCCGCCCTGGTTTTCAGTGCGTGCTCCCAGTAACTGCACATTCAATACCCGCATGGAAAGTGATGCACCTGTACTTCCATCATTTTTTGGATAGGTACGCACTTCCGGTGTTCCTTCCACATAAACCTGCGTGCCCTTTTTCAGATAAGGCGCCACTGCTGTACGATCTGACCAGTAAGCACAATCCACCCAGATGGTTTTATCCTGCTGGTTCCCCTGCGCATCTTTGTATCGCTCTGTATGGGCTACCGTAAAATTCATCACAGTACGGCCATTTACATTATTCACTGTGCAATCTCTGCCGAGATTTCCGATTACCTGAAG
>CAZJNY010000121.1:0-11219 GCA_964547405.1 uncultured Flavihumibacter sp. | reverse complement strand
CCCATAAAACCATGCGCCGCAAGAGCGGAGAGCCCTATATCCTGCATCCCCTGGCAGTAGCTAAAATCTGTATTGAAGAGATTGGGCTGGGCGTTCGTTCCACCATCTGTGCATTGCTGCACGATACGGTTGAAGATACGGATATCACCCTCGATGATATTGAGCGCCAGTTTGGTTCGGAAATCGCCCGTATCGTAGACGGACTTACCAAAATTGCCAATGTAATCGACGTGAATGCGTCTCAGCAGGCAGAGAATTTTAAAAAAATCCTGCTCACCTTAACCGACGATCCCCGTGTAATCCTGATCAAACTCTCAGATCGCCTGCACAATATGCGCACCCTGGAAAGTATGAAGCGGGAAAAGCAACTCAAGATCGCTTCGGAAACGGTTTATGTATATTCTCCCCTGGCTCACCGGATGGGCCTCTATACGATCAAAACAGAGATGGAAGATCTCGCCATGAAATACATGGAACCCGATGTGTATAAGGAGATCGCGCGTAAACTTGCCGAAACCAAAAGAGAACGGACCCGCTATATCAATGAGTTCATCCGGCCCCTGCGGGAAAACATGGAAAAAAGCGGATTCAATTTTGAAATTCATGGCCGTCCCAAAAGCATCCATAGTATCTGGAATAAAATGAAGAAAAAAGGGGTCAGCTTCGAGGAAGTATATGACCTCTTTGCCATCCGGGTAATCCTTGACTCGCCCACTGAGCGCGAAAAAGAAGATTGCTGGAAAGTGTACTCGATGATCACAGATGAATACACGCCTTCACCGGAGCGGCTTCGCGACTGGCTCAGCAACCCCAAGAGTAACGGGTATGAAGCCCTGCATACTACGGTAATGGGCCCCCAGGGAAAATGGGTGGAGGTTCAGATCCGTACCAAACGCATGAATGAGATTGCTGAAAAAGGCCTGGCTGCCCACTGGAAGTACAAGGAAGGGGCCGCTGATGAAAGCCGCTTTGATAAATGGTTTCACCAGATTCGGGAAGTATTACAGACACCGGATAATGATTCGGTTGATTTTCTCCAGGATTTCAAAACCAGTTTTCTGGCGGAAGAAATTTATGTGTACACCCCAAAGGGGGATGTTAAAATGTTGCCGGTAGGATCCACCTCGCTTGATTTTGCTTTTGCGATACATTCGGCTGTGGGTGCCCGTTGTATTGGCGCTAAAGTAAATCATAAACTGGTGCCGCTCAGTCATAAGCTCCGTAGTGGCGACCAGATTGAAATTATCACCTCCAATAAACAAAAACCGTCCGAAGACTGGCTGAACCTGGTTGTAACAGCAAAAGCCAAAACTAAAATCAAGGATGCGCTGAAGGAAGAGAAGCGGAAGATTGCAGAAGATGGAAAATACATCGTGCAGCGAAAACTGGAGGGGATGGGTGCCGGTTATCATTCCCATAACACGGAGATCCTGGCAGATTTTTACAAACAGCCTTCCCTGCTGGACTTTTTCTACCAGGTGGCTACCAGGGGAATTGATTTAAAAGAGTTGTCGGAATTCAATGTGCTGGGCGATAAACTGGAAGCTCCTAAACCTGCCAAGCCGGCGGATGAAAAAAACGAACTCCCGTCTATCAGTGATTTCTCCAAGAAAGATGCAGAACTGATCATCTTCGGTGAAAGCAGTGATAAAATCATGTACAACCTGGCCAATTGCTGCAAACCCATTCCGGGTGATGATGTGTTTGGATTTGTAACCACCGGCAAGGGGCTCACCATACATCGTACGAACTGTCCCAATGCTTCCAAACTGCTGGCCAATTATGGTCATCGCGTGGTGAAAACCAAGTGGGCAAAAAACAAGGAAATCTCCTTCCTTACCGGATTGAATATAATAGGACTGGATGATGTAGGCGTAGTGAACAAAATCACCAACCTTATTTCCGGTGAAATGAAAATCAATATCAGCGCGCTTTCCATCGAAGCGAAAGAAGGTATTTTCAGGGGCGCCATCAAGGTTTTTGTGCATGATAAGGAAGAGCTGGAAGAACTCGTTGACCGGCTGAAAAGCCTCAGCGGCATCCACCGCGTGGATCGATTTGATGCCGATGCGGTCTGATTTTTTTTGCTCATGATAAGCTGATCCAAACAAGTTCCGGGTCTTGATAAGTACAATCTTTTCAAGGCCTTTTTTTCATGATGAATGGTAGGTGAGCTCTGCAACGCTACCGGGTACAATGCAGTCAGAGTCCCCGTTATCGTCTTAACAATTCCTTAATTGTTGAGGCATTGTAAACACCAAATCATAAGAGTTCATGAGAAAATTTTTCGGGACCTGGCTACCAGTTCTTTTAGGACTGGTATTGCCAATGCTGGCGGCTGCCCAGCAAACAGTAAAAGGCAGGATTACTGATCCTGCCGGTAATCCCCTGCCGGGAGCAACCATCCAGGTAAGAGGGATACAACAATCCACCCAATCCGATGAAAAAGGGAATTTTACCATCCTGGTTCCCTCGGGTTCCAACCGGCTGGAAGTATCCTTTGTAGGATTTCAGACCCAGACGGTCAACGTGCGTTCGGGAGAGCTGTTAATTCAGTTGAAGGAAGATGATTCCAATTTGAATGAAGTAGTAGTTATAGGGTTGGCTACCACAATCAAAAAATCAAATGCAGCGAATGCAGTAGCAAGAATCAGTGCCAAAGAACTGACCGGATCTACCAGGCCGCCAACACTGGATGGCGCTATCAGCGGTAAAATTCCGGGTGCACAGATTACTGCCAACTCCGGAGCGCCCGGAGGCGGCGTGAGTATACGCTTACGTGGTGTATCCACCGTAGCGGGTTCTTCCCAGCCATTGTTTGTGATTGATGGAGTAATTGTAAACAATGATCAGTTTGCAACGGGAACGGGTACACGCGCATTTACAGGTGCCACCAGTCTGGATGCCGGTACGCAGGATCAGGCTCCTAACCGGATTGCGGATATCAACCCCGCAGATATTGAAAGCATAGAAGTATTGAAAGGACCTTCCGCTTCGGCTATTTATGGATCGAGAGCAGGTGCCGGTGTGATTGTGGTCACTACCAAAAGAGGAAAAACCGGTAAGGCACGAATTACTATCAACCAGGATGCCGGCTTCACCAAAGCCAGTAAGTTCCTTGGATCATCCAACTGGTCAAGGGAGAAAATTGAAACCTATGGCGGCGCATATAATATCTCCGAAGAGGATGCACTTGATCTGTTTGAAGCGGCCAATGGACGCACCTGGGATTATGAAAAAATGATCTGGGGCAACACTGGTAAAATCAATAATACCAGTCTGAATGTGTCTGGAGGAAATGATCGTACCCGCTACTATATTGCCGGATCCTATCAGCGTGAAACAGGTATTCAGAAAAAAACCGGTTATACCCGGAAATCTTTCAGAATGAATCTGGACCACAAACTGAATGACAGAATCGATTTTAAAGTCAGCAGTAATTTTATAAACTCATACGCCAGCAGGAGTTTTACGGGTAATGATAACCGTGGTGTTTCACTTACCTATCATCTTCCTTATATTCCCAACTTTCTGGATATAGCCCGCCGCCCAGACGGAACCTATCCGCAAGTGCCTGGGCGTTCACAGAATCCAATGGAAATTATTGACCGCGCAGAGAATATTGAGAAGACCAATCGCTTTCTTAATTCCGGTGAAATCAATATTAAATTACTGAGCAGCGGTAAGTCTACGCTGAAACTCGGAATGCGTGGTGGGGTAGATTTCCTGGTATCCGAGCCAACGGTTTATCTACCGGAAGATCTTCAGTTGATGGAGGAAGTAGCGCTGAGAGGATCCATACGTCTTACGACGAATAAATCCCGGTATACTTATATGCAGGCGGGACTGAATTTCAATACTACTGTAGGAAATAATCTGGAACTCACAACCGGGCTTGTATTCCTTCGTGATGACCAGCGTACGGATCAATCTTATATTCAGGGTGAGGGCCTGCTGCCGGCGCAACGCAATCCAAGTATTGCACAACGTGTTACCTCCGGTAATATTATCAACCGCAGTAGCGTGGTAGCGTTTGATGCGAGCCAGGAACTGAACTGGGATGATAAGATCATCGGACGCGTAGGTGTAAGAGCAGATAAGTCAACTTTATCAGGTCTCAATTTTGATAAATACTACTATTACCCAAGAGCTGCTTTAGCCATTAATGTGGCGAATTTCGGACTGTGGGAAACAGATCTGATCAGCCAGGTAAAACCGCGTGCTGCCTATGGCGAAGCATCCGGATTCCCCTCTTTTGATGCGGTGTATTCCAATCTGCTCGGCGTGAATTATGGCGGAGAACTGGGGGCGATTTCACCCACCTTGCTGGGATTAAGCGCTTTGGATCCGGAACGTGCACAGGAAATCGAATTTGGCCTTGACCTTGGATTTCTGCAGAACCGGATCACGCTGGAAGCAACCTGGTACAGCAAAAAAGTGAAGGATTTTCTTTATCCGTACACACTTGCTCCGGGTACCGGCGTGACCTCCATAAAGTTGTTCCCGGTAGGAGACCTGGTGAACAAAGGACTCGAGATCGGACTGAACACACATATCCTAAAGCGTGCGAATCTGGACTGGAACAGCTCTGTACAATTCTGGTATAATCGCACAGAAGTTACCCGCCTTGCTATTCCGCCCTCCTATGTGGCGAATTCCGGATTTGGTACCTATGGCAGAAAACGTATTGCGCTGGGAACTTCTCCAACTGCCTGGTGGGGCGTTGATACGGCCGGCAATACTGTGAATTACAAAGATTTTCAGCCCGATTTTCAGTTGAGCTGGAACAACAATATACGCTTTGCGAAAAATTTTGATTTCAATATGCTCTGGCATACCAGTCAGGGTGGTTATAATGCATCCCTCACCCGCTTGCTGAAAGATGAAGGTGGTACCACAAAAGACTGGAGTACGATTGGAAAATCCGGAGAGCCATTGGGTATCGAGCGGCAGGGATCTGAGATCACCAATTTTGTATTCGATGCCAGTTATATCCGTCTGCGTGAGTTGGGGCTCTATTACACAGTGCCGGCTAAATTCCTGGCATCCGGTTTTGGTAAGGTAGTGCAGAACCTTCGCCTCGGCTTCTCTGCACAGAACCTGGTAACCATTACTGATTATTATGGATACGATCCGGAAGTTTCCAATTTTAATACGGGTAATGCCGGTGGTGCATTAACGGGAGGTGTTGATCTTGCGCCTTTCCCGTTGGCAAAGCGGTATTTCTTTCACCTCAACATCGGACTTTAAATTAGAAAGCAATGAGTATACGATTCTATAAAAGCCAGGTGCTTATGCTTGCACTGGCAGCAGTACAGCTTAGTTCCTGTACGAAAACAGATTATGTTCCCAATCCCAATGCGCCAACACAGGAATCTGTTTTAAGAAATGCCACCCGCCAGCAAATCAGTCAGCTGGGTGTAGGTGTTCAGTCTGTGTTACGCGACGGCGTTTTCTCCTTCCGGACCTGGTCGGGGTCTATCGGACGGGAAGTCGTCTATTTTGCTCAGACAGAAAGCCGCTATTACCGGGAGTTGCAGGGAGAAATTCCACTCGATGCGGCAGGAATCATGTATGGCTGGTATACCAGTTTTAACCAGACCCGGCGAAGGGCTGAAATTATGTTGCAATCCGCCGCCAATACTGCTGCGCTTTCTGCCCAGGAAAAAGCTGCGGCAAAAGGCTTTGGAAAAACAGTACAGGCTTATGTTATGTTGAATGCCTTAAATATGATGGGGTCAAACGGTATCCGTACCAGCTTTTCTGATCTCAGTACGGAAGGAGACCTGTTAAAGCCGGGTTGTTTTAAAAATTACACGGAATCCCTGGCGTATCTGAAAGGCTTGGTGGACGAAGGGCTTACAGCGCTTACCGAAGCTGGTACTACGGAGTTTCCTTTCCCCATGGTGGATGGCTGGGAAGAGCTGGCAGGCATTGATGGGTTTAAACAATTCAATCGCGCTGTAGCGGCCCGCATTGCCCTTTACCAGCAGGACTGGAATACACTGGAAACAACCTTGAATCAATCGTTCATGGACCTGGATGGTGAACTCAGTGCCGGTCCGGCTTTCCTCTATTCCAATGTATTGGGGGATGAAACCAATCCTATCTGGCGGAGTTTTGATAATAACAGTACCCCCATTCTAGTACAGGCTGATTTTGTTCCGGAGGCCGAAGCAGGCGATAAACGGGTGTTTGGCGCCAGTATGGCGGAAGGTGGAGTGGCCAGGATTCGTCAGCGTACAACCGCCACTGCTCCCCCGGATTACCCGGTTATGTCACATGAAGTGCAAATGTTTCCTACGAATACTTCACCGGTAAAATTCCTTCGAAACGAAGAATTAATCCTGATGTATGCAGAAGCGAAATTGCAGAAAAATGAATTAGCCGCTGCAGTAACTGCATTGGATTATATCCGCACGGAGAATGGACTGGCTGCGCTGGCAACAGCCAAACCTGCGGTAATCGGAAATAAAAATGCCCTGATTGATGAATTGCTGCACCAACGCCGCTATTCATTATTTATGGAAGGGCATCGCTGGTTTGATATGCGGCGGTATAATAAGCTGAATACCCTGCCATTGGATAAGCCTACTCATTCAGTTTTTGAAAGATTTCATATACCCCGGGCGGAAGCGGATTGGGACAGCGTAAATCCCTGTCAATAAAGCGGGTAAGATTTTTTTGCTGAAACTGGTCGTTTGGTTGTCGGAAGAAAACCTCCTCAGGAGGTTTTCTTCCGACTTTTTTTATTTCCCGAATCAGGTTTTTTATTTGTCCCTGTTCCACCTATTTTTGCTGCCTGATAACAAGCAAGCAGTCAAATTACAAAAATGGTAGATGCAATTTTAGGCCTCCAGTGGGGCGATGAAGGGAAAGGTAAAATCGTAGATTATTTCGCTCCGAAATATGATATCATTGCCCGTTTCCAGGGAGGCCCGAACGCCGGACATACACTCTATGTGGAGGGTAAAAAAGTAGTGTTACACCAGATCCCTTCCGGCGTATTTCATGAAAATACCATCAATCTGATCGGGAATGGCGTCGTGCTCGATCCTGTGACGCTGAAAAGAGAATGTGAAACCGTAAAGGGTTTTGGGGTGGATGTGCGTAAGAATATGTTTATTTCTCACCGGACACACCTGATCCTTCCAACGCACCGGGCCCTGGACAAAGCGTCTGAACTTCAGAAGGGGAATGATAAAATTGGTTCCACCCTGAAAGGAATCGGTCCGGCTTATATGGATAAAACCGGCCGGAACGGTCTTCGGGTAGGAGATTTACTCGATAAAAACTTTACTACTTCCTATATCCGGCTCCGCCTGAAACACCAGCGTCTGCTGGATAATTTCAATTTTCAGGAAGATATCACTTCCTGGGAAGAGGAGTTTTTTGAAGCGATTGAATTTCTGCGCAGCCTGAATGTGGTGAATGGAGAATATTTCATCAATGAGCAAATGGCGGCCGGTAAAAAAGTACTGGCAGAAGGCGCTCAGGGCAGCATGCTTGATATTGATTTCGGGACCTTCCCATTTGTAACTTCTTCCAATACCACCACTTCCGGAGTTTGTAACGGATTGGGTGTGGCACCTCAAAAGATCAGGGACGTAATGGGGGTAACCAAAGCCTATTGTACCCGGGTTGGCAGTGGCCCCTTCCCAACAGAACTGATGGATGAAACAGGGGAGGAATTACGTAAACTCGGAAACGAATTTGGTGCCACTACGGGGCGGCCACGCCGTTGCGGATGGATTGACCTGGTTGCGCTGAAATATGCCTGCATGATCAATGGTGTTACCAAAGTGATTATGACAAAGGCAGATGTACTGGATCAATTTAAGGAATTACAGGTTTGTACGGCTTATGAAGTGGACGGGAAAGAAACCCCCTATATTCCATTCCAGATGACCCGTCACCAGATTAAACCGCTGCTGCAGTCATTTGAAGGCTGGAACCAGGATACCAGCCAGCTCACGAGTCCGGCTGACCTGCCATCCAAAATGACCGAATATGTAGCATTTATTAACAAGTTTGTGGGTGCAGCTGTTAGTCATATTTCAGTTGGACCCGGCCGCGACCAGATCGTAACAGTATAATTCTGGCAGGCAATAAAAATAAGTAGTTTAAAAATTTGGCCATTTAAGAAGAACGCTGAAAATTTACAAAGTAATCCCTTTTGTGTTATGGCTTCTAAATCAGATAAGGAAAAAAAGACTACCCCTAAGGCCTCATCCAGTGATGAGCCGGTAAAGAAAACTTCTTCAAAGTCCAAAAAACAAATGGAGGACGAGGAGGATGAACTGGAAGATGAGGAGGAAACTCCGAAAGCAAGTAAAAAAGCTTCCAAATCCGCCAAATCCAAAAAAGAGGACGATGAGGAGGAAGACGAGGAAACAGATGAACTGGATGAAGATGATTGGGAAAAAGTAGAGGAGGAGGATGATTGGGATCCTGATTTTGAGGAATTCGATCTGCCCAAATCCAAAACAAAAAAGAGTACAGGAACCAAAAAGCCCGGTAAGGAAGAGGATGACCTGGGTATAGATGAAGAATTCAAAGACATGGACCTGTTTAATGATTCAGGTTTCGATGATGAAGAGGACGACTTCTAATGTCAACAGAGATATTGCTGCACGGCAGAAAGTTCAGGATTTTTCCCTATGAGCAACTGCCAGCATTGAAACTGCAAATGTTGAACTGGGCCAACCGGTTCAACATTTGTTGCTTTATGGACAACCATGGCTACCAGGCTAACCTGCACAGCTATGAATGCCTGTTGGCGGCAGGCTCCCGTTCCTGCCTCTCACGCCAGTCGGGAACCGCATTGGCAGAGCTCCGTGAGTTCTCTCAAAGTTCCGGCGATTGGCTCTTTGGTCATCTTGGATTTGGGCTGAAGGCGGAAATTTTAAGCAGTCGAACCTTGTTGAAGGATCCGGTCGGATTTCCGGATTGCTTCTTTTTTGTGCCAGATACACTGGTGCTGGTACGGGGTACGGAATTGCTGATCAGTAGTTATAGCCAGGCAACCGAAGAGGTTGTTGAAGAATTGCTGTCTACACCTGTTCCCGCCTATGTTTCTTCTCCTGCTGCCGTTCTTGAACCCGTAATGAGGGCCGAAGAATATATCAGCAGAGTGGAACAGCTAAAAGCGCATATTCATAGAGGTGACTGTTATGAAATAAATTTCTGCCAGGAGTTCCGGGCTGAAATGGCAACCATCGATCCCGTTTCTGTATATAGCAGGCTGGTTCAGATTTCACCAACTCCTCATTCCGTTTTCTACCGTTATGACGACAGATACCTGCTCTGCGCCAGTCCGGAGCGATTCTTTAAAGTGGAAGGCCGGAAAATCTGGTCGCAGCCGATAAAAGGCACAGCGCGCCGTTATCCCGGTCAGCCAGACCAGGATGCACAGTCGGCCCGGGATCTTGTGAACAGTGAAAAGGAACGCTCAGAAAATGTGATGGTTGTTGATCTTGTAAGAAATGAT
Source organism: uncultured Flavihumibacter sp. (assembly GCA_964547405.1). Taxonomy (GTDB): domain Bacteria; phylum Bacteroidota; class Bacteroidia; order Chitinophagales; family Chitinophagaceae; genus Flavihumibacter. Next base: position 1,729 of record CAZJNY010000121.1, on the reverse strand, counting down.
CTCTCCATGATCTGTAAAGCAGGCTCTGTGCAGGTGGACGAATTGTTTGGGATTTACAGTTTCCCCCAGGTACACCAGATGATCTCTACGATTTCGGGTGAACTGCAAGAGGGCGTTGACCTGGTGGATATACTCAGGGCCTGTTTTCCAATGGGATCTATGACAGGCGCTCCGAAAAAAAGAGTGCTGGAATTAATTGAAAAATATGAACTGGTTCAGCGGGGGATTTTTTCCGGTGCAGTAGGGTATACTACACCCGATGGAAATTCGGATTTTAATGTAGTTATCCGAAGTCTGATGTACAACCAGTCTGCTCACTATTTATCCTGCCAGGTGGGATCTGCCATTACCTGGTATGCAAATGCTGCCAGAGAATACGAAGAATGTCTGCTAAAGGTAGCCGCCATCCGGAAAGCATTGGAAGATCCGGAAACTACTAACTGATTTATTTACCGGGCGTACCGTTCATTACTGCAGTAGAGGACAAAAGCAGCTGCACAGATTCCTGGAGTATAGAGTATTTATGTGCGTTGAACAATTCCATTTTCTCAACCGGTAATTTCAATTCGTAAGAATTCGCGGAGGTGGACATGACGCGGTCAAAATCAGGATTGTATCGATTGAAATCCGTTATGTCCATCAATATATGTTTGGCAATTACTACGGATTGATACTTACCGGCTACAGATTGTGTACGGGCAGTAGCTTCTTCTTCCTGGGTGAGCTTGCGCGTATAGGCATAGAGGCCATCTCCGTAATGATCACGGGTTTCTGCTTTCGTAAGCGTGGTGAGTCCGCCCTGCCCTTCAAAAACATAATGGGTGCCAATAAATTTCTTGACATGTTTACGTGTTTCAGCCGGCAGGTGGTATTGGAGATCCCAGAAATTACGACTGCCACTGCGGGCGATTGCTTTCTGCACATTTCCAGGTCCCGCATTGTAGGCAGCAATCACGAGTAACCAGTCGCCATAAATCTTGTATAAATCTTTCAGGTATTTTGCCGCGGCATGCGTGCTTTTCACATAGTTGGTGCGCTCATCTACAGATTTATTTACTTTAAGTCCCAATTTAAGCGCGGTACCCCGCATGAATTGCCAGGGACCAACTGCACCGGCATGTGAAACGGCGTTTGATTTCAGCTTGGATTCAATGACTGCCAGGTATTTTAATTCTCTGGGCAATCCGTATTGTACCATGATGCCATCCATCATATTGAAATAAGGTAGGGCCCAGTCTTTCATGGAATGCAGGGATTTGCCATAGGATTCGATATAATCCTGAACAAAGCTGACCGCGCGGGGATTTAGTTTGGGAGTACCAATTGACTGCGGCCCGGATTCTTCGTAAAGATTCCGGATGGTAGCAGGTGTTTCCATTTCAACACCAGTTGAAGCAACAGCAGGTTGAATGGATTTATCAAGAATGGTGGTATCTGCACTGCTTTTTTCAGTAACAGGTGGCTGATCAGCTTTTTGAGCATAACCGCTTGCCAGGGTACCGAAGATCAGGCTTCCCGCCAGTAGAAAATGTTTCATGTTCCAGAATTTGGTTAACAATTAAAACAGTTTCTCACAGAGATTTTTTGGCGAATTTCAAGGGATGGACAGTCGCATTTGCTACACCAGTGACGCCGAAACCCGGAGCAAAGATAACTCCTCGAATCGGTTTGTCATAACCTGGAGGCTAAATGGCATGCCATTACTGTGCCAAAAAATGGGGAGAGAGAT
>CAZJNY010000120.1:0-11247 GCA_964547405.1 uncultured Flavihumibacter sp. | reverse complement strand
ATGGCCGTGGTGGTTTTGCCTACACCACCTTTTTGATTCGCTACGCCTATGATTCTTGCCATAATTCAGTTCCTCGTTCTTCGTTTTCGGGTTGGGATTAAATCGAAATACTTTCACCAATGGCTACCAAATGCAGCCTTTTACCACCCCGGGAAAAGATTTCCTGGGTAGCCTGGTGATCAATTTTGATAAATCCGAAAGTATCGTAATGCACTCCAATAACCTGCTGGCACTGGATCATTTCAGCGCAGGCCAGGGCATCAGAGGCGTTCATGGTAAAATTGTCGCCAATTGGCAAGACCGCAAAATTAAGTTTTGCCCATCGCGGAATTAATTGCATATCAAGCGTTAGGGCGGTATCACCGGCATAATAAAAATTACCGGCATCAGAATATACAATGAAACCCATCGGATTACCTCCATAGGAGCCATCCGGGAGCCCGCTGGAGTGGTGGGCTACCGTGCAACGCACCCTGAAATCGCCAAAATCCCAGGAGCCCCCGGTATTCATAGGGTGGGTATTGGCCACTCCATTTTTATTCAGCCACTCATGCACCTCGAAATTGGCAATTACTTTGGCACCGGTTCTGGTGGCAATGGCAATACAATCGGCAATATGATCGGCATGACCATGGGAAACCAGGATGAAATCTGCTTTAATAGAAGTTATGTCAATTCCTGCTGCCAGTTCATTATGCGTAATGAAGGGATCAAAGAGCAGGTGTTTGCCATTGATCACTACTGAAAAACAGGAATGGCCATAATATGTATATTGCATAAGCTGCTATTTTTTAATCAGGGACAGCAAAAATAACGTTTCGGCTTAAAATAACCGGAACAAACCGAAGCGGTGCTTGTTATCAATGGCAGATTTTTGCAGCATACCATGAATTTGAACTACACCATTGTATCAGGAACCAACCGTACCGGAAGTAATACCCTGAAAATAGCGCAGCAATACAAGGATATCCTCGCCCAAAAGGGCATTGAAGCCAGTCTGATTAGTCTGGAAAACCTGGATGTCAGTAACCGGAATGACCAGATCCGCGACCTGGAAACCCGCACCCTGATCCCGACCACCAAGTTTATTTTTATTTCCCCGGAGTACAATGGCAGTATCCCCGGAGTATTGAAATCCCTGTTTGACAGCAGTGATATCCAGCAATGCTGGTGGGGAAAGAAAGCGTTATTGGTGGGGGTATCCTCTGGAAGAGCAGGCAATCTGCGGGGAATGGAGCACCTGACAGGTATTTTACATTATTTGAAAATGATGGTCCATCACAACAAGCTGCCGATTTCAGTGGTGAATGTATTACTGAACCTGGATGGCAGCGTGAAAGATGAACCCACCCTGCGTGCCATCCACCAGCAACTCGATGAATTCATCGCCTTTTAAAATTGAATTATGAGAAGTTCCGGTATGATATGGGTTATTCTGGTGATCCTGCTCCTGCTTGATTTGTATGTATTCCAGGCATTGCGGCATGTTACCCAGCACTGGTCGGGTCGATCCCGGCAGTTTTTATTGATCAGCTATTGGGTGATATCTCTGGGAGTGGCTGCCGTATTTGTATTCATGCCACAGCTGGGGGCCGATAACTGGCCCAAAGCCATACGTTCCTATGTATTTGCCATAATTGTGGGACTCTTTTTCTCCAAGCTGATAGCGAGCGTATTTTTTCTGGTAGATGATATTCGAAGGGGCGTGCAGTTTACAGCCGGCAAGGTTATTCCCAAAGCTAGAGCAGCATCGGATGAAAATGAAGGGGGTATTAGTCGCTCTGCCTTTCTGAGCTGGCTGGGACTAGCGGCTGGCACAACTGTGTTTGGTACGCTCCTCTATGGTTTTTCCAATAAATACAATTATTCGGTTAAGCGTCACCGTTTGACATATGGCAATTTACCGGATGCCTTTAAAGGATTGCGCATTTTACATATCAGTGATATCCACAGCGGCAGTTTTACGGATCCAATAGCTGTGCAGAAAGGAGTGGACCGCATCCTTCAGTTAAATCCCGATCTTATTTTATTTACCGGTGATCTGGTGAATGACAGGGCTGTGGAAATGGAACCCTACAAGGAAATTTTTGCGCAGTTAAAAGCGCCGATGGGAGTTTATTCAGTATTGGGAAATCACGATTATGGCGATTATTATCAATGGGAATCGAGAGCTGCAAAAGAAAAAAACCTGGAGGACCTGATCCAGGTGCATGCCGATATGGGTTGGCGCTTGCTGATGAATGAACATGTAGTATTGGAGCGTGAAGGACAGCAGATTGCTCTATTGGGTATAGAGAACTGGGGAGCAAAAGCCAACTTTCCTAAATATGGTAGTTTGCCGAATGCTTACAAAGGAGCAGAACAATATCCGTTTAAAATATTGATGAGTCATGATCCCAGTCATTGGGATGCAGAAGTACGGCAGGAGTTTACGGATATCGACCTGATGTTGAGCGGACATACCCATGGAATGCAGTTTGGGGTTGAATTACCGGGTTTCAAATGGAGTCCCGTACAATATGTTTACAAACAATGGGCGGGGCTGTATGAAACGGATCGCCAGAAATTGTATGTGAACCGCGGCTTTGGCTTTATCGGTTATCCGGGAAGAGTGGGCATATTACCCGAGATTACGATTTTAGAGCTCGTTTGACTTGGTACAAACCGAAAGGTTTAATGGGGTTTTGTTTGCATTTTATTTAACAGGCATGCCTACCCGTTGGCATATTATTGGCGCTAATTTCCCTCAAAACCAACAGTATGAAATCCAAACTCAGTTTGCTCGTTCTGGCCCTGATGGCCGCAACACTTACCCAGGCGCAGGGTCTCCATTTCGGAATTAAAGGTGGCGTCAATATGACCAAGATAGATGGCAAAGCCATGACAGATGAATTTAATTATGGATACCAGCTTGGAGGATTCGCAGAAGTGGGATTAGGCAAGAAGTGGTTCATTCAACCGGAAGTAATGTGGACCGAATTTCGTACCAGAACCGCCGACAATTTTGAAACCATCATTGATTTTCCAGCCGAAGGGTCCAATCGAAAAGAAGTGAAATTGAATTACCTGGCGATTCCGATTACGATTAATTACCGGCTGCTGGACTGGTTTTCGCTGCATGCGGGTCCACAATTCGGTGTGTTACTAAATCAGGATAAAAACCTGCTCGAAAATGGACGCGACGCTTTTAATGCAGGCGTAGTGTCGTTTGTAACCGGCGCACAGCTTAATTTTCGCAGCTTTCATATTACAGGTCGCTATTTTACCAATATCAATGATATAAATTCCGGAGATGTAAACGAAGCCTGGAAAAACAAAGGATTTCAGCTAGGAGTTGGTATCCGGATACTTTAACCCGCCAGGGTAAAGTTCATTTGCGCTATGTTTGCAAAAATTTTCTTTACCAATGTCTTTACAAGCAACAATACAGGAAGCCTGGGGCAACCGGGAGCTTTTGAAGGAATCACATTATGCAGATGCGGTTCGTGCCGTAATTGAAGAAGTAGATAAAGGACGTCTGAGAGTGGCTGGTCCGGGTGAAAACGGATGGGTGGTGAATGAATGGGTGAAGCAGGCTATCCTTATGTATTTTGGAATTCAGCAGATGCAGACTTATGAACTCGGTCCTTTTGAGTTTTATGACAAGATGTTGCTGAAAAAGAACTATGCTTCTCTGGGTGTTCGTGCTGTTCCGCATGCCATTGCCCGTTATGGCGCTTTTCTGGGCCGCAATGTGGTGATGATGCCAAGTTATGTAAATATCGGGGCCTATGTAGATGAAGGCACGATGGTGGATACCTGGGCTACGGTAGGCAGTTGCGCACAGATAGGTAAAGGCGTACACCTGAGTGGAGGCGTAGGAATTGGGGGCGTATTAGAACCCCTGCAGGCAGCTCCGGTGGTCATTGAAGATGGTTGTTTCATTGGATCCCGTTGTATTGTGGTGGAGGGTGTAATTGTAGAGAAAGAAGCGGTGCTGGGTGCAAATGTGGTACTGACGCAAAGCACAAAAATTATTGATGTAAGCGGTGCTGAACCGATCGAATACAAGGGAAGAGTGCCGGCACGTTCGGTGGTTATTCCTGGTTCCTATACCAAGAAATTTGCAGCCGGTGACTATCAGGTAAGCTGTGCACTCATCATTGGACAGCGGAAGCCGAGCACGGATTTAAAGACCAGCCTGAATGATGCCTTGCGTGATTTTAACGTGAGCGTGTAAGTGGGCGGGGTCAGCAATAAGCAACTGCACTGGTGGGGGTTTGTATTAACCTTCGCCGGTGCAGTTCTGTTTTCCACCAAGGCGGTAATGGTGAAGCTGGCCTATCGCGAAGTGCGGATTGATGCCATTAGTCTGCTGATGTTGCGGATGTTGTTTTCAGTTCCCTTTTTTATTGCCGTGGCCTGGTGGAACAGCCGCCAGGAGGGGAGTACGCCCGTATCGCGGCGCGATTGGTTTTGGGTAATAGTTTGTGGCTTGCTCGGTTATTATGCGAGCAGCTGGTTTGATTTTATAGGACTGCAGTTTATTTCTGCTGCGCTGGAACGATTGATATTGTTTTTGTATCCGAGCTTTACGGCCTTTATCAACTATTTTTTATTCCGGCAAAAATTGAGCAAACGGCAGGGCTGGGCCTTGCTGATCACCTACCTGGGTATTGGCATCGCCTATTATGGAGAACTGCAGCTTGATTATGGAAAAGATGGTTTCTTTTTCGGCTCTCTCATGATTTTTATTTGTTCAATTACCTATGCGGCCTACCTGGCGGGTAGCGGAAAGATGATTCCCAAAGTGGGGGCTACCCGTTTTAATGCCTATGCCATGTTAGCAGCGGCTGGCGGGATATTTATTCATTATTTAGTGGAGAAGGGGATAGGTGGATTCGACTGGTCGGCAGAGAAGGTTCAGTTCGGATTGCTGCTGGCGATTTTTGCTACGGTATTGCCATCCTTTTTTTTAACGGCGGGCATGAAACGAATTGGCAGTAACAATGCCGCCATCATTTCCTCTATCGGCCCGGTTTCCACGATTGCGCAGGCCTATTTCTTTCTTGGAGAGCCCATCCATACCCCCCAGCTCCTGGGAACCTTGCTCGTGGTGCTGGGTGTTACCATGATTGGCTGGAAAAATACCCGTCGGGTACCCGACGGGTAAAAAAACTTTTGAATCTCGTACTGGATTTTTTGGAAGGAATTGTTGTTTTCCTATATTTGCACCCCGTTAAACAACAAACGGATGCCCAGGTGGCGAAATTGGTAGACGCACCGTCTTCAGGTGGCGGCGCCGCGAGGTGTGCTGGTTCGAATCCAGTCCTGGGCACGGAATAAAAAGGGAAACCCTTGATAGCAGTAGCTTTCAAGGGTTTTTTTATGTCATCTGCACTCATGTTCGAAAAATGCTTCCGTACTGGCATTGAAATCATCCAGGATCCGCGTGCGTTTATTTATATATCCTCTTTCATCCAGCTCATACGTATAGCTGGTATTGAAACCATTACCCCTTTCAAATCGGATCGATTTCGGCAGACTTTTACTATGCTTCCCCAACCAGGGATAATAAACGGCATTTCCCACAAAATAATAGTTGTGCAGATAAGTCCAGAATTTTACATCCTCGGGGTAATATTCCAACCGGGCAACGGAGACTATAGTATCATTCAGTATTTCAAATGATGTTAAATTCCCATTGGTATAGGATAACGTATAATCTATAATTCCTGATTTGCTGGAGTCTCTCATAGTTGCCAAATACCTGTCAGCTGTATAGGTAAAATATCGTTTGGTATTGATGCAGCCATTCAGGTAAATTTCGCAGGTCGCGGCCAGTGACTCATCGTTCAGGATAAATTCTACATACCATTCATTTTCTCCGGGTGTATGAGAAACGGTTATTTTATCCGGATAGTAAGAAATGCTGTCATCTCTACCCATAGGACGGTCTATAAAAATCAATCGATTCGATTCATCATAATGATAGGTAAGCGTAGCGATGGTACTGTCTACTATCAGATTTTCTTTTGTGTGAAGGCAGGTTTTCGTGTTATTTACTGTTGTTTCTTTTTGACAACTTTGCAGTAGGAGTACAAGTGATAAAATCGCGAGGCTAAAAAAAATCTTATTCATTAGATAGGGTTTATTTTCAATTAATGAAGTTAAAGGTTGTTGTTGTAATCTTTCAGGTAGAATACGTATCCTACACCTTTACTCCAAACAAATACCCAACCGCCCCGGATAATACCATGGCAATCGTTCCCCAGATAACAATTCGAAGGATCGCTTTTCCAACACCTGAACCACCGGTTTTTGCGGAAACGGCTCCAAGGATAATAAGAGAAAGCATCGTAAATCCATAAAGAAAATATTCCATGTTGGAAACGGGCGCAAATAAGGTGACCAGTAGCGGTAAAGCACCCCCGGCCGTAAATGCTGCACCCGATGCAAAAGCTGCCTGGATGGGTTTTGCCTGGCTGATTTCATTGATGCCCAGTTCATCGCGGATATGTGCTCCAAGCGCATCGGCTGCGGTTAACTCTTTCGCCACTTGTAAGGCGGTTTCTTTTTTTAATCCCCGCTTTTCATAGATCTGTGCCAGAATGGATAATTCTGTTTCAGGCATTTGTTCCAACTCCAATTTTTCTCGTTCAATATCTGCCTTTTCAATATCGGTTTGGGAACTCACCGAAACATATTCACCAGCAGCCATCGATAGCGCACCCGCTACTAATCCGGCAATCGTTGCCAGCAGAATTGGATCCCTTTCAGTGCTGGCGGTTGCTACCCCAATTGCCAGACTTGAAATAGAAATAATTCCATCATTTGCGCCTAAAACAGCCGCTCTCAGCCAATTGCTGCGATGGATAAAATGGCTATCCAGATAGTTATCTATGGTTATCATGTGAAGTTTATCAGGTTGAAAAAAGGTTCTTAAAAGTACTCATTTTTGATCTGGTCTTAATTCGTCGGTTGAAGCTGTGGCGATTTATTAGGCTTTTATCGTCCATATCCATCATGTCCGCGAGTTATACCGATCAAAAAGTGATACCTGCCTGATTATGAAGAATGAATGCAGCTTAATTACATTGGTACTGCATTAAAAGCTCGCTGGTCCCAAACTGAGAATGTTGACTTCGTTTGTTTATCAGTCCATTTTCTTTTAATTCATAAGTGTATTCAAACGCCATGGAAGGAAAGTTGATTACCTTAAATGATTTTAGCAGGTTTTTATGTGGTTTTCCTAACCAGGGATAATAGGTGGAATTTCCCACAAATGGTAATTTCAACTGGTAATTCCAGTGAGTATTGATTGATTCAAAATATTCAAAGGAAGTTGTGGTAATCAATCCTCTAAAATTGCTTTCCACCTCTGTAATATTTCCATTTGAATAACTAACCGTGTAATTTGTTTCTAATCCTCTTGATAGTTCTTTTAAGTGCTTCAGGTATCCATCTTCCGTATAGGTAAAGTATCTGGTAGTATGCAAACTGTCTTTATTGAATTCTTCTGCGTAAGTAGCCAGCGAATCATTGTTTAAGTAAAATACAATATGATGTCCATTTTCGACTGGTAAATAAAACAGGGTTATTTTGGAAGCTTCGTAGGTTATGGCAACATCACTACCATAATTGTTGTCAATATAAATTAGCCTGCCTGCTTCATCATATTGATAGGTTAATCCCTTGTTTAAATTTTCGTGAAAAGTTGTAATGCCGGTAAATTGGCATTTTTCTTCTGCAGGTGGTTGCGTTTGTTTGGCGCAGGCTGATTGAAGTAAAACTACCAATAAGGCGAAATAAGGGTATAGCTGTTTTGTCATAGGATTGGCTTCAGGTTTCGTCAGGAACGATCTCTCCTTCATAGATATTGTACCTTTCTGTATTAAAATTCTCTTGCTGTTATTTGGTAGTTTTGTCTCCAGGCTATGTTTTAACCGGATACTTATCAGCAATCTATTTAAAAGTTTTATGTCTACAGGTTTTGCAGGTTTTCGAACCTTTGCCTCAGCACTTCCCGATCTGGATTTTCAGATGCCGGTGCTCTTCATCGGACATGGATCACCCATGAATGGTATCCAGGATACTGAATTCAGTCGCCGGTGGACCCAAATGGCAACTGAAATTCCAACACCCAAAGCAGTGTTGGTCGTATCCGCACATTGGTTTACTAGAGGCACAAAAATTACAGCGATGGATTTCCCGCAAACCATCCATGATTTTGGTGGCTTCCCGGAAGAATTATTTGCAGTTCAATACCCCGCACCCGGTTTTCCGGAACTTGCTAAGGAAACAGCCAGTTTAATTACCACTACACAGGTAGAACTGGATCACGACTGGGGATTGGATCATGGTACCTGGACCATCATCAGGCATATGTACCCAGATGCCACCATTCCTGTTTTACAATTAAGTATTGATTATGCCAAAGGAGGATCTTTTCATTATGAACTGGCCAGGGAGTTGATAGCCTTGCGCAAAAAAGGTGTTCTGATTGTAGGCAGCGGAAACATGGTACATAATCTTCGAATGGTTGCATGGGACCGCCTGGATGATCCCGGATTTGGATTCGATTGGGCAATTACAGCCAATGAACTCTTTAAATCCCTGATAAATGCTGGTGATCATAAGGCATTGATGGATTACAGCTCTCTTGGAAAAGAAGCACAGCTTGCCATTCCAACACCGGAACATTATCTGCCTTTGCTCTATTCACTCGCATTACAAGGCCCTTCCGATACGATTGATTTTTTTAATGATCAGCTGGTGGGTGGTTCACTAACCATGACTTCCGTTAAAATCTCTTCGTTATAACGCCATCAAACTACGCCTCCCATCAATGGATCAGTAGTACTGATCTGGCCGTTTTCTACATGTCCGGCAAAACGCTGTTCAAAGCTGTTGTTCCCTTTGATACGAACGATCAGATCATACCAGTTTTTATTTTTACCAAGATCAATTACCACACTGGTGGCTTTGCCGGCAGTAAGGGTTTTAGTAACAGGTGCTGCTTTATAACTGGGATCCGTAATTTCGATTGTCTGTGTCCCTGAGGAAGCATTTTTTATCAGCAGTACCGCATTTCCACTTAACTGTTTGCTGCCTTTTTTCTCTTCATAGCTGAGCAAAACTTCCAGTTCGGGATTGGATGTGCCATATTTAAATTCCCTATAAAAACCATTCGGACCATGAACCCGCAGGTGAATTTTTCCGGATGTAGTATTCCATGTATCGCTTAGCCGATCACCCGCCTTTACAACATAATTCCTCGGAGCAGCATCTGTTAGTGCATCGTATACAATGAATGCTGCGCCACTTGTTTTATCACCATATTGCTCTTTTCTGTTTTCAAAGGAGAGCTCCAACTGACCGTTTCGTAACTGACCGTTTACATAAAGCTGGTAGGGGATGGGGGTAGCTGGTCGGGTACCTTTTTCCTGAACGGGTACATGAGGACTGGCCATTGGGTCGGCATTCAGAGCAGCCAGTTCTGTCGGAGACAGTTTATGAAATCCCTTCGGCATTTCTTTGAACTGGGCTTTATGAATACTTTCCAGGTAGCTGATCCGGTCTACGGATTCCGGTGCTTTCAATTGCTCGCCGTTATATGGACGAAAAACAGAAGTCAGGTCGCCACAGATGGTTCTGCGGAATGCCGTAATTTCTTCAGAATAGATTTTCTTTCCGGTTTTGTGCGACAGAAAATGTTCCAGAAACTGAATGGGGGAAGTGAGGTCACATACTTCTGAATTCACCCATCCACCGCGCGACCAGGGTGAAGCAATTACCAGTGGAACCCTGAATCCAAGACCAATTGGCCCTTCCAGGTGTTTTGACTTGGAAGGATCTTTCATCCAGGCCTGTGATTTGTGAACATATTCTTCTTCGCAATTTATTCCTGCCGATGCTTTTCCGCTATTTGGCAGGTAGGGATTGGGTGGAACAAAGGGAGGAACGTGATCATAATAACCATCGTTTTCGTCGTAGTTCAGAATGAAAATGGTCTTCTTCCATACTTCCGGATTTTGAGTAAGTATATCCATTACTTCGCTCAGGTACCAGGCGCCATACCAGGGTGAACCGGGGTGATCGGAAAAATTAGAGGGAGCCACCACCCAGGAAACTGCGGGCAGGTTTCCGGTTTTCACATCTTCCCTGAATTGATACAAGACATCTCCTTTGGGAATGTTCATGGATCTTTTAGTACCATTATCATCGTAGGTGATCGATTCGAGGCTCCGGTAGTCCGGGTCCTTACGGTTATCGCTAAACGCTTTTTCATGCAGGTTTTTTTCGCGCTGGCTCAGGCGGTCATAATTTTCCTGGGTAAATTCTTTAACTGCATTTTGCGCATAGGCATATCCTTTTTCCAGTCCTTCCAATTGCCTTTTCAGGCGGGGTAAGCCAGGATCAGTAGCAGGAGTGGCTGCGATTTTATCCTGCATTTCTTTTATTTTCCCAGGAAGTATCTGAACAGCTTTCGGAAGGAATTGCCGGTGCCCATAAGCAAAACGGATCTGGTACTGCCTGAACCATTCAATCGGGTTGTCAGTAAAATTAGCGAGCCAGTCTTCTTCTTCTCCCTCAAAGCCGGATTCAAGGCTCACTTCATTCTGATAGATTTTCCAGGATACGCCATTGTCTTCCAGGTATTCCGGAAAGGTTTTCCAGGAGGCTTCTTTGCCGTAATCCACATCTGAATTGTATACATTGGCGATAACATTCGGATCATGTTTTTCGCGGATGGTTCCAGTCCAGAAATGCAGCCGGTTGGGAGTGGTGCCTGTCAGGGAAGAGCAGAAATGCTGATCGCAAACCGTAAATGCATCTGCCAATGCATAGTAGAACGGGATATCACGGCGGTCAAAATAGCCCATGGTCAGGGGCATCCCCTGGCATTCCTTTCTGCCTGGTTTTTTGGCTTCCAGCCAGTTGTCGTGATGCCCTTCATTCCGGGCTTCAGTCATATCATTCCATCCATGCGGAAGGGACCCCAGCCAGGTGATTTTGCTGTCTTTCAGGTCGTGCCGGAAAGGCGTATAGGTATTTCCATTGGCATCAGTCTGAGCCCATACTTTGTTTTTATTGCGCAGGGTGATGGCCCTGGGGTCATTAAATCCTCTTACACCCTGAAGGGTTCCATAACAATGGTCAAAGGACCTGTTCTCCTGCATCAGGAAAACGATATGCTCTGCATCCAGGTAAGTTGATCCTGGTGCCGGATTAATGGCGAAGGCTTTCTGGATGGAAGCAGGAAGG
>CAZJNY010000119.1:0-11328 GCA_964547405.1 uncultured Flavihumibacter sp. | reverse complement strand
GATCATTGTAGTAGACGACAATTCAACGGATAATACCATCGCCGAAGCCCTGAAAGAATCCGTTCGTATTCTCACCAGCAGCCAGCGGGGCAAGGGACTTTCCATGCGGGAAGGATTACTGGCTTCCAAATATGATACGATTGTTTATCTGGATGGGGATATCACCACCTACCCACCCAATATTATAGACCTGCTGGCTACTCCCATCCTCGAAGGACGGGCCGATTTTGTAAAGTCCTTTTTTACCCGCCAGGCGGGGCGGGTAACCCAACTGGTGGCGAAACCACTTTTGAGTATATTATTCCCCGATCTGAGTCATTTGGATCAGCCATTAAGTGGAATGATTGCAGCCAAAAAGGAATTACTCTTACAGGTTGGATTTGAAAAAGATTACGGAGTCGATATCGGATTGCTGATTGATGTACATAAACTGGGTGCCAGAATTGAACAGGTGAATATTGGACGGGTTCAAAATGCCATGCAAACGCTGGAACAACTGGGAAAAATGTCCAAACAGGTATCGAGAACGATTCTGCGAAAGGCAGATGCAGAGGGACTTCAAAATCTGGCAACCATCGGGGAGATCAACCTCATCAGCCGGCAACTAGAATCTTCCGTACTGGAGTCGGTAGAAAATATTCAGAAAATGGCACTGCTGGAAATGGATGAAGTAGTGCTGGATGGCCGCTTACTGGCTGAGGCGGCCCAACGGTTAGGACTAACCGAAGAATTATTGCCCATTGTATCCAGTGCCGATCCGGCAGATGAAAAACTTAGCGCCATTGCTGCCCGGTTTAAAGGAGTTCGCATGCCAGACCTGCTTGAAATCGCGGATGATATGCCATTGGTAAATGGGATTACAGAAGTTATAACGCAACTAAAAAAACAGGGATACAAAATCGGGCTGGTATCTGAATTATTTTCCTTTGTTGCCAGCCATATTAAAAACAAACTCGGAATTGATTTTGTGTTGAGTAATGAACTGGTACTGGATGACGGAATTATTACCGGCGATCTTGAAATCGCTCCATTTTTCCGGCAGGGAAATGAATACGGAAAAGAATTTCTTTATTCGCATATACATGACCGGTACCAACTTCCTGCAGCAAATATTATTTATGTTACTGCCAGCCGCAGAGATCATCCCTGCCTGCACAAAGCGGGTATCGGCTATTTTTTCCAGTCGGATGATTTGACCGATCTGCTGGAACTGATTCCCGGTGCAGAAAACCGACCATCCTGGCAGGGACTGCCGAATCCGGCTAAACCGGCCACCATGGTGTTACCTGCGCTCTTTGTTGCGGCCCTGGGATTTCTGGTGTATTCCAGCTGGGGCTGGGCAAGAAAAAACCCGCCGGATCCGGCGGGTTGTTAAAAACCTATAGGTTGATCTGATCAGATAAGCATACGAAGTGGTTCTTCCAACAATCCTTTTACAGTTTGCAGGAACGCAGACCCGGAAGCTCCGTCCACTACGCGGTGATCACAGCTCAGAGTCACTTTCATTACATTACCGGGTACAACAGCCCCATTTTTCACCACAGGAACCTGCTGAATGGCACCAACCGCCAGGATACAACTATCCGGAGGATTGATAATCGCTGTGAATTCATCGATACCAAACATTCCCAGGTTGCTGATGGTAAACGTGCTGCCTTCCCAATCAGATGGCTGCAGTTTTTTTGCTTTTGCCTTTCCTGCAAAATCTTTTACTTCTGCAGCGATCTGGGCAAGTCCCTTGGTATCCGCATTGCGAACAACCGGCACCAGCAAACCTTCATCAACGGCTACTGCTACCCCAATGTTAACATGGTGGTTGGTCCGGATAATATCACCGAGCCAGCTGCTATTAACTACTGGATGCTGTTTCAGGGCAATTGCCACAGCTTTCAGCACCATGTCATTAAATGATATTTTAACAGGAGCGAGTTCGTTGAGTTGAGCGCGACTTGCAACTGCCTTATCCATATCAATTGACATGGTCAGGTAGAAGTGAGGAGCCGTGAATTTGCTTTCAGCCAGGCGGCGGGCAATCACTTTACGCATTTGCGAAACAGGGCGATCTTCAAAACTAACCAGTCCGGTTCCTCCAGTGGTGCTGGTAGCTGCGGCCTGGGCAGCAGGAGCACTGGCGGAAGTGGCGGCAGCAGCTGGTGCAGCTGTAGCAGGCTGGAAGGTTTCAATATCCGATTTCACAATTCTTCCTCCATCACCAGATCCCTGCACCTGTTGCAGGTTGATCCCTTTTTCAGCAGCCAGTTTACGGGCCAGTGGCGATGCTTTCAAGCGGTCCTTACCCGTTGATTCCTGGGCGGCAGCCGAAGACCCTGATCCACCGGATGCAGTTTCTTCCTGTGCAGGTGCCGCCGTGGTAGAGCCGGATACCGGTCCGCCGCTGGCTGCAGCCTTAATTGCTTCCAGATCCACTGATCCGGCCTCACCAATCACACAAAGAAGGGCATTTACAGGAACCTTCTCCCCTTTCTGTGCGCCGATGTATAAAAGAGTGCCATTTTTATAGCTTTCCAGGTCCATGGTCGCCTTATCCGTTTCAATTTCTGCCAGCACATCGCCTTTGGAGACCTTATCGCCTACCTGCTTATGCCAGGCAGCAATTACTCCTTCGGTCATGGTATCGCTCAAACGGGGCATGAGGATTACACCTTCTGCCTTGCTGAGGTCCATTGTTGAAGCTGCAGCAGGGGCAGGACTTGCACTGGTTTCCTTAGGCGCAGGAGCAGTTTCAGCCGCCGCGGTAGTACCGGCAGCAGCAGCAGCTCCCCCACTTTTTACCAGTCCGTCTATATTTTCACCGGGCTCGCCGAGAATTGCCAGCAGGTCATCCACCTGTAACTTTTCGCCTTTCTGAACGCCGATATACAACAGTGTGCCTTCCTTATAACTGTCCAGATCCATTGTTGCCTTATCGGTTTCAATTTCTGCCAGTAATTCCCCTTTCTTCACAGCATCTCCTACCTTTTTGTGCCAGGCTGCGATAACTCCTTCGGTCATGGTATCGCTCAAACGGGGCATCAATATCACTTCTGCCATCTGAATGAAATATTTAGTTTTCGTTTGCTTATGAGAGGCCGAAATTAAGGAAAAAGACGGAAGTCCGACTCCCTATCTTTGCGCCATGCACATCCAACAAGCGGTTTATCTGATCAGCAGTCCCGAAGTGGAAAAATGCCCGGCACCCGACCGGCCTGAATATGCCTTTATTGGACGGTCCAATGTGGGCAAATCCTCCCTGATCAATATGATTTGCAGGAACCAGAAGCTGGCGAAAACCTCCGGCTCCCCTGGAAAAACTCAGCTGATCAACCATTTCACTATTTTATCCAGTCCGGCGGAAGGTTCTAAAGACACCACCCGCTGGTACCTGGTAGATCTTCCCGGCTACGGTTTTGCGAAAGTTTCACTGAACCAACGCCGCCAATGGGAGAAAATGATTGAAAACTACCTGCGAAAAAGAGAAAACCTGGGGATGGTTTTTGTCCTGATCGACAGCCGGCACAGTCCGCAGGCCATTGACCTGGAATTCGTTAACCAACTGGGCGAATGGGAAGTTCCCTTCACGCTGATTTTCACCAAGTCTGATAAGGAAATTCAACGGGTAGTTGCCAAAAATATTCGCGACTTCCTGGATGCCATGCGGGAAACCTGGCAATTTTTACCTGCCCATGTAGTAACCAGCGCCATTAAAGGAACGGGCAGAAAACAGATTCTGGAAATGATTGCGGAAGCGAACAGCAGTTTTGAAGAGGGGAGACAACGCCCTTAGCGATGTGTGTACACCACCTGAACAGGGCAATTGGGCAGTCAGCTTAGTTTACAACCTTATTGGCACAGCTGCTGCTGGCGAAGGCTTCCGGTTTGGCTTTAAACGCAAAACCCATTCCCAGAATATAACCCATCGCTTCTTTCAACGCATCGTTACTCTTGAAATGCGGGTTGGTGTTAATGTCGGCATGTACTTCCATGTCAACATTGTAAGTGGTAAACAATCCGCAAAGTTCGTAAGCGATTTCGATGCTCCTGGCCATTTCTACCAGCATA
This sequence comes from uncultured Flavihumibacter sp., assembly GCA_964547405.1. Taxonomy (GTDB): domain Bacteria; phylum Bacteroidota; class Bacteroidia; order Chitinophagales; family Chitinophagaceae; genus Flavihumibacter. The sequence continues at coordinate 7,269 of CAZJNY010000119.1, read as the reverse complement.
CGTTCCTTGATAGAATACTTCAGGCGGGTTTTTTCATTGTGGATGAACATGAATCCACCATGTCCTTCCCGTAAAAAAACAATCACGGTGGCAAATTCTGTTTCTGATCCTTTTACCTGGGAATCGGTACCGATGCATACTTTGAGGCGATAGCCTTCTTCGGTTTCCTTACGAATGGCTCTTTCTACAGCGTCACGGATCGGAAGCTCGATCGTGTCGCCGTTAAATTTTCTCCATAACATATTAATAGGTTTTCCCAATTTACCGAAAAACCCAGTTACCTAAACAGAATGTTTGTGTTATAAAAAGATTAACTCAGTACTGACCGGTACTCAGCAGAACAAGGGTACAGGCTTCCTGAGGGTAGATGTTATTTTCCCTTGCAAGCCTTGCCAGTTCCGGGTTTTCCGCCCCGGGATTGAAAATAATTCGCTTTGGCTTCAGCGATAGTATATAAGGGATATAATCTTCCTGGTTTTCCCGGGAGAGATACAGGGTTACGGTGTCAATTCCTTCCAGCTCAGGAGAATCGGTCTGAATGTGTACGCCGTTTACTTCTCCCGGCCGCTTCCCGATGGCAACCACAGGATGATGGTATTTTTGTAAACTTTGAATGGCCAGGTTACTGTACCGGGAAGGATTTTCCGATGCTCCCAGTACCAGTGTTTTCTTAGGATCCGACATAGGTTTTTATTTTATCAGTTTGATCAGGCTTCCCCAAAACCAGTTCTCATCAGCCCTGGTAAGCGTATCGAGTGATTTATCAGCCTGACCTACAAATTTGTGAATATTGCCAAGTGTATCCCTGAATGCTTTTGCCTCCCGGTTTTTCTTATCCCCTTCTACCTCCTGCAATTGCTCCAGCACTTTCAACAGCGGTTCCAACTCCCGTTTTTTTCGCTCTTTTACAATCTGGCGAAACACTTTCCATATATCTTTTTCTGCCAGAAAATATTCCTTTCGCTCACCTGGTACTACCACACGATCCACCAGTCCCCAGTCTATCAATTCCCGGATATTCATATTGGCGCTGCCCCTGCTGATACTTAGTTCTTCCATCAGATCGTCCTGGCTTACAGGATCTGGTGTAATTAAGAGCAGGGCATGAATCTGGGCCATGGTTTTGTTGATCCCCCATTGCGTGGCAAGTGATCCCCAGGTCTGTATGAATTGCGCCTTCGCTGCTTCCAGTTTCATATGGCAATGTACAGAATCCCCGACTGCTTTCAATAGTTATTGAAACTTTTAACTAATAGGGAGGACAATCAAGTCCACGGTCCCGTTTTTCTCCTGTCACCCGTTTACCCGGACGTATAGTTATGGCGATATAACCACCTCCGTTTGCCATCGACTTTTTGCCAAACACATTACCGAGGTTATGTACTCCCAGCAGCAGGGGACCGGCTTTGATGGCTGCACCTACCCAGAACTGATTCTGCGCATTGTACAGGAAGGGTATATAGGCCCCGAAGCGTCTGGTTTCCCAACGGGGTGTCACCCGAATGGCATTCATATTTTTTACATAAAGGCGTTTATCCCCCAACAGACTGATCACATTCACACTTAGCTCTGCATTCACATAAAAGGCACTATTGATAAACCGATCCACATTCAGTACCAGTCGCGTGGGTGCCCATATCCGGAATTCTCCGGAAAGCCTCCGGGCATCAAAAACAGCCTGTACAGAATCGCTGAAGGCTTCCATGCTGGGAATACTTTCCAGAAAGGCCTGATCCAGGCGATCTGCATCCAGACCGGTAACCGGTATGCGGCCTGCGCGGCTGTTATTACTGTATGCATAGAACGCATAACCCAGATCGAGCAGGGAGGCGCCGATCTTCCAATCATAATCATAATAGGTTTCTTCATCCTCCATAAAGCCGGGCTCGCCCTGTGGTTTAATAAGCAATTCCAGCCCGGCATCCAGCGATAATCCCATACGCGATGCCGTTAGTACCTCCCGCAGGTTTTCAGTGGTTGTGCGGCCTGAATTCCAGCGATCAATAGTGGATGAATAGCCATAAGCAAACTGCCCTTCACGTAGTGCATACTGAGGCGTTCCGTTGACGATCGTACGATCCCGGTACATACCATCCAGTTCCAGCCGCGCACCACCGATTCCCCGGTTAACCTTCATCGTTAGTCCCGCGTTGATCCGGAATCCCGGCTCATCAAAAAGCGTTCTGCCGATGGCTCCATATAATTCGACCCAACTGCTGGTCCGCATCCTTGCTTCCAATGGTGTATTTCCAGGATTCAGTGCAAACAATTCATTCACTGTTTCTATACTGTCTGAATAGTTATAGGAAGAAGTACTGATATTGGCGAATGATCTCAGGTTGGCACCCAATGCGAGCACCGTTTTCTTTCCTACTGCAAGACGGGTATTCAGCAGGTTCAGGTTCAATTGCTCATTGCCTTTGCGGGCAAATGCACCACTGCTTATAAAAAACTCGGAGGATGCCGGAGAAGAGAGCAGCGAATAATTAACCACCCGGATCACATTGGTCTGGTATTTTGCCTGCAAACCCGCCAGCGTTATATCCCAGGGATAGGGAACATTCACAATAGAAGCCGGGTTATTGTGCACACTGAGTGCCCCTGCATAATTTGACCCGGTTATGGCATGATAATCTTGTGCCAGTATCCTGGTAAATCCAATAGTAGTGGCAATTAACAGGATGATATGCTTCATAGCAACGGATATCCGGTTCATACATATTTTTCTCCGTGAGTTTTCCCGATCAGCCAGCGGGTTAATCCCGGCAATTTGTTTCCTGCGAAAATAAGACCTTTTGACAACCAGGGGTCTCCAAAAAAGGATTGAATAATCCGTCCGGTGCGCAATCGGGAAGCGAATGCCCCCCTCCAGCTTCTGGTATACGCTGCTTCCATTTCCGTTCTGGAACGGCTGCCTTCCAGAAAGGGTACAGCAGCCTCAACAGCCAGATAACTCGCCTGCAATGCCATACTCATACCGTTACCGCAAAGAGGAGTAATTAATCCGGCTGCATCCCCCACCATCAATACATGGTTCTCCACCTGTGATTTTGGCGCGAAGGATACCTGTGCAATACTTACCGGTTCCTGCCTGATTTTTTTTGCCTCATTAAAAATCCTTGACAGATACGGATTGACGGATAAAATAGTTTTCTCCATCTGCCCGATGGAATTATTGCTGAGCCCCAGATTGTTCGCTGTTGTCAGATAACATAAACAATACTGGTCCTTTTCAATCCGGCTGATACCACAATAGCCATCTTTAAAATTATGGAGTGAAATAAGATCCTCCGGATCATCCCAGTTAATATGATATTTAACCCCGATAAAATTGCTGAGTTTGCCAGGCTTTTCCAGCGTGAAAGAGCGGTTCATCTTCAGATCCAGCGCCGATCGTTTTCCAAAACATCCCAACACCAGCCGGGCTTCCATCACGGCACCGCTCACCTGAACTTCCATCCAGCCATTTTTATACCGGATATCCTGCACCTTTTTTCCTTCCATAACGATAGCCCCGGCCTGTTTGGCCTGACTTGCCATCAGGGCATCCAGCCAGTACCGGCTGATGCCAAATCCACCTGGTTTTAATTGGGCAGATAAGGCTGTGCCATCCGGAGCAGTCACCAGCAGCCGGCGTATTTCGGGCAGCTGCATGGAACTAACGGGAATCCCTAAACGCTCCAGAAAGGGACGGCTCTCCTCACTGATATATTCTCCACATACCCGGTGAAAGGGGTAATAATTTTTCTCAATCAGCAGCACCCGGTAGTTTTTCCCGGCTAACTGAATGGCTGCAGACAAACCTGCCAGCCCTCCTCCTACAACTATTACATCATACTGGTTTGGATCCTGCATGGCTGTTTTTTTTAACTATGATCAACCATCTAAATGCCCACTTCCAGCGAATTTCAGCTTCGCTTATGCCTGCCCGTTGTAACAACGCTTTCCAGTCGCTGCGGGTAAACCCTCTTTTTACCGATACTGGTGCATCGTGTCGAACGAGCCGGGATTTTGAAAAAAGAGAGGTGAGCAGGCGAATACTCCAATATGCCAGCGGATGCCGGTGAAGGTCGTTTATAAAAAATCCAATTTCTGCCCGCTCATACATCCACCGAAGTTGTGTTACCAGTTCGTCATTGGTAAAATGATGACAGAATAAAGAGGAAAAAATCACATCAGGATGAATGTCCTTACCTGTCTGCCTGTAATCCGATACCAGGTAATCTGCCCGGGGAAATGCATCACGGGCGTAGGCAATACAGGCCGGATTGATGTCTACTCCAACCAGCCGAAGGCCTGATCTCTTCGCAACAGCCCACCTGTTTACTACTTTTAAATTATCGCCGCCGCCACAACCGATTTCCAGCACCAGTGGATTCCCGGATAACTGCTTCCCCAGTAGTTTCCGTATCCCTTCCAGTGTTATACGATGTCCTCCCAGCCAGTGATTGATCAGGTTCAGCTCGTGCATATTAAGTTGAATTTCCTCAAACGGAACCGTAAGGTCATCCAACAACTCTTTCTGATAACTGCGGTCTGACATATTATTCAGCTATTTCAAGCAGGCAGGTTTCCATGGTGAGTCCCGGGCCAAATGCTGCTGCCAGCGAAGCTCCTTTTTTTCCGGATTCGATCAATCGTTTCAGCACAAACAGGATGGAAGGTGAAGACATATTTCCATATTCCCGCAATACCGATCCTGCGGCATCCAGCGATCCATCCTCCAGCTGCAGGGATTTCTGAACAGCCTGCAGAATCCGTTTCCCTCCCGGATGGATACACCAGTTCGAAATACTACCAAGTTCCCGCTTATAGGACTGCATGGCACGTTCCAGCAGAGGTCTGAAATCCGTAGCAATCAATTCCGGTATATACCCACTGAGTGTCATCAGAAAACCGGATGAGGATAACTCCCAGCTCATATCCCGTTTTCCCTTGGGCACTACTTCCGCATAAAATCCACGGATGGATGCCAGGGAGTTGGCCTGCTTGCCGCCACCCACCAATACCGCGGCGGATCCATCGCCAAAAAGCAGTGATGCCGCCAGGTTATCCGGTGTGGGTACTTTCTGAAAATGCAGGGTGCATAATTCTGTACACACAATAAGCACCTGCGCTTCCGGATCGGCCCGGCAAATACTGTCTGCCTGTTTAAGGGCATGCAGCGCTGCATAACATCCCATAAAATTAATCGATGTGCGGTGCAGGTTTCTTGGCAATTCCATCATTTCCATCACCTGCAGATCCAGACCCGGTGCACTCATTCCCGTACAACTGACGGTTATGAGATGGGTGATTCGGGCGGTACCACCCGGATGATGTTGCAGACAATCCCGAATGGCATCCACTGAAAGAGATGCTGCATGTTTCTGGTACCACGACATCCGTAATTCCAGATTGGGAAAGGGCTCCAGCGATTCCACCGCCGGATAAAATTTCCATTCCCGCATCGGTTTACTATAATCCGGAATAAAAGAATAGCGGTAGTGGATATCACTTTGCTGGTACAGAAACCGGAGTTTTCTCGACTCCACTGCATCCAGCGCATATACCCGTTGCATAAATGCCAGAATATCCGACTGTGAATGACGGAAAGAAGGAAGAGCGGTACCTATGGATAATATATCAGTCAAGTAATTTCCAGATTAATAAAGTTCCAAATGCGGCTGTTGAACCAATAGCCGAAATAATATTCATTTTCATCAGGTGCCTGAAATCCGCTTTAGACGGATCTTTCCAAACTGCTTGGGCCCACCAGAGGAAATATACGGTTACCGGAAGAAACAAAAACAGTACCACCAGGAACCGGTTTAACTCCAGTTGCAATCCAAAATGCAGTCCCAGTACAAGGAATGCTACTGTAAATAACAAGGCAGAGAGCCGGAATGTTCCCCGAATGCCAAATCGCATACTGATGGTCGTTACTCCATCATCAGCATCCTGCCGGTGCTGGTAAATCTGGGTGAGCGGATAGGCCCCCGCCAACAATAAGGTACTAGCAAGGATACCCGTTACCGGAACCTGCATGCTAAGCCTTGCATGGGAAGCGTGATAACTCAGCCAGAAGACCAGACCACCCTGGCAACAAACCACCAGCAGAAATCCGATAAAGGCATATTTTTTCAGCCTGACTTTCCTGCTGCTATAGGCACGGGAAGCAAGAATATAAAAAGCAACAGCAAGGGCTGATGGAATGGAAAGTAAAAAACTCAGGCCTACAGCAAGCAGATCCATGAACAGGGTAATTGTCCATAACTCGCGTTCAGGTGCCGGAGGATGTTCGAGTCCTCCAATCGGCGATTCATCCCTGTCCATATAGCTGTTATAGCCATTGCTGCTGGGGTAAACCAGGACATGCAAAATAAAGAAAAGCAGTGCCGCCCTTGGCCAGTTGGTATCCAGAGGCTGACTGATTCCAAATACATACACCGGTAACAAAAAGAAAGAAAATTGAAACCGGAGCAGTTGTATGGTAGAAGATTTAATAATCATATTCCCGGCGGAACATATTCATACGCAGGCCGAGACTGAATATAGTACTATTCCTTGTTAACCGGGCATCATCCGGTACATCCAGGTTTCGCAACATCAGGCTGGCGTCAATGAAAAGATTTTCTTTCAGTTCATACCCTGCCCAAAGAGATGCATTTACCCCGCTGGAAGCCCTGCCCTCACCAATATCCCATCCATACTCAAAAGGCCGGGTTGTATAAAGCGCTGCTGGTCTGCTGCCAAAGTTTATACCGGCTGAATCAAGTCCCTGTTTCCAGACAATCAGCTTTCCCTGAAGCGTAAGTTTGGGATGGGGCTGATAACGGGCAATGCCAACGGCTTCTATAAAATTGGCCCCACGCGGATGCGCCAGGGGTTGATTGTAGTGAACATAACTACCAACAGAATCGCGGAAACTATAGGTAAACGGACGAACAATATTCAATTCACCCTGAATATCGAGGTTTTTGATTCCGGCTACGTCTACATATTTACCCCCCAGTTGCAGGCCAAATTTATTTGCCCACCAGCCATTGCCTCCTCTTATTTCACTCAGTTTGAATTCATCCAGCAGGAGTTGCCCGTACAACTGAACCCTTTTGGCAATATTTGCCTTTACATCCAGTCCCACATTGGCATTATCCGGACTCCCATTCTGCTGTTCAATCGACCGGTAGAAAATAATCGGATTGAGATAACTGAAATCAAAGCGGTTCTTGCGGCCAAATACAACGGCTTCAAAAAATCCGATATTCAGCCAGCGGGTAGCCTGCCAGC
>CAZJNY010000118.1:0-11435 GCA_964547405.1 uncultured Flavihumibacter sp. | reverse complement strand
TTGCTGAAAAGTCTACCACGAATGCCGTGAAATCAGGCGTGGACGGGCGTTTCACCATAACTGTTGCCAGTGAAAAATCAGTGCTGTTGTTCTCTTCGGTAGGTTACCAGCTGTTTGAAATCAGGGTTGGAATCCAGCGCAACATGAACATTGAAATGGACTTGCTCGACAAAGACCTGGGTGAAGTAGTAGTAATCGGGTATGGCGCCAGAAAAAAAGAAGCCCTTACCGGTGCAATTTCTACGATTACCTCAAAGGACATCGATCACGTTCATGCGGGCGCTACTGTTAGCTCCACGCTGGCGGGTAAATTACCCGGTGTAACCTTCCGGATGCCCGACGGTCGCCCCGGTGCAGCCGCTAATATCCAGATCCGGAACATGGGTACACCACTTTATGTAATCGATGGCATTCAGCAGGATGCAGGTCAGTTCAATAACATTTCCCCCAACGATATTGAAAGTATTACCATCCTTAAAGATGCATCTGCAGCTATTTATGGCGTTCAGGCTGCAAACGGGGTAGTGGTAGTTACTACAAAAAGAGGTACTACCGGAAGAAACAATGTGAATGTAGATGCCTATTCGGGATGGCAGAACTGGCTTCGCTTTCCGGATGTGCTTACGAACTCCTATGATTATATGCGCTACAAAGCGGATGCTGAAATCAATCGTTTTGGAAGTACCGGTATTACACAGGAAGAATTGGATAAATATAAAATTGGTGCGGAAGCCGGACCTCAGTACAGAAGCTTCAACTGGCGTGATTATGTGCTGAGAAAAAATGCGTCTCAAAACTCTGTGAACGTAAATATCAACGGCGGTTCTGATAAGGTAAATTATTATGTATCTGCTTCCAATATTTTCCAGAATTCTGTAATGGGTCGTGAATACAAATTCAACCGTTCCAACATTCAGTCGAATGTAACAGCGAAACTGAACAACCGCCTGCGTGTTGGGGCCAATATCAATGGCCGGATTGAAACCAGGCAGAACCCTGGTGTACCGGGTGGTGATGACTATTGGCTGGCCCGCTTCGCGGTTCTTCGTAATACACCTCTGGAGCGTCCTTATGCGAATGACAATCCATTGTACCTGAATGATATGGGTGAGCATTTGGAAACTAACTATGCGTTTCTGAATGAAAGAATTTCCGGTAAACTGAAATCTGAATGGAGAGTATTGCAATCCATCTTTAATGTAGAATACGATGTTCCCTATATCAAAGGCTTACAGGCTAAAGCATCTTACTCTTATTATATCGCGGATCATCTGCTGAATAACCAGGAGTATACATATGATGCGTATACCTATCGTCCGGATACAGACACCTACGACAGAACAGGTGGTGCAACCAACCCCTGGAGAGAAAGAGAGCAGGTAAAACAGGAGAACACGAATTTTCAGGTGCAATTGAACTACAACAGAACCTTTGGCGAACACACCGTTGGTGCCACTGCTGTTTCTGAAAGAATTAAAAACAAACGTATCCGGAACTGGCTGCATGCCAACCCTGTTTCCAATAACCTGCCACTGATTTATTTCCCGATTACTGATCAGTATCAGGATGAACAGATTGAACTGGCCAGGATCGGTTATATCGGAAGGGTTTCTTATAGCTATGCCAATAAATATTTCTTTGAAGCTTCCGCCAGAAGAGATGCCTCTTCAATTTTTGCACCGGAAAACCGGGTAGGTTATTTCCCTGGTGTTTCAGCAGGCTGGAGAATTACAGAAGAACCCTGGATGCAGCGGCTGATTGGTTCTTCAGATATTGTGAACGATATTAAATTCAGGGCCTCGTATGGTACCCTGGGTGATGACCGTAATATTGACGGAAGTTATGTTGTACCTCTGTTTGCGTATCTGCCAGGCTATAACTACAATGCCGGTACCGCAATCATCAATGGCAACCCGGTTACTGTGTCAAGAGACAAGGGTATTCCAATTACCAATCTTACCTGGACCAAGAGTACCATTTTCGACATTGGTCTGGATTTCCAGTTACTGAAGAATAAACTCTCCGGTACATTTGATTATTTCAACAGGGAAAGAACAGGATTGCCGGCTCCTAAAAATGATGTGGTGATGCCTTGGGAACTCGGTTATACCTTACCGTCAGAGAACCTGAACAGCGACCAGCACAGAGGTGTTGAACTTTCTCTTCGCTGGACAGATCAGATTGGCAAACTGCGCTACAATGTAGGTGGTAACGTTTCCTACGCACGTCGCAAGATCCTTGATATCTACATGGCCCGGTTTGAAAACTCCTGGCAGGAATACCGCGCTTCAACGGTGAACCGCTATGCCAATATCTCCTGGGGTTATATAGCGGATGGTCAGTTTGCTTCCTATGATGAAATCAACAATCACCCGGTAAATGTTGATGGATTAGGAAACAGAACCCTGATTCCCGGCGACCTCAAATACAAAGACCTGAACGGCGATGGCCTGATCAATGATTTTGACCAGCGTCCAATCGGATATGGCGGTGGCGCACAACCGAATGTCAATTTCGGATTCAATATTGGACTGGCTTATGGGAATTTTGATTTCACAGCTGATTTCTCCGGTGCTTCAGGTTATACCTGGTTCCAGAACTGGGAAATGCGCTGGGCATTCCAGAACAATGGTAACCTCAACAAAATATTTACCGATCGCTGGCACCGGGCTGATATGTATGACCCGAACAGTGAATGGATAGCAGGTAAATATCCGGCCAACCGATTCAATTTTGGTGGTCACAGTAACTATAACAGAAACTCAACATTCTGGGCACACAATGTGCGCTATTTAAGAGCACGTACACTGGAACTTGGCTATACCATTCCTGCTTCCATATTAAGCAGGGCTAAAATTCAACGTGCCCGTTTCTACCTGAATACTTATAACCTGTTCTCTATTGATAACCTGAGTGAGTTCGGAATTGATCCTGAAATCGTTGATGAAAACGGTCTTCAGTTCCCGCAGAACAAGGTTGTGAATATTGGTGTAAACCTCAGTTTTTAATCGTATCACCATTAGAAAAAATTGTATGAAAAAGTCAATAAGTTTAGCAGCAATATGTTTGGTGGTGGGTTTCAGCGCCTGCAAAAAAGACAGCGAATTCCTCGATATACCACCTCTTTCTGTAATTCCAAGTGAAACCGCCTTTAAAGATCCGGCACTTGTTATCTCTGTACTGGGTGATTTGTACAACCGTTATCTTGATTTCTCTTCCCTTGATAACGGATGGAGAAGTTTTGCTGACTTCAGTGAGAGTTTTCCTTCTGAAAATGGCAGCAACTTCATTGTTCAGCGAAATGGATGGGGTTATGGCGAATGGAGAGTATGGGATTATGGATATGTACGGGAACTCAACCTTTTCATCGAGCGCCTGGAAGCATCCACTGCCCTGAATGATGCAGTGAAAGCCAGGTTTATGGCGGAAGGAAGATTCCTGCGTGCCAGCTATTATTTTGAAATGACCAAACGTATGGGTGGTGTGCCACTGATCCTGGCACCACTTCAGTACGATTACAAAGGCGATCCTACCTATCTGCAAACGGCCCGTTCAAAGGAACACGAAATGTATGATTTCGTGATCAGTGAAGCAGATGCTATTTTAAATGATCTCCCAGCAGATCTGTCGGATCGCTCCAGAGCCAACCGCGGTGCAGCATTGGCGATGAAATCACGTGCAGCCCTGTATGCGGCTTCCATTGCCAAATACAATTCAACTACGCCATCAGTAACCCTGCCCGGAGGGGAAGTTGGAATTCCGGCTTCCATGGCAACCGCTTATTATGAAAAAGCCCTGGATGCATCCCAGCGAATCATTAATGGTGAAGCCGGGAACTATAAACTCTATGCTTCCCTGCCGAATTTGTCTGATAATTTTGCCGCTGTTTTCACTGATAAATCAGTTACCAATCAGGAAGCTATTTTTATTGAAGACTTCCGGGCTTTCGGTGGTAAAACACATGCGTACACGACCAACAACCAGCCCTACTCTGTTTCAGATGAAGGTGGTGATGCTGGTCGCCTGAATCCCTCTCTGAACCTGGTGCAGGCATTTGAATTACTGGATGGAACCTTTGCTCCCCTGCCCACTACAGATGGAAGCGGAAATCCGATTTTCTATACCAACCAGGAAGATATATTTGCGGGTAGGGATGCCCGCTTGGCAGGTACTGTTTTGATTCCGAATTCAATCTTCAAAGGAGAGCGTCTGGATATCTCTGCCGGCACTATTGATGCCAGCGGAAATGTGGGTGGATCTCCTGGAATTGATGGTCCGGTGAACGGTCTTGAATTCCGTACGCAAACCGGTTTTTATGTTCGCAAATGGATTGATCAGACCCCTGGTTCAGGCAGACGTGGTCGGGGTAGTGATGTGCCGTTTATTCGTTACCGTTATGCTGAAGTTTTACTGAATGCAGCGGAAGCAGCTTTCGAACTTGGGCAGCCGGAACTGGCAGCTACTTATATGAACCAGGTTCGCAGCAGAGCCGGACTCACCACACCACTTACAGCAGGTGATATTAATTTTGACCGGATCGTTCACGAACGCAGAGTGGAACTGGCCTTCGAAGGACATACACTTTATGATATGAAGCGCTGGAGACTGGCACATATCGTTTGGGATGGTAATACCATGGACCTGTCGGATCTGAAGGCAAACCTCGGCTCCGCAACCAAAAGAAATACACAACCCTGGGGACTCTGGCCCTACAAGTATGTGAATCCTGGTAATCCAAATGATGGAAAATGGATATTCCGCGAAGTTAAACCTGCCCTGGTTACCGGTTCCAACCGATTCCTGCTGGGTAACTATTATACGGAAATTGATAATGGTGCAATCGCCGCCAACCCCAAACTTGTTAGACAGCCCAATCAATAATTGTTAAATCAGAATGTCATGAAAAAGAATGCAATTTATATACTGATGGCGGCTGCTTTTTTTGGACTGGTAGCCTGCAAGAAGGATAATTTCGATGAGCCCAAGTCCAAGTTTTCAGGGCGGCTGGTTTATCAGGGTACTCCCTTAGGATTTGAATACAACCAGGTGACCTACCAGTTATTCCAGTTTGGTTTCGGATTGGTTGCTCCCATTACTTCTTCTTTTGCACAGGACGGAAGTTTTAATGCCCTCCTGTTTGATGGTGAATATAAAATGATTATTCCTAACGGACAGGGACCATTCCTTTGGCCAAAAACAGCCGCTGGTGCAGCAGATACACTTGTTATCAACCTGAAAGGTTCGGAAACAAGAGATATTGAAGTTACTCCCTACTACATGATCACCAACGACAATGTTACTGCAAGTGGTTCTTCCGTATCAGCCAGCTTCGGACTGAATAAAATCATTACCGATCCGGCGCTTGCCAGGAATATTGAAAATGTGGGACTCTACATCAACAAAACACAGTTTGTATCCGCTGCAGGTGATCATAAAATTGCCCAGCAGGAGATAGGTGGTGGTGCCATTACGGACATGAATGCCATCTCTCTGCAGGTAAATGTTCCGGCTATGACACCGGCTCAGAACTATGTATTTGCACGCATCGGTGTAAAAATATCAGGTGTGGAAGACCGCCTGTACAGTCAGGTAGTGAAACTTAATTTGTAGAAAATTTTAGTATATTCTCTCTTAATTCAACAGTAAAATGATGGGTACAAGAAAATTGGTAGCGCTGGCAGTAGCAATTTCATTCTTTGGTTCAGCAGTAGCACAGGATGCCTGGAAACCGGCAGGTGACAAGATCATGAGCCCATGGGCAGCGCAACTCTCTCCGCAAAATGCACTCCCGGAATACCCCCGCCCTCAACTGGTTCGTGGTAACTGGGTTAACCTGAATGGCTTATGGAATTACGCCGTTCAGCCGCTGGCAACAGAAGCTGTTCCCACAGCTTTCGATGGCAAAATTTTGGTTCCCTTTGCGATAGAATCTGCTTTGTCAGGTGTAGGAAAAACTGTTGGAAAGGATAGTGTTCTCTGGTATGAAAGAAGCTTTACACTACCCTCCAGTTTCAAATCCAAAAAAACTCTGCTTCATTTTGGCGCGGTTGACTGGCAGTGTGATGTCTATATCAACGACCAGTTGGTTGGATCACATAAAGGTGGTTATGACCCTTTTAGTTTTGATATTTCTGCTGCTTTAAAAAAGAAGGGAGATCAAAAGATGGTGGTTCGGGTATGGGATCCTTCTGATGATGGTCCCCAGCCCAGAGGAAAGCAGGTGAAACGCCCGCATGGTATCTGGTATACACCGGTTACCGGTATCTGGCAAACAGTATGGCTGGAAGCGGTGCCACCTACCTATATTGCTTCTACCCGCCAAACACCAGTCCTCGACAAACAGCAGGTCTCCATTCAAACGGAACTGGTGAATGCGCAGCCTGGAGATAAACTGTTGATTACGGCACTGAACGGTACAACCAAAGTAGCAGAGCAGGAAGCGGAACCCGGTCAGCAGGTTACCCTGTCTGTCACCAACCCACAGGTATGGTCACCCGAAAATCCGTTTCTCTATGATTTGAAAGTAACAGTGCTCCGGAAAAATAAACCAGTGGATGAAATCAGTTCCTATTTCGCGATGCGTAAAATTTCCATGGTGCCTGATAAAAACGGTATCCAGCGCATGCTGCTGAATAATTCCTTCGTGTTCCAGTATGGTCCGCTTGACCAGGGCTGGTGGCCCGACGGATTATACACCGCACCAACTGATGAAGCCCTGTTGTTTGATATCGTGAAAACAAAGGAAATGGGTTTCAACATGATTCGTAAACACGTAAAGGTTGAACCCGCACGCTGGTATTACCATTGCGATAAACTGGGCTTACTCGTTTGGCAGGATATGCCGAGTGGTGATATGGGTAACCGTTGGGAAATGCGCCCGGGCATTTATGGTCGTGCTACCGATAAGGACCGCACACCGGAATCCATTTCCATCTTCAAAACAGAATGGAAAGAAATAATGGATGATCTGTATAATTTTCCTTCCATTGTGGTATGGGTTCCCTTCAATGAAGCATGGGGACAATTTAAAACAACGGAAATCGTAAACTGGACCATGCAGCATGATCCTTCCCGCCTGGTTAATACAGCAAGTGGTGGAAATTTTGAATCAGTTGGCCATATCATTGATCTGCATAATTATCCGGAACCTTTGATGCCGGATCCGGCTCTCTTTGGAAAGGAAAGGATTCTTGTACTCGGGGAGTTTGGTGGATTGGGATTGCCGCTTGAAAAACATACCTGGCAGGATAAAAATAACTGGGGCTACCAGAGTTTCAAATCCAGTGAGGAAATGTTCAAACGGTATGCCGAATTCATGGGTGCTATTCCTCACCTGATTGAAAAAGGATTGTCTGCTGCCGTTTATACACAAACCACCGATGTGGAAGTAGAAACAAACGGATTAATGACCTACGACAGAAAAGTCATTAAAGTGCCTGTAGCAGATCTGAAAAAAGTACATACTCCACTGTACAATATCCGATTGGTTAATATGAAATAAATCGGCTTATGAGTTGGAACTGGCGGAAAGGAATCATTTTCCCCGCTATGTTATGCATCACCCAGATCAGCCTCTTCGCTCAAAAACTGAACGTTGAAGCTGTTGATCAGGTGGAAACTAACAGGGCGAATGAATTCTATACGGGCAACAGGCAGCCACTGAAACGAGAACATTTTGTAAAGCTTCCGGTTACGGCTTTTCAGCCGGCCGGCTGGCTTCGCAAACAGTTGGAATTACAAAAAGACGGACTTACCGGTCATCTTGGTGAAATCAGCAGCTGGTTGTCGAAAAAAGACAATGCCTGGATCAATAAAGACGGTAAAGGGGCTTATGGTTGGGAAGAATTGCCGTATTGGCTGAAAGGTTATGCCAATATTGGATATATGCTCAAGGATGAATCTATGATCCGGGAAGCCCGTTTCTGGATTGAACAGGTCCTAAATAACCAACGCCCCGATGGTGATTTTGGTCCGCTTGTGATCAAGAATGGCACCCGTGATCTCTGGACCAATATGCCCATGCTCTGGTGCCTCCAATCTTACTATGAATTCAGTGGCGATAAACGAGTTCTCTCTTTCATGGAAAAATATTTCCGCTGGCAATTGCAATTGCCGGATGAAAATTTTCTGGAAGACTATTGGGAAAAAAGCAGGGGAGGAGATAACCTAACCAGTGTGTACTGGTTGTATAACCGGACAGGCCATGCCTGGTTATTGGAACTCGCAACAAAAATTGATCGAAACACAGCAGACTGGCGACAATCGGATAAGCTTCCGAACTGGCACAATGTAAACATTGCACAATGTTTTCGGGAGCCCGCAACTTTTTACCAGCAAAGTCTGAAAAGCGAAGATCTGCAGGCAAGCTATAGAAATTTCCGGCTAATCCGCTCCCTGTATGGACAGGTTCCCGGTGGTATGTTTGGTGCAGATGAAAATGCGAGAAAAGGTTACGATGATCCCAGGCAGGCAGTAGAAACCTGCGGACTGGTAGAACAGATGACCTCCAATCACATGCTGATGCAAATCTCCGGTGATCCTTTCTGGGCCGATAATACCGAAGACGTCGCCTTCAATACATTTCCTGCTGCCTTCATGCCTGATTATCGCTCCCTGCGTTATTTAACAGCTCCTAATATGGTGCTCAGTGATTCAAAAAATCATGCACCGGGAATTGATAACAACGGTCCCTTTCTGATG
The DNA here is from genome assembly GCA_964547405.1 of uncultured Flavihumibacter sp. GTDB lineage: Bacteria > Bacteroidota > Bacteroidia > Chitinophagales > Chitinophagaceae > Flavihumibacter. Next base: position 2,735 of record CAZJNY010000118.1, on the reverse strand, counting down.
ATGAATCCATTCAGCAGCAGGTGTTGTCAGCACAACCATACAGCCGGCTGGGTCTATTATGCGGAACATGCATGGATGGCTACTCCTGATAATGGATTGTTCATGCAATTGTATACAGCAGGAAAGCTGAAATCGAAAGTGGGAGATGGTACTACGGTTCAGCTTAGCACTACTACCAATTATCCGTTTGAAGAGCAGATCGAGATTGTAGTATCTGCACCCAATCAGGTTAGTTTTCCGCTGTATCTCCGGGTGCCTGAATGGTGTAAACGTCCACAGGTAAGGATCAATGGAAAACTGGTGCCGGTACAGCACAGGGCGCGGCTCCTGAAAATAGATGGAAGCTGGAAAAATGGAGACAAAGTCACCCTGGAACTTCCCATGGAGTTACGGGTGCAGCAATGGGAGAAAAATAAAAATAGCGTAAGTGTATACCACGGTCCCTTAAGTTATTCCCTTCAGATCAAAGAGGACTATATTCGGAAAAACAGTCGGGAAACCGCCATTGGTGATTCCCGCTGGCAGGAAACTGCAGATCCCGATAAATGGCCTTCTTTTGAAATTCATCCGGCTTCCGACTGGAACTATGGGTTGCTGGTGAATAAAAACCGCCTGGAAGAGTCGTTTGAAGTAAGGAGAAAATCCTGGCCTTCCAACAATCATCCCTTTACAACAACATCTGTTCCTATTGAGATCAGGGCAGTGGGTAAAAAAATTCCGGGCTGGACAATCGATCAATACGGACTATGCGGAATCCTGCCTGCAAGTCCGGTTAGCACCACTGAACCATCCTCAGAACTGATCTTGATTCCTATGGGTGCAGCGCGTTTGCGGATCAGTTCATTTCCGGTAGTTGAATAAGATTTTATATGAAAACAGTACTACGTTTAGCCATAGCTGTGATGCTGGTGGTTGGTGGATGGCTGACAGCCATTTCCCAGCCTACATTTACCAATCCGTTGCTTCCCTCCGGAGCAGATCCGTTCAGTTTTTATAAGGACGGATATTATTATTACATGCATACCATGGGAAACAGGCTGGTACTCTGGAAAACAAAAAGCCTCGCAAAATTGGGGGAGGCAACCAAGACTACAATTTTTACACCACCTCCCAATACCAACTATTCAAAACAGCTCTGGGCACCGGAAATACATTTTATCAGGGGCAAATGGTATGTCTACTTTGCCGCCGATGATGGCGATAATAAGAATCACCGCATGTATGTGCTGGAGAATTCATCAGCCGACCCCATGAATGATTCCTGGGAGTTTAAAGGAAAAATTGGCGACGCTGCAGATAAATGGGCCATTGATGGAAATGTATTCGAGTATAAGGGCAAGCTTTATATGATCTGGTCGGGTTGGGAAGGAGATACCAATGGACAACAGGATATTTTTATAGCAGCGATGAGTGATCCGAAAACGATCTCCTCACCAAGAGTGAAAATCAGCAGTCCGCAATTCTCCTGGGAAAAATTTGGTGATCTGAACAATCCCAATGATCCTCCACATGTGGATGTTAATGAAGGACCACAGGCATTGATGAATGGGAATAAATTGTTTCTCGTTTATTCGGGCAGTGGTTGCTGGACAGATCAGTATGCGCTCGGATTACTGGAGTTAAAAGGCAGGGATCCCTTAAATCCTGCAGACTGGTACAAACATGCACAGCCGGTATTTCAATCGGATCCGGAAAATGGCGTGTATGCAACAGGGCACAATTCATTTTTTAAATCTCCGGATGGAAAGGAGGACTGGATATTGTATCATGCCAATTCCAAACCCGGATTAGGCTGTGGAAAATTCAGATCGCCCCGGGCCCAGCGCTTTACCTGGAATCCGGATGGAACTCCGAATTTTGGGAAACCTGTAAAAGAAGGAGTAGCGCTGACCATTCCGGCAGAAAAATAATCACAAGCAAATCAACCCAGGATGAAAAAAGTTTTTTCCATAGTATGTAGCCTCTGCGTTGCATGGACTGCCATTTCGCAAACCCAAAAGGCGCCGGCCTTTCCGCTGATAACACATGATCCCTATTTCAGTATCTGGTCGATGTCGGATGAGCTTACAGCAACACCTACAAAACACTGGACAGGTACCAATCATGGTCTGCTTGGTTTTATAAAAGTAGATGGGAAAGTGTATCGGTTTATGGGTGAAAAAGAAGCCGGTTACACAACTGTACTTGCCGCAAGTGATGAACAGCACTATACGACACGTATAACCGAAAAACAGCCTGGTGCTGACTGGATGAACAATAATTTTAAAGAGGAAGATTGGAAAGAAGCTGTTGCTCCTTTTGGAGATAATCCAACCCTGGCAAAAACGGTATGGAAATCCAAACATCTGTGGATGCGCCGTCGATTTAATATGCCCAGGATCAGTCAGCAGAAATTGTATCTTAAACTGCACCACGATGATAATGTGGAGGTGTTTATTAATGGTAAGCAGGTGTATAAAAAAAACGGCTGGACAGGAAAGTACATCTATATTCCCATTACGGAGGAAGTAAGAGCAGGTTTGAAAAATGAAAACAACCTGCTGGCTATCCATGTTGAAAATACCGCCGGTGGGGCATGGCTGGATGCCGGCTTGGTGCAGGAACAAGACCTGGAGGGGCAGGAACTGGAAGCTGTTGCCAGACAGGAATCCGTGACAATACGTGCCACTCAAACCAATTATCAATTCAAAGCAGGCGCGGTAAAACTGGAGCTTAATTTTTTATCACCCCTGATT
>CAZJNY010000117.1:3068-11479 GCA_964547405.1 uncultured Flavihumibacter sp. | reverse complement strand
AGAATCATGGTGCATACCTGTATCAACCACCTCAAGCGCAACAAGAAGTTTAATGAAAATGTAGATCTGATTCATGCCACCGGTTTGCAGGTTCGGGAGGAATCTATACCATCCATAGTACAGGCAAAACAGGTTATTGAATGCATCCGGATGCTGCCCATCGGGTACCGGACTGTTCTCAACCTGTATGCATTGGAAGGATATTCCCACAAAGAGATTGCGACCGTACTCGATATAGAAGAAAGTACCAGTCGTTCTCAATATACCCGTGCCCGTCAGATGCTGGAAGAAATCCTGGTTAAGCGAAAAATTATGACAAAACCCCAGGAGAAAGTGTCTTTGCTAGCAGCGTTTGGCCGCTAACAGGACTCTTAGTATGGGTAGGGTTTGAAAATTCAGGAGTCCCTAACCGGAAGAGCAATGGAGCAACATTTTTTTGAGGACGAATTTGAGCAGTTTCTTCGTGAAAATGCTGACCAGCACAGGATGTATCCTTCCGAAGCGGTGTGGACGAACGTATACCGTAAATTCCACCCGGGAAAGCGCCGGCTGATGATCGCAATACTGCTGTTACTGGTACTTTCCGGAATGTACTGGCTTTTCACCACCGCGGTTATCCCCTCCTCCCCATCTAAAAATAGCATAGTCACTACCGAAGAGATCTCCTATCACGATCATTTCCCCAGTGTTACAGTTGATGATATAATAGCAAAGCTCAGGGCTAAATCATTGATGCCACCACTTGCTATTGAAGCGCCGGCTGCATTAAAACCCCTTGGCATCAGAAGAGAATTACGTCCTTCTCTGGTAACTATACCCACGCTCTTCACGGCTAATTTTGGATATGCTGATCAATTTTCCATGTCGCATTGGGATCTTGTACTCCCCCGGCTGATATTACCGGTTTATGACCTGAGCAGTGTGCCCTTTAAAAAAGCAGTTCCTGCTGAAACAACACTGGCAGCTGGCGAACCGGCTCCGGTACCAGAAGAACAGGGTGTAATCGAAGCTGCTGCTATTGCTGCAAGGGAAACTGTTGAGCAAAAAGCCGTGATCATTGCCGATCAACCCCAGGAAGCACAGCCATCACTGCGAAAGGAAAGTTTATTCAAAAAATCCACCCCTGCCAGTTCCGTTGCCAGCCTGTTACCGATAAAAACAACTGCATCCAGGAAAACAAAATGGGAGAGCTCCATACATTTCGTTCCTTCAGTCGGATACCGGAATCTATTTGACAGTAAAAACTGGATTACCTATGGCAATTCACCACTTATGGTCAGCCGGCTGAATGTAAATCAGTTTGTCGACCACAAACCGGCCATTGGTTTTGAGTTCGGCGGGGCTATTCGTTACCGGCTGAATAACGCATTGGTAATAAAAACCGGCTTGCAGTTAAATCTTACCCGATACAGCATTGGTGCATTTGCCCATACTACTGAAAAAACAACCGTTGCGCTGAATCCGGAACTGGGTTTCCGTCCGGATACCATGGTAGCTACCTCCAATCTCAGAAACCTGGCAGGTAACCGGCCGGAACGGGTACACAATGCCTATTTACAGGTATCCATGCCTGTTGGTGCTGAATTAAAATTATTCGGAGATGACCGGCTACAGGTAAACCTGGGAGGCAGCCTTCAACCCAGCTATCTGCTGAATACCAACCAGATTCAACTGAGTGCCGATTTCAGTAATTATGTAAGCGAGCCTTCCCTTCTTCGTCGCTGGAATCTTGCCAGCAGTATGGAAGTATTTGTTACCTACAATACCGGTAAAGTCAATTGGCAGATTGGTCCCCAGTTCCGGTACAACCTGCTGTCCACCTTTAAAAAGGCCTATCCCATTAAGGAAAACCTGATGGAGTACGGACTAAAAATCGGTATAACCCGTCCGATCCGTTAATTTTGCGTATGCGATGTTCAACTTGTTTACAACTGCTCTGCGGAGGGTTGTTGATTTTGGTTTTTATGGGTTGTAAAGACAGTAATAAGTCCGCTGAAAAAGAGGAGAAAAAATATTTCCCGGTTGCCGATTATGTGCGTTCACAACTCCACCTGATTGACTCCCTCCAGTTACCTGTTACCCTCTATCGTTCTGATGCAACAGGTGCAGACACATTGTTGCTATCAACCCGGGAATGCCTGGAACTGGCAGCGCCTTTTCAGGAGCCGGATCTTGCTGACCCTACCATTGCCGGCTATTTTACTGAAAATAGTTTTGCCGACCAATCCATCCCAAGTATCACATTTAACTACCTCACCCGCGACAGCTCCATGCCGCTGAAAAGGGTGGATGTTGTTTTGCAGCCCGATCCTGCCCTTTCGGAAAAAGTTCGTACTATTTACATGGAAAAAATAATATCCAGAGGAGATACCCTGATAGAAGAAAAACTCTTTTGGAATAACGATCATTATTACCAGATTTTACGAACCAGTAAAATCGGTTCTGCGCCACCGTCACTATCACAACTTAAAGTAGTTTGGGATCCAACAGAATAAGGAATGACAAGCTCAGAATTTCAACAACTTTCATCCACTATCCCGCTCTCCCCTGGCATTTACAAATATTTTGATGCCGGCAATACATTACTGTATGTTGGCAAAGCGAAAAGCCTTCGCAAGCGGATCAGTTCCTATTTTTCCAAAACCTTCACCAGCTATAAAACACATGAACTGGTGCAGCGCATCGCCCGGATTGAGTTCACTATTGTTGATACCGAACAGGATGCGTTTCTACTGGAAAATGCGCTCATCAAACAATTCCAGCCCCGCTACAATATTGACCTGAAGGATGATAAGACCTACCCCTACCTGGTCATAAAAAAAGAACCTTTCCCCCGGGTATTTTTTACACGCAGAAAAATAAATGATGGTTCCGAATACCTGGGTCCCTTTACATCGGTGGGAAGGGTTCGTGAATTACTGGATTTTATCAAATTAACCATACCACTCCGTACCTGTAAACTAAACCTTAGCAAGGCCAATATTCAGAATGGAAAGTTTAAGGTTTGCCTCGAATATCATCTTGGTAACTGCAAGGGCCCCTGCGAAGGACTTCAGTCGGAAGAAGCCTACCTGGATGGACTAATACAACTTCGCAATCTTATGAAGGGCAACCTCGGTCCGGTAATGCAGCAGCTCAAAAAGGAGATGCAGGACTATGCAGCAAATCTTCAGTTTGAAAAAGCGGAGATGCTCAAACGAAAACTGGATTACCTGGAACAGTACCAGGCCAGATCAGTGATTGTGAGCAAACACCTGGGTAACCTGGATGTTTTTTCCATACTCAAAGATGGTGATACAGCTTTTGTAAACTATCTGATGGTACAGCACGGAACGATTGTTCAAACGCATACCATCCAATTGGAGACCCATCTTGATGAAACACAGGAAGAGGTATTGTTATATGCAATTGGTCAGTTAAGAACTTCTTTCAACAGCCTGGCCCAGGAAATCATTGTCCCCTTTGAATTACCGGGCTGGCAGGAGGAAACAATAGATGAAAGAGACTATCAGATCACCGTGCCAAAAGGAGGTGATAAAAAGAAACTGCTGGATCTTTCGCTAAAGAATGTAAACTATTTCCAGGATGAAATTCGCCGAAAAAAATCATTGCACCTGGAAGGAAAGTCGGAGGAAGAAATAAAACAGGTCCTCTACCAGTTAATGGAAGATTTGCAGCTTCCTGAATTACCGGTACATATTGAATGTTTTGACAACTCGAACTTTCAGGGAGCTTTCCCTGTAAGCGCCATGGTCTGTTTTCGGGAAGGCGTTGCCAGCAAAAAAGACTATCGCCATTTCAACGTTAAAACGGTAGAAGGTATCAATGATTTCGCCACCATGAAAGAAGTGGTAACCCGGCGGTACAAACGCTTAAAAGATGAGCAGACTTCCCTGCCACAACTGGTCATCATTGATGGAGGAAAAGGACAATTGGGAGCCGCCATGGAGGCGATAAGAGAATTGGAATTAACAGGCAGCATGACCCTGGTGGGACTTGCAAAAAATGAAGAAGAGTTATTCTTTCCGGGAGACTCGGAATCCTTACGGCTCCCCTATACCAGTGAATCGCTTAAACTGATCCGGCGTATCCGTGATGAGGTACACCGTTTCGGAATCAGCTTCCATCGCAATCAACGCAGCAAAGGCACTTTTAAAAATGAACTGGAGGAAATACCGGGCATTGGCAAAACAACGGCCACACAGTTGCTTCGGAAATTTCGCAGTATCACGGCTATCAGAAACCAGTCGATCGACGATCTGAGCCAGGAAATTGGTGCTGCCAGAGCCAAACTGGTATGGGATTATTTCCATAAGTCGCAGTGACCCTATGTGCTTTAATCCTCAAATTGTACATTGCACTGTAATGTTTGAACCCATCCTGAATGAAATACCGAAACCTGCCGTAGTGCTTCAACTCACGGAGGATAAAAACCTGTCTGTCCGATACAGGAATAAGGCATTTGAACAAGACCCGCTACTTGCCTCACTATTTGATAACAATCCCGAATTATTCACTTACTGTCAGAAACTACTCGATGCACAGGACCAGGTCAGTCCGGATAACCCCATCAGGGGAACACAAACCCTGGTATTTAGAACAGGCAATGAAGAACAGGAAATTTTTATCGAATTCTCCGTATTGAAGGGAATACAGGACAACACCATTCTGGCTGTACTTCAGCTCAGCAAACAGTCTGCCCTTCCCATTGCAAATAATTCGCTAATGGATGATGCTGCCGATATCTGTGTGATCCTTGACCGGCAGGGCAGGTACCTGAGTGTGTCCACTCAGTTTACGGAGATAATGGGATATGATGTCACTGACATTATTGGCACCAATGTATTTGAACTGGTGCATCCGGAAGATCGCAGTGCCGTACAGGAAAATTTCCAGCGACTGCAAAATGAATTAAGTGTTTTTGCACCTCCTTTCCGTTTTCTCAAAAAAGACAAGAGCTGGTGCTGGATACAGAGTGTTGGAACCAACCTGATAGAAGATAGTCCCGGAGAAGCAATTATTGTAAACAGCCAGGATATAACTGCACTGGTGCAGACACAGAAGGACCTGGAATTAAGTAATGAACGATATCAGCTAATTTCCAAAGCAAGCAAAGACGCTTTGTACGATTGGGATATTCAACAGGATATTTTTTATTGGGGAGAAGGTTATTACAGATTGTTTGGGTATGCTCTAACCGATGAACCTTATCGATTATCCAGGTGGGTAAGCATGACCCATCACCAGGATGCAGCCAATCACGAACAACGTTGGAATGCCTTTTTGAAAGATCCGCAGCAAAACAGCTGGACCAATGAATTCAGGTTTAGAAAATCAGATGGAACTTTTACCTACGTGGAAGAAATCGCCTACCTGGTTCGGGATAGAGATGGATTACCAGTTCGCATGATCGGTTCAGTGAGAGATATTTCAGAGTCCAAACTTTCCCGCAACCGCAAACAGCTGGAGCAAACGATCACAGAACTGTTCAGGTCTGCTAAACCATTAAAAAAGATATTGCAGGAGGTAGTGGATTTTCTGGCACAAATGGGCGCCTATGAACTTTCAGAAATCTGGCTCTGTTCCAGTCGAAAGGATAAAATGCGTCTGATTGCTTATTACGAGGAAGCAAAAACAGCCCCTCATTTTTATGGTGCTAACATGACAACTGAAATCAGTGTTGGCAAAGGTTTTACCGGAAAAATCTGGCAAACCGGAAAAGCGCAGCATTGGGACGAGGAGCAGATTAAACGGGAATTTTATCGGGCGGAAGCAGCCAGTAATGCAGGTATTCAATCTGTTTCCGGTATACCCTTAACCGACAACAACCAGTTGGTTGGCGCCGTCTTATTTGGCCGCACCTGGAACACCGGGGAAGAGGCGTTCACCGTATCCATTTTTGAGTCCATTCAACATACATTAGGGGCAGAAATCAAACGAAAACAACAGGAAGAAGAGATGCGTCTGATGTTTGAGAGTTCACCGGATATCCTTACTATCATATCACCCGAAGGTTATTTCAGCCGGGTAAACCCCGCGTTCTGTCAGTTAATGGGTTATTCTGCGCAGGAATTAACAAACCGTCCCTTTCATTATTTTGTTCATCCGGATGATCTTGAATTTTCTTTGCGAACCTTTAGTGAAACGCTGATTGTAGAAAAGAAAGCAAAGAATTTTGTGAACCGGTACATTACCAAAACGGGAGAACATCGCTGGATTTCCTGGAGTTCTTCCGAATCATTTGGGGAAGAGCACCAGGCTTTTGCCTACGGTAAAGATATTACCGAGATGAAGCAATTGGAAGAACTCATCGACAATACTTCCAAACTGGCAAGAGTTGGCAGCTGGGAAATCAATATGGCCGACAAGAAAATATTTTGTTCAAAAATCACAGAGGATATTCTGGAGTTAAAACCAGGCCAGCAACTAGAATTAAACAACCGGCTTGAATATATTGGCGAAAACAGTAAGGAAACCGTTCGCAAACTATTACAGGCTGCCATTTTTGATCAGGAGCCCTGGGATATTGAAATTGAGATCCTGACAAGAAAGGGAATTGGTCGCTGGGTTCGCCTGATTGGACAGGCCAGTTTTAAAAACGGCCGTTGCGACCGGATTTACGGGAGTATCCAGGATATCCATAAAGAAAAACTGATCCAGTTACAACTGGAAGAAGCCAATGACCGGTATGAGCGCGTATCCTCTGCTACCAATGATGCCATCTGGGACTGGGATATTCTGAATAACAGGATCATCTGGAGTGATCGTTTTGAGAAAATTTTCGGCTACCCTGTTCAGGAAAAAGGGACTGATTCCAGTGTCTGGAAAGCAATGATCCATCCGGATGATTTTCCCGATCTGGCTCTACAGATGAAAGATGCAATAGAGCATTCGGAGAGCCATTACTTTGAAAAGGAATTCCGATTCCTTAAAAGTGACGGCAACTATGCTTATGTGTCGAGTAAATCAACATTCATACGCACAAAAGAAGGAAGAGCGATCCGGATGGTGGGCGCACTTTCTGATATAAGCGTACGAAAAAACTATGAAGCGTCGCTGGAAAATCTCAACCTTGCCTTAAAACGAATCAACCAGGAACTCAAAAGCTCCAATGCCGAATTGGAGCAGTTTGCTTTTGTAGCATCACACGATCTGCAGGAACCGCTTCGCATGATTACCGGCTTCCTGACCATGCTTGAAAAAAAGTACGGACCACAATTGGACAGTAAAGCGAATCAGTATATTTATTATGCCGTTGATGGAGCTAAGCGGATGCGGGGAATCATCCTTGACCTGCTTGAATATTCAAGAGTAGGGAGAATGAATACTACCGTAGAACTGGTGAATCCGGAAATGCTGGTAAAAGAAGTAACCCAACTATTACAAAATCAGATTGAGGAGAAAGCAGCCAGTATCAGTACAGGCTTCTTACCCGGGATTCTAACCTATAAGATTCCCCTGCAGCAAATTTTGCAAAACCTGGTCAGTAATGCGTTGAAATATGGTCACCCTGACCGGAAACCGGAGATACGAATTGAACTGAGCGAAAAAGAAGCAGGCTGGGAATTTTCTGTACAGGACAATGGAATAGGAATCGAGCCCGATGCTTATGATAAGATATTTATTATTTTTCAGCGGTTGAACTATACGCCAGACATACCTGGTTCAGGAATGGGACTGGCAATAGCAAAAAAAATTGTCGAATGGCAGGGAGGAAAGATATGGGTTGAGTCGGAGCCTGGTGCAGGCAGCACATTTTATTTTACCCTTCCCAAAAAGGGAACTGATGCGAATAACTGATCAAAATTAACTGCATGAAAGAGTTCCATATTTTACTGGTGGAGGATAATGAAGGAGATATTCTGATGACGTCCGAATCGATTCAGGAATACGACCCCTCCTGCCGAGTAGATGTTGCCAGGAATGGACAGGATGCGATAGAGAAATTACAGTCTTATATTGATGATCCGCTTCTTCAAAAACCGGATATTATTTTACTGGATATTAATTTGCCGCGAAAAAACGGCCATGAGGTTGTTGCTTTCGTTAAAAACCAGCCCTGGCTGGCCACTATTCCCGTAATAATCTTAACGACCTCCTCTGCCCCGCTGGATATCCAACGAGCTTACCAGGCGCATGCCAATTCCTACCTGACGAAACCGACAGAAGCGGACGAGTTCAATAAAATGGTGATGGCGCTGGTTGAATTCTGGAAAAGAAATGTTCGGCTGAAGTAAAAAACAAAGGGGCCAGGATAGAAATCCAGCCCCGTTTTTAAAATCCAATATCCTATGAAAAACCGAGTTAAAGGTAGAGGATTTTTTATTTCTCACAATACCCGGATAACGGTATTTTTTTCATTTTCGACGAATGGCAGGGAATGGAAGATGGAGGAAGGGAAGAGGGAGGAA
>CAZJNY010000117.1:0-2968 GCA_964547405.1 uncultured Flavihumibacter sp. | reverse complement strand
TTCATTTTCGACGAATGGCAGGGAATGGAAGATGGAGGAAGGGAAGAGGGAGGAATGGAAGAGGGAGGAATGGACGATGGAGGAAAGGAGACGGGAAACAAAGGAGACGGGAAACAAAGGAGACGGGAAGCAGGGAAGAAAGGAAGATGGAGGAAGGGAAGAAAGGAACCCGCAGACAAAGGCAGTTGAGGTAAAGATGGTAAATAATAAAGAATAAATCGGGTAGTACATATATAAAAGAGAAAAGGAGAACGTTACCGTTCTCCTTTTCTCTTTTATGTTGAGAGGAATTTCTTCCTTTCCTCCCTCTTCCTTTCTTCCATTCCTCCAGTCTTAATATGACCAGAGATCCTGTTCGTAATTGAAGATCTTTTCTTTGATATTCTCACCCTCAAGCAAACGGAGGATGGGATCTTTGATGAAGGCTTCGATGAACTGATCACCAGGATTGTCCAGGGTGGATTTAATAATCCGGCTGGCGAACATACGGCTTTCGAACAGTTCTTCCCAACTCATGCGGGCACCGAAGTTTTTACCATTATAGGCTTCATAACGGGCCAGTAAGGGGCGCATATCTGGATAGTAAACCCAGAACAAAGGTGTTACGGCACGGAAGGAACCATCGGAGTTTTTAATGGTTTTCAAAGGGGCTACACCCAGAATGCGTACATGCAGACGGGAAGACTCCTTATCAAATACCACTTCTTCCTTCACCCAGTATTTTTCAACTTCTTCAGGATTGAATTCATTGACGATCACACTGTCCTTCATGATACCTTGTGATCCATCCGGATCTCTGGTCCAGTCGGGCACCTGGATAGTAAGGGGTTCACCAACCAGTTGTTTGGTGATTTCCTTCAGTGTAATTGGCGTGGTAAAACGATCATCAACGGGATTAAAGGCAGTGAGCTCACCACTCTTCAGAGAACCCAGTAAAATATTGATGAAACGCTGGTTGCCATTGTCGTCATCCGCTTTGTACATGAAGGGCAGGTTCATTTTTTCATGAACATCTATTTCCCTCCACAAACGCTGGCGGTAAACCGCATCATCTTCCCGGATATGCTCATACGCCAGGGGAATACGCTCTTTTACGAGGTTACGCTCAATGGCATTGTCATTTCTGAGTGATTTACGTACATCACCAAGTTTCAATTCCGGTTCTACTGGAGCGGCAGGCGTTGTATCAACGGCTGGTGCCTGGGTCAAAGCGGCGGCATTACCGGTATTGTTTTTATTGGTGCTGGTTTTTTTGGTAGTGGTTCGCTTGGAGGAAGTACGGCTCGGCTTACGCTGTGCCTGCACACCTTCTGCACTGAAGCCAATCACAGCTACCAGTAAACAAAATTGGATGATACGGTTTTTCATTTTATCCTGTTTTAGTCAATTGCTTATTTCAAATTAAAGAAGATACCGGGCAGTTCACGAACGCGGCCATCCGGACCTTTTACACGAATCTGATCAAAAAACACGCTAGATCCTGGTGTAGCTTTGTTAATAATTGCAGCAGCACCACCATTCCAACGCGGACCATCGTTTGCAGATTGCTGGTAAGTTTGGAACGCACCACCATTTGCACCTACTACGTAGCTTACTACATCGTATTTGGCATCAAATTCAGAGTCCATCAGTTTAGCGAGTACACCACCCATTGCCTTAAACTGGGCAGCTGGCATAGATCCACCTTTGCTGGCACCTACCATCGCAGTAGGATCAGGCAGAGATTTCACCCGCATTGGGAAAGAACTTGTTTTGCCATCCACTGTAATTTTAATTTCAGCAGGGCCCATTTTGCTTGGCTTGATAATGTAGCGGTCGCCACCAGCAGGAGTGATTGCACCACCTGTGAAGCTTACGCTCATTTTTTCTTTACCAGCAGATCCCGCAGAGATCATTACAGGGTTATCAACACTCATGTATACTACGTTCATTTTTTCCAGGAATACTGAAGCTCCTGATGGAACACCAACAGTGTACTTAATGGTCTTGTTCAGTACCGCATCTGTACCATCTGGTTTCTTGAACTTCACTTCTACATTTACACTTCTTTCACCAGCACCGCTTACTGTTGTTTTATAAACCGCAGTACCTTCAGCACCCAGGGCTACCGGAGCACCATTGATAGATACGGATGGTTTTGCTGCTTTGGAGAAAGCACCTACACCAGCGGTAATTTCCAGTTCCTGACCTGGCATCAGGTAAGTAGAGTTGGTTCCGGCAAATGCCTGGAATTCGTCGAAGATAACTTCCACCTCACCGATTTCTTTATGACAGAAATCAACGATCTGGGCTTCAGAATTCTTCACATCATTCTGGAACTTGCTCAGAATAGTAAGAGCTGCGATGGTTGGAGTCATACGGAAATAAGCAGACTTCCAATCGTTCTGAACAGTGCTTCCGGTCTGAGACTTAGGAATGCTCAGGTCCAGCGGCAATGACTTTTCAAAGCTTGCTTTTTGCTCCGGAACGATTGCCAGCATCTGTGTGCGGAAATCGGTCAGTTTTTTCAGTAACTCATCGCCCTTGGGACCTTCCACCAGCATACGGGTAGAGGCATCCAGGTTATCGATAGAGAACTTCTCTTCAGGAGTACCTAAGTTTTCTCCTTTGGATTCTTTTTTCAGTTCTGTCTTCAGATCATCAAGATACTTAGACATTTCTGCAGACAGCTTTTGTGCCTGTTGTGCCTTCGGATACCAGAGGGCTGCTTTTTCTGCAGTTTCCGGTTTCTTCAGCTTGGCTTCGAACGACTCGTAAGTCGTCTTATTTTTCTCATCCACTACTGTGTTAGCAGTACGGATGCTCTCGTCAACGGTTTTGAATGCGTTCAGGATTTCAGATGATACGTTCAATGCAAGTAGCGCGGTAAGCACCAAATACATCATGTTGATCATCTTCTGCCTGGGCTCTTTAGGTAAGGCCATGGATCTGGGATTTAAATGTTGTCAATCTAGTTTTTCACAGTTTC